>NZ_CP099959.1:0-317307 GCF_040409815.1 Polynucleobacter sp. UK-FUSCHL-C3
ACCTGTCATTTCCTTGTGGATAACTTTTGATGATCGCTACAATCGAACCCTAAGTAAACTTATGAGCAAACCCGAAATCCCCCCACTCTTGGCACAACTTAACCCCCTTGGTTTCTGGGATCTAGCCCTACAAACCTTGGCAAAAGAGTTGTCGCCTCAACAGTTTAAAACATGGATACAGCCGCTTAAAATTAAGGGTTATGAAGAAAGTGAGCGCCTACTCTTAATTGGTGCGCCCAACCCATTTAAGCTTGATTGGATTCGGCGAACTTTTTCCTCGCGTCTTCACGAAATTGCTGCAGATTATTTTGGCTACCCGGTAAACCTACAGTTCACGCTTGGCTCAGACGCCCATCGTAGCTCTCAATCTGCCCCGGTTAAAACAGAGTTTGAGGTAGGGTTAGCGGCGCCGGCTACGGTTCTTCCTTCAGCGGTTCCCGCTCCCGCCCCAGACTCCGGTTTGGGTCTTGATGCGGTTGATGACATTCCAAATCCTGCTGAGCGAGAACAGGCCAAACTTAATCCCGCCTTAACGTTTGAAAACTTCGTTACCGGAAAAGCAAACCAGCTGGCGCGCGCCGCGTCAATTCAGGTGGCTCACAATCCTGGATCATCCTATAACCCAATGTTTTTGTATGGGGGGGTTGGCCTTGGCAAAACACATCTTATTCATGCGATTGGAAACCATCTTTTAAAAAATAAGCCTGACGCAAGAATTCGATACATACATGCGGAGCAATATGTATCGGACGTGGTTCGTGCTTATCAACAAAAGGCTTTCGATCGATTTAAGCGCTATTACCACTCCCTTGATCTTCTTCTAATTGATGACATTCAGTTCTTTGGGGGCAAATCAAGAACGCAGGAAGAGTTCTTTTATGCTTTTGAGGCCCTTATTAATAATGGTTCTCAGGTCATTATTACGAGCGACACGTACCCAAAAGAGATGGAGGGTATTGATGAGCGCTTGATTTCGCGCTTTGACTCTGGTTTAACGGTTGCAATTGAGCCGCCGGAGCTAGAGATGCGCGTGGCTATTCTTATGAAAAAGGCAGCGGCGGAGGGTGTGCCGATGAGCGAAGACGTTGCGTTTTTTGTTGCCAAACACTTGAGATCGAATATACGAGAGCTTGAGGGGGCGCTACGTAAGATTTTGGCGTATGTGCGCTTTCATGGCAAGGAGGTCAACATTGAGGTGGCCCGAAGCGCGCTCAAGGATTTACTGTCCATTCAAAACCGTCAAATATCGGTTGAAAGCATTCAACGAACTGTTGCGGACTTTTATAGCATTAAGGTTGCAGACATGTACTCCAAGAAAAGGCCGGCAAACATAGCTCGGCCTCGTCAAATTGCGATGTTTATTGCTAAAGAGCTTACCCAGAAAAGCCTTCCTGAAATTGGCGAGCTATTCGGTGGTCGTGATCATACGACTGTCTTACACGCCGTTCGCAAAATTGCTGAGGAGCGCCAGCATGATTCCCACCTCAACCATGAATTACATGTTTTAGAGCAGTCCTTAAAAAATTAGTGTGGATAAGCCTGTGGGTAAGGTGATGTATAAGTATGTGTCTAAGTTGTGAGTAGTTTTGTGAATATTGTTGGGTTGGGTTTTGGGGTCCCACTTCTGCACAAGTTATACACAAGCATTAACGAGTTTATCCACAAGAAATTTTTCTTGGAAAGCCATGATTTCGCTATAAAATTTAACTTATCAACACAAAACCAGACCATTACTACTATTACTACTTTGATATAAAAAAGGAATCTAAAGACAATGCAATTAGTTAACGCCACCAGAGATGAGTTATTAAAACCTCTTCAGGTTGTTAGTGGTATTGTTGAACGTCGCCACACGCTTGCGATATTGGCAAATTTATTGTTTCGTAAGGCTGGTAATACCGTTTCTTTTGTTTCTACGGATATAGAGATTCAGATAACGACCAAGGCTAATTTTGGTGTTGGCGACGACGAGATAACGACGACCGTGGGTGCTCGAAAGATTTTAGATATCCTGCGCGCCCTTCCAGATGGTCCGGTTAGTCTTAACTTAAAAGACAATCGAATGGTCGTTCAAAGCGGCAAGAGCCGTTTTTCTCTACAGACTTTAGCTGCGAGTGAGTTCCCGGTGATGCAGACCGGCGGGGAAGTCACTGCAAGTTGGAAGATGAGTCAGGGTGCTTTCAAGCAAATCATTAGCCAAGTTTATTTTGCAATGGCGCAGCAAGACATTCGTTATTACCTTAACGGTATGTTGCTTGTCTTGGAAGGCAAGGAATTGATTGCAGCTGCAACAGACGGTCACCGTCTCGCATTTAGTCAACTAACCTTAGATCACCCGCCGACCGGCGCCGGACAAAAACAAGAAATTATTATTCCTCGTAAAACAATTTTAGAGTGCCAACATCTTTTGAGTGATGGTGATGATCCGTTGCAGATAAGCTTAAGTGGAAATCAAATTAAATTAAGTTTTGGAGATATCGAGCTAATCTCAAAACTAGTTGAGGGAAAGTTTCCTGATTATCAGCGCGTTATTCCAAAGGGTCACAAAAACACATTGGTTGTTGGTCGTGAAACGTTACAGGCAGCACTTCAACGCGCAGCTATTTTGACAACAGAAAAATTTAAGGGCGTTCGCTTTTCGCTCTCTGGCAGCAAAATAACCATTCAGTCTACCAACGCAGAACAAGAAGAAGCGCAAGAAGAAATAGAAACCAAATACGATGGCGAGCCAGTTGAAATTGGGTTCAACGTAACTTATTTATTGGATGTTTTAGCCAACATCAAAAATAATGAAATTCAAATTAGTCTGGGAGACGCAAATAGTAGCGCCATTATTACTCTTCCCGGTTCAGAGTCGTTTAAGTATGTTGTTATGCCAATGCGCATATAAGCACAGCCGAGAAGGTAAGTTATATAAAAATGTCTGAAGAAAATAAAACATTAGAACAATACGGCGCATCCTCAATTCAAATTCTAGAGGGCTTAGAGGCGGTAAGAAAACGCCCGGGTATGTATATTGGTGACACCTCGGACGGAACGGGGTTACACCACTTAGTTTTTGAAGTTTTAGATAACTCTATTGATGAGGCCCTTGCTGGCCACTGTACCGAAATATCCGTCGTAATTCATACAGACAACTCTATATCGGTGATTGACAATGGCCGCGGTGTTCCTACTGGTATTAAGTACGACGACAAGCACGAGCCCAAGCGTAGCGCAGCTGAAATTGTAATGACGGAACTGCACGCCGGGGGTAAGTTCGATCAAAACTCATATAAGGTTTCTGGCGGTCTTCATGGTGTGGGCGTAAGCTGTGTCAACGCACTATCCAAATGGCTTCGCCTTACTATTCGGCGTGATGGCAAAACTCATCATATGGAATTTGGTCGGGGCGTTGTACAAAAGCGCAACATTCAAAAGGAGAATGGCGTTGAGGTTTCACCAATATCAGTAACTGGCGATACGGGCCTGCGTGGCACAGAGGTTCATTTTCTTGCCGACGAAGAAATCTTTGGAAACATAGAGTATCACTACGAAATACTAGTAAAGCGTATTCGTGAGCTTTCTTTCTTAAATAACGGCGTTCATATCCGTTTAGTGGATCAGCGCAGCGGCCAAGAGGAAGATTTTGCATTTTCAGGTGGTGTAAAGGGCTTTGTTGAGTACATTAATCAAAACAAAACGGTTCTCCACCCCAACATTTTTCATGCGGTTGCAGACCGCCCGTCCGATTTGGGCGGAACGATTACGGTTGAGGTGGCCATGCAATGGAACGATGGCTATAGCGAGCAGGTTTTGTGTTTTACCAACAACATACCCCAGCGCGACGGCGGCACACACTTAACAGGCCTGCGCGCGGCAATGACTCGGGTTATTAATAAGTACATTGACGAAAACGAGGTTGCAAAAAAGGCAAAAGTAGAAATATCGGGCGACGATATGCGCGAAGGTTTGACCTGTATTTTGTCTGTTAAGGTCCCAGAGCCAAAGTTTTCAAGTCAAACCAAAGATAAGTTGGTTTCTAGTGAGGTGCGCGGCCCCGTTGAGGATGTTGTGGCTCAGGCCTTGACAGAATACTTGGCAGAGAAGCCACAAGACGCCAAGATTTTATGCGGCAAGATTGTGGATGCGGCTAGAGCGCGCGAGGCCGCCAGAAAGGCGCGTGAGATGACGCGTCGCAAGGGCGCTCTCGACGGCATTGGCTTGCCCGGAAAGCTGGCAGACTGCCAAGAAAAGGACCCCGCAAAATCAGAACTCTTTATTGTTGAGGGAGACTCTGCTGGCGGCTCTGCAAAGCAAGGGCGGGACCGTAAATTTCAGGCGATTTTGCCCTTAAAGGGAAAAATTCTAAATGTCGAAAAAGCGCGTTTTGACAAAATGTTGGGCAGCCAAGAGGTGGTCACACTGATCACCGTTCTTGGTACTGGCATTGGGGTTGAGGAGTACAGGGCCGACAAGCTTCGCTACCATCGCATCATTATCATGACCGATGCGGACGTTGATGGTAGTCATATTCGCACTCTGCTACTCACATTCTTTTATAGGCAAATGCCTGAACTTATTGAGCGCGGGCATATCTATATTGCGCAACCGCCGCTTTACAAAGTAAAGCATGGCAAGAGTGAGCAATACATTAAGGATGATGTTGAATTAAATCAGCTGCTTTTTAAGATTGCTCTGGAGCAGGCGTCAATTGAAACCCCCTCGGGCGAAAAGATTGCCGGCCCCGCACTTGAAGACTTGGCAAAAAATTATCAAACGATACAGGCCGTCATTGATCGACTTTCGCGCACAATGGATGAAGATGCTTTGCGTGCTGTGGCTGATGGTGTTAGCCTTAATTTTGACACGGAGAGTGCTGCAAGCGCCTCGGCAGAGCGCCTTAGGAAAGCTTTTTCAGAAAATCAGCACCCCTTAGCTGTAACCCCTGAGATCACGGTTCAAAAAGAAGAGCGAACCGATCATTATCGGCTCTTACTTGCCCGCAGAATTCATGGAAACCTAAAACTATCAGTTATAAATTCAGACTTTGTGGCGGGTGACGATTACCAAAGCCTGGTGAAGGCGGCAGCCGCCCTTTCCGGTCGGGTTTTGGCGGGCAGTCGAGTTCGTCGGGGCGATCCAGAGAAGTCAAACAAAGAGCAGGCAGTCCAAGATTTCCGGGCGGCATTTGAGTGGCTTCTTTCCGAGGCTGAGCGTGCCATTAGTCGTCAGCGCTATAAGGGTCTTGGTGAAATGAATCCCCAGCAGCTTTGGGAGACAACCATGGATACGAGCACCCGCCGGTTGCTGCGTGTTCAGATTGAGGATGCAATTATGGCCGACCAGGTATTTACAACCCTCATGGGCGACGAGGTTGATCCACGCCGAGCATTCATTGAGAAAAACGCCCTAATTGCTCGTAATTTAGATATTTAGTCACATGAAAAAACGTATAGCCCCCAAGACGGTGGCAAAGAGCCATATCGCCGTTAAAAACTCTGAAATTCATGGTCGCGGTGTCTTTGTAAAAAAAGACATCCCAAAGGGTGCAGCCGTGATTGAATACATTGGCGAGCGCATTAGTTGGAAGGAGGCTTTGCGTCGGCACCCTCACGATCCAGAACAACCAAACCACACCTTTTATTTTTCATTGGAGGATGGAAGGGTGATCGACGCAAACGTTGGCGGCAATGCTGCGCGCTGGATAAATCACTCTTGCAAGCCTAATTGCGAGGCCGATGAGATTGCGGTGGATGGGGAAAGCCGGGTGTTTATTTTTGCAAGACGCAAGCTTCTTCCTGGCGAGGAGCTTTTTTATGACTACTCGTTAAATCTAGATGGTAAGCTAACGAAGAAAGAAAAAAAGGATTACGCCTGTTATTGCGGCAGTAAAAAATGCCGCGGCACAATGCTGGACATTGGTTAAGCCCCCCTTGTTTAAATGCTGTTTATTACTATTCAAGAATTAGAGGCCGCCATTAATTATTGGCGCTCACAATCGCCCGCAAAGGGCGAAGAGTTGATTTTGTCAAAAGAGGCCGCGGCGCTTGCCAAGCCCTACGCTCTTATGATCGTTCAGGGGTCACAACGAATGCCCATTGATATTTTGGATGAGGCGTGCAAAGAGGCGCTCACAAAATTTATGGGCGCTCGCAATTCTTCTTAAATATTTAGAGAAGCTAACAATACAAACAAATAAAACAACAAAGCGAAATTTTTGGAAACACTGGTCGATTTTTCATCTTATCTTTGGCTGTTACTTTTGTTTACTGCATTTGCATCCGGCTTGGTTGATGCAATAGCCGGCGGCGGCGGATTGATCCAGGTGCCGGCACTTTTTATGGCATACCCAGACGCACACCCTGCAACATTATTAAGCGCCAATAAGGTGTCTTCAATTGGCGGAACCATAAATGCAGCGCGCCGTTATTTAAAACACGCACAACTGCCCTGGAATATTTTGGGCCCCGCGATTATCGGTGGATTTATAGGCGCACTATTAGGCGCCTTTGCGGTAAGCGTTTTTCCTTCTGAGCCCTTGCGCAAAGCCCTGCCCTTCATGTTGGTTATCTTGTTGGCCTATACCTGGTTTGCGCCAAGCTTTGGGCTGGAGAATCGACCACCCCAAAAGGTGGGGAGGCACGAAGAGATAAAGGCCATCGCAATGGGCTTGGTTATTGGTTTCTATGATGGATTTTTTGGTCCTGCGACCGGAAGCTTTTTTTTGTTCGCCTTCGTGCGCCTTTTTTATTTCGACTTTCTTCACGCCTCTGCCGCAACAAAGCTCGTGAATGTCACCACCAATTTTGCCGCCGTGTTTATGCTCGTAAGCCTGGGTTTTATCGACTGGCCACTGGGCTTGATCATGATGGTTGCTAATATTATTGGGAGTCAGATTGGAAGCAAATTAGCCATTAAACACGGCAGCCAGTTTGTAAGAAAGATCTTTTTAGTTGTTGTGATGACCCTCATCGCCAAATCTGGTTACACGGCTTTTTTTTCTAATTAAATCAATTACTTAAGATTTAAAAAAGGCTTTTTGGGTTACTGTGTTTCACGTGAAACAGTAAAAATGCTATGATCTACGCCCGACAAAGGGCAATCCATGCTTTATTCCAAGAAATTTGATGTCATTGTGGTGGGCGGCGGTCATGCTGGCACCGAGGCTGCGCTTGCGTCCGCTCGAATGGGTTGCGCTACCCTTTTGTTAACCCACAGCATCGAAACCCTTGGCGCCATGAGCTGCAACCCCTCCATCGGTGGCATTGGGAAGGGGCATTTGGTAAAAGAAATTGATGCCTTGGGCGGCGCGATGGCGGCCGCAACCGATGAGGCTGGCATTCAGTTTCGCATCTTAAACTCCAGCAAGGGCCCGGCAGTGCGAGCAACCCGGGCGCAGGGCGACCGCATCTTATATAAGGCTGCCATACGTAGGCGCCTTGAAAATCAGGCTAACTTGAGCTTATTTCAAGCCGCTGCGGATGACTTGATTGTGATGGGCGATCGGGTTTTGGGGGTTAAAACTCAAAACGGTCTTGAGTTTAGGGCGCAAACAGTTGTATTAACTGTGGGCACCTTTCTGGATGGAAAGATTCATATTGGCCTGATGAACTTTAGTGGCGGGCGTGCTGGAGATCCTGCGGCAATGACACTTTCAGCTCGTCTAAAAGAGCTTGCGCTCCCCCAGGGGCGACTTAAAACCGGGACCCCGCCGCGCATTGATGGCAGAACAATTGATTTTTCGGTAATGACTGAGCAGCCCGGCGATTTAGATCCTGTCCCATGTTTTTCATTTATGGGGCGGCCTGAGCAGCACCCTCGGCAGGTGGCCTGTTGGATAACTCATACCAATGCAAAAACGCATGACATCATTCGCGGAGGCCTTGACCGCTCGCCGATGTATACGGGGGTTATTGAAGGGGTGGGCCCTCGTTATTGCCCTTCTATAGAGGATAAAATTCACCGGTTTGCAGCCAAAGAGAGCCACCAGATTTTTTTAGAGCCCGAAGGCTTGACGACCAATGAGTTTTATCCAAATGGTATTTCGACTAGCTTGCCATTCGATGTTCAGCAGGATTTGGTGCAGAGTATCCGTGGTCTTGAGTCTGCGCAGATTGTTCGGCCTGGCTACGCGATTGAGTATGACTACTTTGATCCAAGGCGCCTTAAACATAGCCTGGAGACTAGGGCGTTGTCTGGACTTTATTTTGCGGGCCAGATTAATGGCACCACGGGATATGAGGAGGCCGCTGCCCAAGGCCTCTTGGCCGGAATTAATGCGGCACTTGCAGTTAAAGAACGCGATCCATGGGTCCCGAAGCGAAGCGAGTCATACTTAGGGGTTTTAGTAGACGACCTAATTACCCGTGGGGTGCAAGAGCCTTACCGAATGTTTACTAGCCGAGCAGAGTATCGACTGAGTCTTAGAGAGGACAACGCCGATGCCCGTCTTTCAGAGAGAGGGCGCTCAATGGGCCTGTTATCAGACCGGCAATGGGAGTTTTTTCAGAAAAAGCAGGAGCATGTTTCACGTGAAACATCTCGTCTCGCCACATTTCGGGTCGGCCCCCGCCATAAAGCAGCCCCAGCACTGGCAGCCTTCCTGGGCCAGGCCTTGTCGCACGAATCCACCCTGGCAGAGATCTTGCGACGACCCGAAGCATCTTATCGGGATCTTATGCAGGCCGACCCTCAGCTTGCTGAGGGCGCCCCAGCAATATCAGACTTGCAATTGCACAAACAGATCGTTGATCAAGTTGAGATATCGATCAAGTATCAGGGTTATATTGAACGACAAAAAACTGAGATAGAGCGACATGAGCACTATGAAAGCCTTCGCTTGCCCCCAGATTTAGACTATTCCTTAGTGAAAGGCCTGTCTGTAGAGGTTTGGCAAAAGCTCAATATGCATCAGCCTGAGACTTTGGGGCAGGCCTCCAGAATTTCTGGGCTTACGCCGGCAGCCATCTCATTACTGCTGGTTCATCTAAAGAAAGGCATTGGTAAAACACAGGTACTGCTATGAATGGCCTGACTTTAGAGGGCAGCCTTGCCGATCTGGGCTTGAATATTGAGCAAATTAAAGCGATGGATTATTTTTTAAATGAGCTATTGCGATGGAATCGGGTGCACAATTTAACGGCAATTGAGGATACAGATTCTGCTATAAATTTACATCTTATTGATTCCATTGTAATTTTTCCAATACTAATGCGCTATTTGGGAAGTGCTGCGAGAGACAAAACACAGAAACTTCAGCTTGCTGACATGGGCTCCGGAGGCGGCCTCCCGGGGATCCCGCTTGCTATTTTGCAAACCCAATGGAGCCTTTATTTGATCGAGGCAAGCAAAAAGAAGGCAGCTTTCTTACAGCATGTGCGTGGCGGCTTGCAATTAAATAATATGAGCGTAATGGCAATGCGCGTTGAGCAGGTTGCACATAAGATGGCGGGGGAGTTCGATGCAGTTACTGCGCGCGCATTTACTCGATTAAAAAAGCTATTGGAGTTGGCAAGGCCCCTACTAAAACCTTCGGGCTTGGTGTTTGCAATGAAGAGCCAGCGCAGCGAAGAAGAAATTGCAGAGGTTTCTAAAGCAGAGTGGACGCTTTTAGAGGAGTGTGCGCTGGCATTGCCTGGGCAAAAAGTAGACCGTCGATTATTAGTATTTCAAATTAAGTAAAAAAGAAAAATAATAAAATGGCCAAAACATTTTGTATTGCAAACCAAAAGGGCGGCGTTGGTAAAACAACAACCGCCGTTAATTTGGCTGCGGGCCTCGTGGCCCAAAAACAAAGAGTTCTTTTGATAGACCTTGACCCCCAAGGCAACGCAACAATGGGGTCTGGAGTTGACAAAGCAAATTTAGAAAACAGCGTTTATCAAGTCCTAATCGGCATGGCCACCGCGGCACAGACCGTTCTGTACGCGCCCACTGCTGGCTACAGCGTGATGCCTGCAAACCGTGATTTGGCCGGAGCAGAAGTAGAGCTGGTTGATTTAGAAAATCGTGAGATGCGATTGAAGCTAGCCCTAGCGGAGATAGAGGATCAATTTGACTTTATCTTGATCGACTGTCCGCCAGCATTATCTTTACTAACGCTTAATGGCCTGTGTGCTGCCGATGGCGTTGTGGTGCCAATGCAATGCGAGTATTTTGCCCTTGAAGGGTTATCGGATTTGGTGAATACGATTAAACAGGTGCACGCAAATTTAAATCCCAATTTAAAAATAATTGGATTATTGCGGGTCATGTTTGATGCTCGCGTTACATTGCAACAACAGGTATCAGAGCAGCTTATGACCCATTTTGGGAATAAGGTGTTTAAGACAATTATTCCTAGAAATGTTCGTTTAGCAGAGGCGCCATCATTCGGTTTGCCTGGGGTTATTTTTGATAAATCAGCGCGTGGAGCACAAGCCTATATTGAATTCGGCGGAGAAATGGTTGAGCGCATTAAAACAATGTAGATAAAAAATGAGTGTAAATAAGAAAAAAGGACTGGGAAGAGGCTTGGATGCCTTGCTTGGGGCCTCCAATAAAAATATGGCGAGTGAATTTGGTGGCGACAACCCTAGCGCCTTGCCGCTTAATTTGTTGCAGGCAGGCAAATATCAGCCAAGACAAATAATGGACGAGACTCCTTTAAAGGAGTTGGCCGACAGTATTCGTGAGCGGGGTGTGATACAGCCTTTATTAGTACGAGGGTTAGGAACAGGTCGATACGAGATTATTGCGGGCGAGCGACGCTTTAGGGCTGCCAGCATTGCTGGGCTTAAAGAGGTGCCGGTGCGCATTGTGGACGCGGACGATCAGGCGGCAGCGGCTATGGCATTGATTGAGAACATGCAGCGCGAAGATCTCAATCCCCTTGAGGAATCACGGGGCCTTGCACGTCTTATTGAGGAGTTTGGCTTTACTCATGAACAGGCCGCCAAGTCGGTTGGAAAGTCGAGAAGTGCAATTAGTAATTTGTTGCGCCTATCCCAGCTGGCAAAAGCCGTGCAAGCAATGCTAATAGCTGGCGAGCTGGATATGGGGCATGCAAGGGCCCTACTTTCTTTGCCTGGGTCTAGTCAGGTTGCGCTGGCTCAAAAAATTGTGGCCCAGGGCCTTTCAGTTCGGGAGACAGAGCGATTGGCAGCTTCGGCCACCTTAATTTCAGGAGACTTGGCAAAGAAAAAACCATTAAAAGGCTCTGCGGGGAAGTCGAGCCAGGCCGATCAAGACCTAAAACGATTGGCGCAGAATATGGCCGATATTGTGGGCTTAGAGGTCGAGTTTAAAAATAAGGGCAAGGGAGGAGAGCTGCGGTTTTACTTCAGTCAATTTGATGAGCTAGATGCCCTTATGAAAAAACTGGGTATTGAATCAAATTAAGTAATAAAAGTACCTAAAACAATTGACCTTGATCGGGGCAAATAATAGAATGTTGTTGCTAAATTGATTCCCAAAAAAGATCATTCAGCGCACGCTTGGGACGAGGTCGATGAGCAGCAGTTGGCTTATCGGACCTATAGCAAGAAAGAGATGGATGCCCTGCGGCAGAATAAAAGCAGAGCATTTTTTACCCTTTCTCCCTGGGCGGTTATCGGCCTTCAGTTGGTCGTGACCTTATTGAGTGCGCTCGCTTGGTCGATTGTTGGAATTCCAAAAGGTCTGAGCCTTTATACTTACTCAGCTCTTTTGGGTGGATTTATCGGGTTTTTTCCGGCATCGCTGTTTGCTTTACGACTCAGCGCCGCCAAGCGAATGAAAAACCAGAATCCTGGGAGTTTGTTAGCGGCGATTGTTTCTGGCGAATTTATAAAAATTGCCGTAACGATTGCAATGTTTGTGTGGGTAGCGTTTAGTTACCCAGATCTGCAGTGGATACCGTTGCTGGTCACTTACTTTGTCACGCTCAAGTGTTATTGGCTTGCGTGGTTTTGGCGGTGAGCAGTGTTAATTTTGTGTAACAAGGGAATTGCTTAAAAATGGCAAGTGCAGCACACGGAGCTCCTAGCGAGCCTTTAACACCCACAGCCTACATTGCAGAGCATTTGCAAAACCTTAACAATATTGGTGGTGCGCAGACCTCCATTATTGATTTCAGCGTTATTAATTTAGATACCCTTTTTTGGACCCTCTTAATGGGTCTTATCGCCGTTGGCTTTTTGTTGGTTGCCGCAAGACGAGCGACGTCTGGTGTACCAGGGCGCTTTCAGGCCCTAGTAGAGATGTTGGTAGAGATGGTTGATACGCAATCAAAAAGTATTGTGCACGGTGATCGTAGCTATATTGCCCCACTAGCCCTATTTGTATTTTGTTGGATTATTTTGTTAAACACGCTCGACCTCGTTCCGGTTGATTGGGTTGTGGGGGTAAATCATTTCTTAGAAAATTTTGGCTTACATGTTCCTCACCACAAAATAGTTCCGACGACCGACTTAAATGCAACACTAGGAATGTCATTTGCAGTTCTGCTCTTAGTGTTTTTCTATAGCTTCAAGGCAAAAGGCGTCGGCGGATTTGCCCATGAACTTTTATCCGCCCCATTTGGTGCGAAATGGTACTTGGCGCCGTTTAATTTAGTGTTGAATATTATTGAATATGTTGCAAAGGGCGTTTCATTAGGAATGCGACTATTTGGCAACATGTATGCGGGAGAATTAATTTTCTTGTTGATTGCCCTGTTGGGAAGTATTTGGACCTTTAGTCTTGATCTAAGCGTGCTCGGACTGGTTGGACATGTGATCGCAGGGTCGGCATGGGCGATATTTCACATTCTTGTTATTTTGTTGCAAGCATTTATTTTTATGATGTTGACCTTGGTCTACATTGGTCAGGCACATAGCCATCATTAACTAGCCGTTTTTATTTTTAACACCACCTTTATTACTTAGGAGTCAACATGCAAGCATTTTTAGCAAACATTCAAGGCCTCACCGCAATTGGTATTGGTCTCATTATTGGCCTCGGAGCCCTTGGCGCCTGCTTGGGAATCGGCCTAATGGGTGGAAAATTCATTGAGGGTGCTGCACGTCAGCCAGAATTGATGAACGAATTACAAACCAAGATGTTCTTGTTGGCCGGATTGATTGATGCTGCGTTCTTGATCGGCGTTGGTGTTGCAATGTTGTTCGCTTTTGCGAACCCACTTCTTGCCGTTATTAAGTAATTTTGTTTCGGGCCACATTAGTGGCCCACAACAGCGAAATGTTTTGAAAGGAACATCGTGAATCTAAACGCGACCTTATTCGCGCAAATGATCGTTTTCTTCATCTTATGGTGGGTCGTTGCGCGTTTTGTATGGCCCCCTTTGGTGAAAGCGCTAGATGAGCGCTCTGCTAAAGTTGCCGATGGCTTGGCAGCCGCCGAGCGTGGCAAGATCGATCTCGAGAATGCAACCAAAAAAGCAGAATTGGCAATGGCGTCTGCGCGGCAAGAGGGTGTTCAGCGTGTAGCAGAGGCTGAAAAAAGAGCGCAAATGGCTGCTGAGGAAATTAAGGTAAATGCTCAGGCCGAAGCCGCACGCATTATTGCCCAAGCAAAAGCCGATGCAGAGCAACAGGTTGGTAAGGCGCGAGATGAGTTGCGCAATCAAGTTGCAGGCCTAGCAGTCAAAGGCGCAGAGCAAATCTTGCGCCGCGAGGTTGATCCCAAAGCTCATGCCGCGTTATTGGACCAATTAAAGGCAGAGCTATAAATGGCCGACATTGCCACAATTGCTCGGCCTTATGCTGAGGCTTTATTTGCAAGCGCTAAGCCTGCTGATCTGAGTGCTTGGGCAAATCAATTAGAAGACTTAGCGGCGTTGTTTGAGAATGCTGAATTGATTGCGTTGGCCAATAACCCAAAATTAAGCTCAAATGACCTATTCAAATTAATTGAAGGCCTTCTTAAGTCGAAGCCAGATCAAGGTCTCGCCAGCTTCTTAAATTTGTTAGCCAATAACCACCGCTTAGTGGCATTACCCGAAATTGCAAAGCAATTTATTGCTATGAAAAATCAGAGCGAGGGAGCAGCAGAGGCAATCATTACATCCGCATTTCCGATGGAGGGCGGGGCTTTAACTGAATTATTAGCAAGTTTAAAAAAACGATTTGGTGGAAAAGAGCTGCGCCCGACGGTTGTGGTTGACCCAGAGCTGATTGGCGGTGTTCGCGTACAAGTAGGCGACGAGGTTTTGGACAGCTCGATTAAAACCCGTTTAGTACAAATGCAAATCAATTTAAGCGCGTAACGATTAATTAAGAACATACGATTTATATCTAGGAGTAATTGATGCAACTGAACCCTTCCGAGATCAGCGAGCTGATCAAAAGTCGAATTAACGAATTAGGCGTTGATTCAAAAATTCGTAATGAGGGCACTGTTATTTCGGTGACCGATGGTATTTGCCGTGTTTACGGTTTATCGGGCGTCATGCAGGGCGAGATGTTGGAGTTCCCAGGCAATACCATTGGGCTTGCTCTGAACTTGGAGCGAGATTCTGTTGGTGCCGTGGTGCTCGGTGAGTACACCCACATAAAAGAAGGCGATCCAGTTAAATGTACTGGACGTATTTTGGAGGTTCCCGTAGGCCCCGAACTGTTAGGCCGGGTTGTTGATGCTCTCGGACAACCGATTGATGGCAAAGGACCAATCAACAGCAAGCTTACTGACTTTATTGAAAAAGTTGCGCCGGGTGTTATTGCGCGCCAGTCTGTTAGCCAGCCTGTGCAAACTGGACTTAAAGCGATTGACTCAATGGTTCCTATTGGACGCGGTCAGCGTGAATTAATTATTGGCGATCGTCAAACCGGCAAGACTGCAGTAGCCGTTGATGCCATCATCAATCAAAAGGGTAAGGGTGTTTACTGTATTTATGTAGCGATCGGTCAAAAGGCTTCCACCATTGCTAACGTGGTCCGTAAGCTAACCGAGCTTGGCGCAATGGAATACACCATTGTGGTTGCTGCTAGCGCATCGGAATCAGCGGCGATGCAGTATCTCTCTGCTTATGCGGGCTGCACCATGGGCGAATACTTCCGCGATCGCGGTGAAGATGCCTTGATTATTTATGATGATTTAACAAAGCAGGCGGTTGCTTATCGTCAAATCTCCTTGTTGTTGCGTCGCCCACCAGGTCGCGAGGCATATCCGGGCGACGTGTTTTATTTGCACTCACGCCTTCTTGAGCGTGCTGCGCGAGTCAACACAGATTACGTTGAGAAATTTACGAATGGTGCAGTGAAGGGCAAGACCGGATCATTAACCGCCTTGCCTGTGATCGAGACGCAGGCGGGAGACGTATCCGCATTCGTACCCACAAACGTAATTTCGATTACTGACGGACAGATCTTTCTGGAAACCGACTTATTTAATGCAGGCGTTCGTCCAGCGATTAATGCCGGCATCTCCGTATCACGTGTGGGCGGTGCGGCACAAACAAAGGTTATTAAGAAGCTTTCGGGCGGTATTCGTACCGACCTTGCCCAGTATCGTGAACTTGCAGCATTTGCACAGTTTGCGTCTGACCTGGATGAGGCAACACGTAAGCAGTTAGAGCGTGGTAAGCGCGTTACTGAACTTTTGAAGCAGCCACAATATATTCCGATGCAAGTGTGGCAATTAGCTGCCTCACTGTATGCAGTGAACAACGGCTACTTTGATGATTTGGAAATCAAGCAAATCCTGCCCTTTGAAAAAGGCCTACATGAGCACCTTAAATCAAAGTTTGCAGATTTAGTTGGGCGCATTGAAGATACGAAGGACCTAAGCAAAGATGACGAAACCGCCTTGCGCGCAGCAATCGAAGACTTTAAACGTTCGGGCTCTTTCTAATTTAGGCGATCATGGCAGGTACAAAAGAAATACGCAGCAAGATCAAGAGCGTTCAAAATACGCGCAAGATCACGAAAGCGATGGAAATGGTGGCCGCATCGAAGATGCGTCGTGCGCAAGAACGTATGCGCTCTGCTAGACCCTACTCAGAAAAAATTAAAGCAATTGCTTCGCATTTAGCAAAAGCTAATCCAGAGTATCGGCCTGCCTATATGGTAGTTCGTGAGCTGAAAAAGGCTGGCGTCATTTTGGTTAGCACTGATAAGGGATTGTGTGGCGGCTTAAATACCAACATTTTGCGTTTAATTACGAATCAGGTTCGCGAGTTTAAGGATAAGAATGTATCCATCGAATTTACTGCGATAGGTTCAAAAGGCTTACAGTTCTTGAATCGAGCAAAGGCTAAGCTTCTGTCTCAGTCGGTGCATTTGGGCGACACCCCGCATATGGATGTGTTGATTGGTGCGATCGCTGCCCAGCTCACTGCGTTTGAGCGTGGTGAGGTTGATGCGGTCTATTTAGCTTATACGCGCTTCATTAATACGATGAAACAAGAGCCTGTTTTAGAGAAACTCTTGCCGCTTGAGTCCTCAGAATTAAATCAAGAGGCTGGTGGTGGCCATGGCTGGGATTACATCTATGAGCCAGATGCCGAATCGGTTTTGAATGGATTATTAAAACGTTACGTAGAAGCTCTTATTTATCAGGCTGTGGCAGAGAACATGGCTTCTGAGCAATCGGCTCGAATGGTGGCAATGAAAGCCGCCTCGGACAATGCCAAAAACGTGATTGGTGAGCTACAGTTGATTTATAACAAAACTAGACAAGCAGCGATTACAAAAGAGTTATCAGAGATTGTGGCTGGAGCCGCAGCGGTTTAATTGTAAAAAATTTAAAGTTTAAATAGCGGAGAAACATAATGAGCAACGGAAATATCGTTCAATGTATTGGTGCAGTGGTGGATATTAAGTTTCCTCGAAATGAAATGCCCAACATTTATGATGCCTTGACTCTAGTAGAGAGCAAGGAAGCCTCATTCGCAGAAAAAGGCTTAACCTTTGAGGTCCAACAGCAAATTGGAGACGGCGTAGTTCGCGCGATTGCAATGGGTTCAAGCGACGGATTGCGACGCGGCATGGAAGTGAAAGCAAGTGGTGCCGGCATCAAGGTCCCGGTGGGCCCCGCGACCTTGGGTCGAATTATGGATGTGCTTGGCCGACCAATTGACGATGCTGGCCCAATAGCAACGCAAGATCGCCGAGCCATACATCAGCTTGCCCCAAAATTTGATGAGCTTTCCCCGTCGGTTGATTTGCTAGAAACAGGCATTAAGGTGATCGATTTGGTCTGCCCATTTGCTAAGGGCGGCAAGGTTGGCCTGTTCGGTGGTGCTGGTGTGGGCAAGACAGTCAATATGATGGAGCTCATCAATAACATTGCTAAACAGCACTCTGGATTATCCGTATTTGCAGGCGTTGGAGAGCGTACCCGTGAAGGCAATGACTTTTATCATGAGATGAAAGAGTCTAATGTTGTTGATAAAGTAGCCATGGTATTTGGCCAGATGAATGAGCCACCTGGAAACCGTTTGCGCGTTGCCTTGACAGGTTTAACAATGGCTGAGGCTTTCCGCGATGAGGGCCGAGACATTCTGTTCTTCGTCGACAACATTTATCGTTATACCCTTGCGGGCACTGAAGTGTCTGCATTATTAGGTCGTATGCCTTCATCCGTTGGGTATCAACCAACCTTGGCTGAAGAAATGGGAAAGCTTCAAGAGCGTATTACCTCGACGAAGACCGGCTCGATCACCTCTATCCAGGCAGTTTATGTTCCGGCCGACGACTTAACAGACCCCTCACCAGCAACTACTTTTGCTCACTTAGACTCCACCGTAGTTTTATCGCGTGATGTTGCTGCGTTGGGTATTTACCCAGCGGTTGATCCTTTGGACTCAACAAGCCGTCAGCTTGATCCACAAGTGGTCGGTACCGAGCATTATGAGGTTGCTCGCGGAGTGCAGATTACATTGCAAAAATACAAAGAGCTGCGCGACATTATTGCAATTTTAGGTATGGATGAGCTTTCACCTGATGACAAATTAGCGGTAGCTCGTGCTCGTAAGATTCAGCGCTTCTTATCGCAACCGTTCCACGTTGCTGAAGTATTTACAGGCTCCCCTGGTAAATATGTACCACTAAAGGAAACTATTCGTGGGTTCAAGATGATTATTAGTGGAGAGCTAGATCATCTACCAGAGCAGGCCTTTTATATGGTTGGTTCGATTGATGAGGCAATTGAAAAGGCGAAAAAACTGTAATGGCAACAATCCACGTTGATGTTGTAAGTGCAGAGCGGTCGATTTTTAGTGGCGAGGCAAAATTTGTTGCTTTGCCAGGAGAGGCTGGCGAGCTTGGCATATTGCATGGGCATACTCCGCTGATTACGCGAATAAGGCCTGGTGCAGTCCGGATTGAAAAAGCAGACGGTGATGAAGAGTTTGTGTTCGTGGCCGGGGGTTATCTAGAGGTTCAACCAGACAGCGTGATTGTGTTGGCAGACACTGCAATTCGGGGCCATGACCTTGATGAGGCGAAAGCTGTTGAGGCTAAAAAACGTGCTGAAGAGGCCATGCAAAATCGTGCCGGTGACTTTGATATAGCTCACGCTCAATCAGAGTTTGCGATGGCTGCAGCCCAGTTAGCTGCAATATCGCGCCTACGCCGTAAAAAATAATTAAACAATTGTTAACAAACGATCGATTCTTAAAGGCTTGCTTAGGCGAAAAAACAGACCGCACGCCTCTGTGGTTAATGCGTCAGGCAGGGCGCTACCTACCCGAATACAATGCAACACGTGCAAAAGCGGGTAGTTTTTTAGGCTTAGCCAAAAATCCTGCCTATGCGACAGAAGTAACATTGCAACCCTTGGATCGTTATCCGCTGGATGCGGCAATTTTGTTTTCTGATATTTTGACAATACCCGATGCCATGGGTTTGGGACTACAGTTTGCTGCTGGCGAGGGCCCCAGTTTTCAGCATCCCTTGCGCAGTGAGGACGAAGTTAAAAAACTGAGGCCAGCTGATCTGCAACAACTTCAGTATGTCTTTGATGCGGTCGCACAAATACGACAGGCGCTTATTCAAGATGGCAAACAACGCGTACCCTTGATCGGGTTCTCCGGAAGCCCCTGGACTCTAGCCTGTTACATGATCGATGGTTCAGGTTCAGATGATTTTCGTCATGCTAAAACGATGATGTTTAATCGCCCTGATTTGCTTAAACATATATTGGATATCAATGCCCAATCGGTAGCTGCTTATTTAGGTGAGCAGTTGCGCTCGGGGGCTCAAGCACTTATGATTTTTGATACCTGGGGGGGATTGTTGCCAGATGGTTGGTATCAAAGAATTTCTTTGGCCAGCATGCGTAGCGTGATTGATCAATTACCTCGGGAAGTTAATGGGCAAAAAGTCCCTATTATTATTTTTACAAAGGGCGGCGGTTTATGGCTGGAGGACATGGCAGACGTGGGTGCCGATGTGATCGGGCTTGACTGGACGATGTCCATTGCCAAGGCGCGCACCCTATTGGTTTCTAAAAATAAGCCACTAGCGCTTCAAGGTAACTTTGACCCAATAGCGCTTTTTGCCAAACCCGAACAAATTACTCAAGAGGCTATTGGCATACTGGATTCGTTGGCAAAAGCCCCGGCTCTAAAGTCTGGGCTCCATCCCTTGGATGGCCATATCTTTAATTTGGGCCACGGCATATCTCAATTTACCAATCCAGACGCCGTTACAGTTTTGGCTAAAGCCGTTCTCGAGCATTCTGCCCAACTCAGAAAAGCAGTATAAATCGGGATAAATCCCTATAAATCAAGGCTTTTAAGGGGTACTTATACACATGGATAGGCCATAATCCTGATTTCATGGGGATTTAAGACAAAGCAAATGTATTAGAGCCTTAAAATTTACCAAGCCATTGATTTAATTCACTTTTTATTAAAAGCGCATATTTATGAAGAGCCCTATGCATTTATGCGATTATCTTCAGGACCCCCATAAATAGGGGTTATCCACAAAGTTATCCACAGACCATTAAAGTAAACACCCACTTGAATAATCTTGCAAAAATAATCGTTCAGGTGATTTTGGATAAGCCCCTTAAAGAGGCCTTTGATTACATTTGGGAGGAAACACAAGCAGGGATCAAACCAAGTATTGGAATGATTGTGGAGGCTCCATTTGGCAGAACCTCAGTTGTAGGGGTCGTGATTGGGGTGAGCGCTCACTCAAGTATTGAGCCATCAAAATTAAAGTCAGTAAAGGCCTTGGCACCACTACCCTGTTTGGATAAAAAAATACTAGAGCTGGGGCAATTTGCATCGCATTACTATGTTTACGGCCTTGGGGAAACCATGATTCCGGCTATTCCAAAATGGTGGAGAAGCCCCAAAAATTGGCAAAAGGGCTTGCGCGCTTCGCCAGCCAAGAGGACAAATACTCAGACCGCTTTGCAATCGCACGATCAGGCGATACGCCCCGAGCAACTAAATTCCGCTCAGGCGGATGCACTCTCGCAGCTTTATGCACACAATCGAAAAGAGTTTCAGACTATTTTTTTGAATGGCGTAACCGGTAGTGGGAAGACTGCGGTTTACTTAAATTATCTCCAGCAGATCTTAAGTAATGATCATGACGCGCAGGTGCTGGTACTACTGCCAGAAATAAACCTAACCCCACAACTAGAGCGAAGAATTGCAAGCCATATGCCAAATCAAGAAATGGCCGTATTGCATAGCGGCTTGAGTGATAAACAAAGAGCAATTTCATGGCATGCGATCATAAGCAGAAAAGCCAAGGTCATTCTCGGCACCCGCTTATCTATACTGACCCCTATACCAAACTTAGCCGCCATTGTGGTTGATGAAGAGCACGATAGTTCATTTAAACAACAAGAAGGCTTGGGCTACTCTGCCAGAGACCTTGCAATCTGGCGAGCAAAAAATGAAAACATTCCTGTTCTACTGTCTTCAGCAACGCCGTCCCTAGAAACATGGCACGCCATTGAGCGCGGGCGCTATCAAGAAATTAAATTGAGCGAACGCATTCATCAGGCGCAAATGCCCGAAGTCGAGTTGGTGCAGATACAAGAGGCGGATAAAAACCAAGCGATAAGCACAACCCTTAGACAAGCCTTACAAAAAAACTATCAACAAGGCCGACAAGCTTTGATATTGGTGAATCGACGAGGCTTTGCACCGGTTATTACTTGCGGATCTTGTGCATGGCTTTCAGAGTGCCCAGATTGCTCTGGCTATATGGTCATGCATAAACAGCTTGGATCAAGAAAGTCCCCCGCCCTATGTTGTCATCATTGTGGTTTGATAAAGCCAATTCCGCTATCGTGTCCAAAATGCGGTGATAGCGATTTGCATCCATTGGGTAGGGGCACTCAAAAAATAGAGGAGCAATTAGAAGAGATTGTTCCGCACGCCAAAGTTCTGAGAGTGGATGCCGATACTGCGCGCACCGGGAAGTTAAGCGAAGCCTTGTTTACAAAAATTCATCAAGGTGAGGCTGACATGATTGTTGGAACTCAAATGCTTAGCAAAGGGCATGATTATCAAAATGTCGGATTGGTATGTGTTTTGGATGCAGACGCTAGACTGTATTCCAATGATTATCGTGCTCCTGAAGCCTTGTTTGCCCAACTCATTCAGGTGGCCGGTCGCGCTGGACGTTCGGGTGGGGGGCATACCAAGATGCTGATTGAAACCCGTTATCCCAATGACCCGATCTACCAATATCTTCGCAATTACGATGTCGCAGGATATATGAAGCACCTTCTTAAGGAGCGTCAAGAGAGCGGTTTGCCACCTTATGTTTGCCATGCTTTGGTGCATGCAGAATCAAGGTACATGAGCGATTCATTGGAGTTGCTTGCCGAGGCAAAAACTTTAATTCAAAAAAATAGTAACGCTAATAATGGATTGATCTGCTTTGATCCTGTTCCAAAAGCATTAGCAAGAGTGGGCGGAAAGGAGCGCGCACAATTATTAATCGAAGCAGATAGTCGGGCTCAACTACAGGTTCAACTCAATTGCCTAGATGATTTTCTGCGCAAGCAATCTAATGGCCGTATTAGTAAAAAAGGGAAGGTACGCTGGTCTATTGAGCGCGACCCTTTGTTGATATAACAGATTAAAGGGTGGCATCATAAGAAGCGGAGGAAAGCAATGACCCAAGCTCTGACGTGAGCAAAGCCTTATCTTCCGACTTGATTTTAAAAAGCCATAGATCATAAGGTTTGGCATTAATGGTTTCGGGCGAATCGATTGCCGTTTGATTAATGACCGCAACCGTTCCGCTAATGGGCGCATGGATATCGCTTGCCGCTTTTAAGGACTCAATGCTTGCACATGCCTGCCCCTGCTTGATCTCGGTGTTGAGGGCCGGCAGTTGTACAAACATTACATCCCCTAATGCCTCTTGAGCGTGATTACTAATGCCAACCCAATACATTTGGTCATCGCCCAGCTTGACCCATTCATGCGTGTGAGCAAACAATAGACTGTCGAGATTATTCATAAGAATATTTTATCGGTAATTAATCAATAATATTAGATCAAAACAATCATGATCCTGAATCTAGCCTTTGGGCCTATCGCCGGTTAAGCGAGAGAGAAACCGTGAGTGTGGGTGAACACATCCCCTAATTTTTCATTGCTGCGGCAGCAAGTCGTGATGTATCGTGTTTTTTGATGAATCAACGCATATAGCTTTGGTCGAGAAAGACAAGCCAATCCCCGTGCGGGGTAAGTTGACTATGCTTTTGCCGCGCCCGTGCGATGTGTACGGTTATAGAGACAGCTGGCGCAAATCCAGCGCTGCTTGCGGTTACTGGTTGGAATCCAGGTGCCGCCTTCCAAGCGCTTTTCCCGACTACAAGACGAGCAAAATTTAAGGCTAGGAGATGTGTCTTGGGTGGGGGTTGGGGTGGTAGAAGTGGTCATAACGGAATCTGATAAATCTGCTCGAAACCGCTATTTTACCTCGTTTCCCCATTACTAGAGGGGCTTAGGAGAACCCGAACAGAATTAGCTGTTTTATTGCCATTAAAGTCTAACCAAGCTTTTTCCTTGAAATCGTAAAGCTTGCAGGTCTTAGCGGTATCAAAATACCACTGCCATGAGAAAGGCTGAACAATAATTCTTTCTGGTAAAAGGGTTTCAAGGCGATTTTGGGCCGCCTTCAGGTTATAGAGCGGAACGCTCATGTCGACATGATGGGCGGTATGTTCCATGATGTGGTGCATTAATGCACCCCAATAAAACTTGAATGTTAGATGAACCGTAGTTGATACAAAGGGCTGAGCGCGGAGCCATTCAGCCTTGTTGTCATACCAAGCAACTGATGGGTGAGTATGATGGACATACACTACAAAGCCAATCATTCCGTTCCAAAATAAATAGGGCAGCACAAATCCGCAAAGCAATGAAAGTATTACCGATTGCTCTGTAACAATTGCTGATGAGATGAGCGCACCAAGCCAAATAAGAGCGAAGGCGCTAACCAAAAGATTGTCTTTAAGAAAGATGGACCGATCGGCTGGCTTATATTTTTTATTGGGGAAGAACATTTTGTTCCACCAAATTTCAACCAAGTAGTAGGTAATTGGTCCCCAGCCGCTTCGATAGTGACGCTCCAGGGCTTTTCGCCATGCTGGCAAAGCGTCATACTCGTCTTTAGCAAGTGGCGCCCACACAAAATCAAAGCCCTTTAAATTGGTTTGTCCGTGGTGCACAACATTGTGACCAATATCCCAAAGGCTATATGGTGTTAGCGAGGGAAGAAAGGCAATTCTTCCCAAAACTTTATTTAAATTGCGATGCGGGGTGAAGCTTTGATGGCAAGCGTCATGGCCCAGAATAAAAATACGACCTGTTACAAATCCAGCAATGATGCCAAATACTAGCTTGACCAGAATGTTCTCAAAATAAACCGTTGCAGCAATGCACGCAAGCCACAATACTGAATCCAGCACTAAAAGAGCAATTGCTTGAAGCGTTTGCCCTTCTGTCATGGGGGTTAGCCAGGAACGAATAACCCGACGATGAGGCAGGGGCAGCTCAGGGCTCAAGGGCGTAGCTGTGTTGGCTAATGCTTGGCTAGTATGGAGGGCGCTATTTAATTCCGACACGTTTTCTTTCTAAGTTAGCCCAAATAATAGTGGTTTTTTAGGTTTTTGGAGTGACAACGCTTTGAATCTGGCGCGCCCGGCAGGAATCGAACCTGCGACCCTTGGCTTCGGAGGCCAATACTCTATCCACTGAGCTACGGGCGCCAATAGTGGCGTACAAGTCTATTGTAAGTGCCCCCACTCTTAATGCACTCGGTATAATTCGAATTTGTCAAAAAATGTTCTCTAGATATAACCCCAACAGACCAAATTAATATGAGTGAAGAGCACGGTAGTTTAATTAAAAATACAAAACAGCTGTCCATAGCTGTGATTGCAAGCTTTTTTATCCCTCTGATTATTATTTTTCTCTTAATTGTGTATGTCAACAGCGGGAAAAAGACAGATACCAATGGCTCTGAGCGGTCTACGCTGGCTATCATCAAACCCGTTGGACAGTTAAATTTTAAAGATGCCAGCGCACCTCGTGAAATGCAGACTGGCGAGGCTGTTTACAAGGCGGTGTGCGCCTCATGCCACAACTCAGGAGCCGCTGGGGCCCCTAAATTTGCCGCAGCCTCAACTTGGGGTGGGCGCATTGGAACGGGTTATGACGCTTTGTATGCGTCAGTTATTAAGGGCAAAGGAGCAATGCCAGCGCGCGGGGGAGCCAATCCAAGCGATATCAGTGATTATGAAATCGCACGAGCCGTGGTTTATCTCGCAAACTCAGCGGGTGGAAAGTTTCCAGAACCAAAGGCGCCCATAGAAAAACCAGCCGCCAAGTAAGCTTTAGCCCTTCTCCTTGCAGGAAAGGGCTATTTGATAAGCCTCATTTTTGTTTAGGCCAAACATAGAGCTTAGGGTTGTAGCGATATCTTTACTACTCATATGCGCCCCTAGCAGGCTTGCTAATCGGCTAGGCTCAGCTTGACTGGAAACCGCATTTTTTTGTGAAGCGCCACCACTTAGCATCAAAACAAACTCCCCCTTTAAGTTATTGGCGTTTTCAAGCCATTCCGCAATTTCGCTGGGCTTGAGCAGGTAAACGCCCTCAAATTTCTTGCTTAGTTCGCGCCCAATAAAAAGAATCCGCTCTTCTGGGACGAGCTTGCTTAATTTGAGCAATGTTTTGGAGAGTCGGTGAGGGCTCTCGTAAAACATGCTGGGCAAGGAGCTTTCAATCATTTGCTCGATCATTCGATCAAATTCTTTGCTCTGACTGGGCGCAAAACCAAGAAACTGGAATTGGCCGTTTGATTCCACTAACAAGGAGCCCGCTATTGAAAGGGCGGCACTAAGCGCACTCGCACCAGGAATGGGGATCACCCGAAATCCTGCCGCACTCACCTGCATGACAAGACGAGCCCCAGGATCAGAGATTCCCGGTGTGCCGGCATCGGATAGATAGGCCCAGCGCTGACCATTGCGCAGATGATCTATTAGGACAGCGGCCGCACCCATCTCATTATGTTTATGTAGAGCTAGGAGTGGCTTACGAATATCAAAGCGATTTAAGAGTTGCGCGCTATGTCGGGTGTCTTCACAAGCAATTCCATCGACATGATTTAAAACATGAAGCGCTCTCAGAGTAATATCGCCTAAATTCCCAATGGGCGAGGCAACCATATACAGAGAAGAAGTTGGAAGCTCTTGCTCTGAGAGAAAATGAAGGATAGTTTTGTCCATGAATAAATAAAGCCTTATAGAATTGATTATCCCCGTAAATATTAGGAATAAACAGCATCTATTTTGGGAATAAATGAGATCTAATCAGAGCATAATAATCATATGAAAATGAAATCAATCGACAGCCTTGCGAGCAGGGCAAAAAAACATTTTGTAGATAGTATTGCTGTAAAACAAGATGGCGCGGTTCTGTTGCCAACCGAGGTTGCCAAAGCAATAGCATTAATGAGTAAATGCCTTCATGAAGGGGGCAAAGTGATGGCCTGTGGTAACGGCGGGTCTGCAGCAGATGCCCAGCACTTTGCTGCTGAGTTAATGGGGCGTTTTGAGCGCGAGCGCCGCGAGCTTGCCGCTCTTGCATTAACTACCGATACCTCGATCTTGACTGCGATCGGTAATGATTACAGTTACGAAGATGTGTTTAGTAAACAAGTTCGTGGCATTGGGCGCGCAGATGATATTTTGATCGCAATCTCAACATCTGGCAATTCGAAGAACGTCATCAAAGCAATCGAGGCTGCAAAAAAAATTGGTATACACATCATTGCTCTAACTGGGAATGGCGGAGGCAAGATGGCTGACCTATTAAATGGCCAGGATCTGCACTTGTGTGTCCCAGCTTCACGCACCGCTCGGATTCAAGAGACACACTTATTATTGTTGCATTGCCTTTGCGATGGGGTTGATCATGTTTTGTTTGATGAGGAATAAATATGTTGCGATTGATTAAAGTTGCATGTCTTTTATTGATCACCATTCAGATTTCTGCATGCGGGGTATTTATTGTTGGGGGCATGGTTGGGGGCGCAACTATTTTGGCTGATCGAAGAACGCCCGCGGTGCAAGCTATTGACTTAGGCATTGAGCTTGAGGCAAACAGTCAGCTCTCTAGGAAATTTGGAGATTCTGCACATATTGTGGTCGTATCTTTTAATCAAAAAGTTTTATTGATTGGTGAAGCAAAAGATGAGTCAATCAAAAATCAAGCGGCTACAGATGTGAAAGCGATGAAAAATGTTCGCTCTTTGTTTAATGAAATCATGATTGGGCCGAACAGCACTATAGGCGCACGCGCAAGCGACTCTTATCTTGCATCAAGCATTAAAACCCAACTCGTTTTTACGGCAGACATTCCTTCAAATTCAATGAATATTTCAGTGGAGGGCGGTCGAGTTTATTTGATGGGAATATTGAGCCAACAAGAGGCTGAAAAGGCTAAACAAATTGTTAGCAAAGTAAACGGGGTGAAGCAAGTCTTTGCATTTTTTGACATTATTTCTGAGTCAGAAAAACAGCGCTTAGAAAAAGAGGGCAAAGCCAGAACCTCTCAGCCAGATACGAACCCAAGCCCAAATTAAGCGTTTTTACAAAAAAGAGGCCCTTAAGCCTGATTTATATAAGGGTTTACCCTTATTTATTACAGCCCGTCTTTTTGGATGTCTGACCTTAACGACCTTTCAAATCAGTAACCCATTGATTTAATTGGCGCACTACAAAAAGGATTACTTTTTTTGTAGGAAAATATAGAAATAATCGTGAATGGGTGTTGACATATATCTAAGGGTATGTCATAGTCATGGACTTCGCTGATTTTCCATAGATTTTCGATGGGACAGCCTTCTTTAAAAATTAGTCAACCGATAATTGTGGGTACTGAGTAAAGGCATCCAGTCCTTCGGGACAGATGTAAATAAACAGTACTCATAGACAGTAAAAAGATTTGGTTTTATTACCAAGTCAATCTCTTGAATGAGTGCGACGAACCGCAAGGTTCACAGGAATTAAACTGAAGAGTTTGATCCTGGCTCAGATTGAACGCTGGCGGCATGCCTTACACATGCAAGTCGAACGGCAGCACGGGTGCTTGCACCTGGTGGCGAGTGGCGAACGGGTGAGTAATACATCGGAACGTACCTTATCGTGGGGGATAACGCAGCGAAAGTTGCGCTAATACCGCATACGCCCTGAGGGGGAAAGCGGGGGACCGTAAGGCCTCGCGCGATTAGAGCGGCCGATGTCTGATTAGCTTGTTGGTGAGGTAAAAGCTCACCAAGGCGATGATCAGTAGCTGGTCTGAGAGGACGATCAGCCACACTGGGACTGAGACACGGCCCAGACTCCTACGGGAGGCAGCAGTGGGGAATTTTGGACAATGGGGGCAACCCTGATCCAGCAATGCCGCGTGAGTGAAGAAGGCCTTCGGGTTGTAAAGCTCTTTTGTCAGGGAAGAAACAGCAGCTCTAACATAGACTGCGAATGACGGTACCTGAAGAATAAGCACCGGCTAACTACGTGCCAGCAGCCGCGGTAATACGTAGGGTGCGAGCGTTAATCGGAATTACTGGGCGTAAAGCGTGCGCAGGCGGTTATACAAGACAGGCGTGAAATCCCCGGGCTTAACCTGGGAATGGCGTCTGTGACTGTATAGCTAGAGTGTGTCAGAGGGGGGTGGAATTCCACGTGTAGCAGTGAAATGCGTAGATATGTGGAGGAACACCAATGGCGAAGGCAGCCCCCTGGGATAACACTGACGCTCATGCACGAAAGCGTGGGGAGCAAACAGGATTAGATACCCTGGTAGTCCACGCCCTAAACGATGCTGACTAGTTGTTGGGAATTTACATTCTCAGTAACGTAGCTAACGCGTGAAGTCAGCCGCCTGGGGAGTACGGTCGCAAGATTAAAACTCAAAGGAATTGACGGGGACCCGCACAAGCGGTGGATGATGTGGATTAATTCGATGCAACGCGAAAAACCTTACCTACCCTTGACATGTCACTAACGAAGTAGAGATACATTAGGTGCCCGTAAGGGAAAGTGAACACAGGTGCTGCATGGCTGTCGTCAGCTCGTGTCGTGAGATGTTGGGTTAAGTCCCGCAACGAGCGCAACCCTTGTCTTTAGTTGCTACGAAAGAGCACTCTAAAGAGACTGCCGGTGACAAACCGGAGGAAGGTGGGGATGACGTCAAGTCCTCATGGCCCTTATGGGTAGGGCTTCACACGTCATACAATGGTGCGTACAGAGGGTTGCCAACCCGCGAGGGGGAGCTAATCTCTTAAAACGTATCGTAGTCCGGATCGTAGTCTGCAACTCGACTACGTGAAGCTGGAATCGCTAGTAATCGCGGATCAGCATGTCGCGGTGAATACGTTCCCGGGTCTTGTACACACCGCCCGTCACACCATGGGAGTGGGTTTTGCCAGAAGCAGTTAGCCTAACCGCAAGGGGGGCGATTGCCACGGCAGGGTTCATGACTGGGGTGAAGTCGTAACAAGGTAGCCGTATCGGAAGGTGCGGCTGGATCACCTCCTTTCTAGAGAATGATGCTGGAGCTTTAGTGCCCACACTTATCGGTTGACGAAAAACGCCACGGGTCTGTAGCTCAGCTGGTTAGAGCACCGTCTTGATAAGGCGGGGGTCGTAGGTTCAAGTCCTACCAGACCCACCATCAAGGGGCAATACAGACTGCGGTCGATGGGGGATTAGCTCAGCTGGGAGAGCACCTGCTTTGCAAGCAGGGGGTCGTCGGTTCGATCCCGTCATCCTCCACCATCATTAAATGTCAAAACAAAGCATTGAAGCAGTGTTTTGTTTTGCCATTTATGGCTGTTCTTTAACAATTTGAGTAAGCAATGCGTTTGATGCATCTTTGAGAGTGCATCAAACAACAAGTAGTATGGGTAGTGATTGAATCATCAGTAATACAAATGAGTTTTATCAAGTTTGGATTACGGCAAACATGTCAGAAGTAAAACCTGTAACAGGTACTAGTAATGGTGCTCGTTATAGGATCAAGTGAATAAGTGCATGTGATGGATGCCTTGGCGATTACAGGCGATGAAGGACGTTGTAGCCTGCGATAAGCTTCGGGGAGCTGGCAAACAAGCTTTGATCCGAAGATTTCCGAATGGGGAAACCCGCCGCTTTTGCGGCACCCACATCTGAATACATAGGGTGTGTGGAGCGAACCTCGTGAACTGAAACATCTAAGTAGCGAGAGGAAAAGACATCAACCGAGATTCCCAAAGTAGTGGCGAGCGAAATGGGATCAGCCTTCTAGTGATAGCACAACATTTAGCAGAACGGAATGGAAAGTCCGGCAATAAAGGGTGATAGCCCCGTATGCGAAAGGTGATGTGTGGTACTAGGCTAGAGACAAGTAGGGCGGGACACGTGAAATCCTGTCTGAACATGGGGGGACCATCCTCCAAGGCTAAATACTCGTAATCGACCGATAGTGAACAAGTACCGTGAGGGAAAGGCGAAAAGAACCCCGGGAGGGGAGTGAAATAGATCCTGAAATCGCATGCATACAAACAGTAGGAGCCTCGCAAGGGGTGACTGCGTACCTTTTGTATAATGGGTCAGCGACTTACATTCAGTAGCAAGCTTAACCGCATAGGGAAGGCGTAGCGAAAGCGAGTCCGAATAGGGCGCTAGTTGCTGGGTGTAGACCCGAAACCAGTTGATCTATCCATGGCCAGGTTGAAGGTGCGGTAACACGTACTGGAGGACCGAACCCACTAACGTTGAAAAGTTAGGGGATGAGCTGTGGATAGGGGTGAAAGGCTAAACAAAACTGGAAATAGCTGGTTCTCTCCGAAAACTATTTAGGTAGTGCCTCGTGTATCACCATAGGGGGTAGAGCACTGTAATGGTTGTGGGGTCCATTGCGGATTACCGCGCCATAGCAAACTCCGAATACCTATGAGTGGAAGCACGGGAGACAGACATCGGGTGCTAACGTCCGGTGTCAAGAGGGAAACAACCCAGATCGCCAGCTAAGGTCCCTAAAATTGGCTAAGTGGGAAACGAAGTGGGAAGGCTAAAACAGTCAGGAGGTTGGCTTAGAAGCAGCCATCCTTTAAAGAAAGCGTAATAGCTCACTGATCGAGTCGTCCTGCGCGGAAGATGTAACGGGGCTAAGCCAGTTACCGAAGCTGCGAATCACGTAAGTGATGGTAGGAGAGCGTTCTGTAAGCCTGTGAAGGTGCGTTGTAAAGCGTGCTGGAGGTATCAGAAGTGCGAATGCTGACATGAGTAGCGATAAAGGGGGTGAAAAGCCCCCTCGCCGTAAGCCCAAGGTTTCCTACGCAACGTTCATCGGCGTAGGGTGAGTCGGCCCCTAAGGCGAGGCAGAGATGCGTAGCTGATGGGAACAAGGTTAATATTCCTTGACCGTCGTTAGATGCGATGGGGGGACGGATCGCGGAGAGTTGTCCGGGTGTTGGATGTCCCGGTTCCTGCATTGGAGATGGCTATTAGGTAAATCCGGTAGCGTAAATCAAGGGTGTGGGACGAGTGAGCTTGCTCACGAAGCAATTGGAAGTGGTTCCAAGAAAAGCCTCTAAGCTTCAGTCTAACGAGACCGTACCGCAAACCGACACAGGTGGGCGAGATGAGTATTCTAAGGCGCTTGAGAGAACTCAGGAGAAGGAACTCGGCAAATTTGTACCGTAACTTCGGGATAAGGTACGCCCAAGTAGCTTAACTGTGAACAACAGAAGGGCAAAAGGGTTGCAATAAAAAGGTGGCTGCGACTGTTTAATAAAAACACAGCACTCTGCAAACACGAAAGTGGACGTATAGGGTGTGACGCCTGCCCGGTGCTGGAAGATTAAATGATGGGGTGCAAGCTCTTGATTGAAGTCCCAGTAAACGGCGGCCGTAACTATAACGGTCCTAAGGTAGCGAAATTCCTTGTCGGGTAAGTTCCGACCTGCACGAATGGCGTAACGATGGCCACACTGTCTCCTCCTGAGACTCAGCGAAGTTGAAATGTTTGTGATGATGCAATCTACCCGCGGCTAGACGGAAAGACCCCATGAACCTTTACTGTAGCTTTGCATTGGACTTTGAATCGGTCTGTGTAGGATAGGTGGGAGGCTTTGAAACCAGGATGCTAGTTCTGGTGGAGCCAACCTTGAAATACCACCCTGATTTATTTGAGGTTCTAACCTTGGCCCGTTATCCGGGTCGGGAACAGTGCATGGTGGGCAGTTTGACTGGGGCGGTCTCCTCCCAAAGTGTAACGGAGGAGTACGAAGGTACGCTTGGCACGGTCGGACATCGTGCCTAAAGTGCAATGGCAAAAGCGTGCTTAACTGCGAGACCGACAAGTCGAGCAGGTGCGAAAGCAGGTCATAGTGATCCGGTGGTTCTGTATGGAAGGGCCATCGCTCAACGGATAAAAGGTACTCTGGGGATAACAGGCTGATACCGCCCAAGAGTTCATATCGACGGCGGTGTTTGGCACCTCGATGTCGGCTCATCTCATCCTGGGGCTGTAGCCGGTCCCAAGGGTATGGCTGTTCGCCATTTAAAGAGGTACGTGAGCTGGGTTTAAAACGTCGTGAGACAGTTTGGTCCCTATCTGCCGTGGGCGTTGGAGATTTGACGGGGGCTGCTCCTAGTACGAGAGGACCGGAGTGGACGTACCGCTGGTGTACCTGTTGTTTCGCCAGAAGCATCGCAGGGTAGCTATGTACGGAAGAGATAACCGCTGAAAGCATCTAAGCGGGAAACTTGCCTGAAGATAAGATCTCCCGGAGGTTTAACCTCCATAAAGGGTCGTTGAAGACCACAACGTTGATAGGTCAGGTGTGGAAGCGCAGTAATGCGTTAAGCTAACTGATACTAATTGCCCGTTAGGCTTGATCCTATAACCAGCACCATTGTGCTGAAGTTTGCGTGATTCAAGTCACTATCACTAATACGTAACATTGCTTGCTCAAATTGGGTTGTTTTGTGTATCAAAGCAACCTACCCTCTACGCCCGGTGACCATAGCGAGTTGGAACCACCCCTTCCCATCCCGAACAGGACCGTGAAACGACTCAACGCCGATGATAGTGCGGATTACCCGTGTGAAAGTAGGTAATTGCCGGGCACCAATGTGTGACGCCCAGACCCCTACGGTCTGGGCGTTTTCACTTGTGAAAGAAGGACTTGCAGATTGACAGTAGTGGCCGAACAGGAGAAAATGTTTGGTTCTCGGAGAGATGCCCGAGCGGCTAAAGGGGGCAGACTGTAAATCTGTTGGCTTACGCCTACGTTGGTTCGAATCCAACTCTCTCCACCAGATGAATTTGTTGTATGAAAGTAAGAGCGGAATAAGTGAAATATGAGTGGATGTAATTAAGCAGTAATACTGCGGGTGTAGCTCAATGGTAGAGCTGAAGCCTTCCAAGCTTATGACGAGGGTTCGATTCCCTTCACCCGCTCCAGCTTTTGTTATGCATGAGCAGTATCGAAGCAGTGTGATGCAGTGACACTGCCCATGTGGCTCAGTGGTAGAGCACTCCCTTGGTAAGGGAGAGGTCGGCAGTTCGATCCTGCCCATGGGCACCAGTTTTTGTAGTGATGTTTTTTAGTGTGACTCAATTTGAATTAAGTAGATTACAAGGCACCCAAAATGGCAAAAGAAAAATTTGAACGGACTAAACCCCACGTTAACGTTGGCACCATTGGTCACGTCGACCATGGCAAAACGACTCTCACCGCAGCAATCACCACCGTGCTCTCCAAGCTCTTTGGTGGTGAAGCCAAAGCATACGATCAGATCGATGCAGCTCCCGAAGAGAAGGCGCGTGGTATTACGATTAATACAGCTCACGTTGAGTACGAGACCAAGAATCGTCACTACGCACACGTCGATTGCCCAGGCCATGCTGACTATGTGAAGAACATGATTACTGGTGCTGCGCAGATGGATGGCGCAATCCTGGTGGTCTCTGCAGCAGACGGCCCAATGCCCCAAACCCGCGAGCACATCCTCTTAGCGCGTCAAGTAGGCGTACCTTACATCATCGTGTTTATGAACAAATGCGATATGGTTGATGATGCCGAGCTTTTAGAACTCGTTGAGATGGAAGTGCGCGAGCTCCTCTCCAAGTATGACTTCCCAGGTGACGATACCCCGATCGTAAAAGGGTCTGCCAAGCTTGCCTTAGAAGGCGATAAGGGCGAACTCGGTGAAGGCGCGATTATCAAATTAGCCGAAGCCTTAGATAGCTATATCCCCAATCCAGAGCGTGCCATTGATGGCGCTTTCTTAATGCCAGTAGAAGACGTGTTCTCGATTTCCGGTCGTGGCACGGTTGTGACCGGTCGTATTGAGCGCGGTATTGTAAAAGTCGGTGAAGAGATTGAGATCGTAGGTATTAAGCCCACTCTCAAGACTACCTGTACCGGCGTGGAGATGTTCCGTAAACTCTTAGACCAAGGTCAAGCAGGCGATAACGTTGGTATCCTCTTGCGTGGTACAAAGCGCGAAGAGGTCGAGCGTGGTCAAGTATTAGCCAAGCCCGGTTCGATTACTCCGCACACCCACTTCACAGCGGAGGTGTATGTACTCTCTAAAGATGAGGGTGGTCGTCATACCCCATTCTTTAACAACTACCGTCCTCAGTTTTACTTCCGCACCACCGATGTCACGGGCTCCATTGAGTTGCCAAAAGACAAAGAGATGGTGATGCCAGGCGATAACGTCACAATTACCGTGAAGTTAATTGCACCGATTGCGATGGAAGAAGGCCTGCGCTTTGCGATCCGTGAAGGCGGTCGTACAGTAGGCGCCGGTGTCGTTGCGAAGATTTTGGCGTAAGAAAGAATTAGGGGCGTAGCTCAATTGGCAGAGCGTTGGTCTCCAAAACCAAAGGTTGGGGGTTCGATGCCCTCCGCCCCTGCCAGCATTTTTTTGTAAGCGAATTGGTACATGTCACAACAAACTATTGAGAACTCGGAACAAAAATCCAGCTGGGTAAGCTTGCTTGCCGTGGCTATTGTTATTGTTGCCCTGGTTCTTTATTACACTTTGATTGATCAGGGCTACTGGATCCGCTTAGGGGCTCTATTGGGCGGCATTATTTTGGCGGTGATTATTGTTGCACTATCCCCAGATGGTCGCCGATTTATTGCTTATAGCAAGGACTCTTGGGCTGAGGTTAAGAAGGTTGTATGGCCCACTCGTAAAGAGTCCACTCAAATGACCCTGGTGGTGTTTGGTTTTGTGGTCATCATGTCTCTCTTTTTATGGCTAGTCGACAAATTGGTCGAGTGGCTTGTGTTCTCGATCTTTTTAGGCTGGAAGTGAGTAATCATGGTTGATGCAGATATGGTTTCTAACCCTCAAGCTACTGGCAATATGCGCTGGTATGTAATCCATGCCTATTCTGGTATGGAGAAAAGCGTTAAAAAGGGGCTTGAAGAACGCATTGCTCGCTCTGGAATGACGGATAAATTTGGCCGAATTCTGGTGCCCTCCGAGGAGGTTGTTGAGATTAAATCTGGTCAAAAGGCTGTATCTGAGCGACGATTTTTCCCTGGCTATGTCCTCATAGAGATGGAAATGACCGATGAAACCTGGCATTTGGTTAAAAACACCCCCAAAGTAACTGGTTTTGTGGGCGGAGTACGTAATCGCCCATCTCCAATTTCGACGGCTGAGGTTAGTAAGATCATGGATCAAATGCAGGCTGGGGTAGATAAACCCAAGCCCAAGACCTTATTTGAGGTGGGTGAGATGGTTCGGGTCAAGGAAGGCCCCTTCACCGACTTCAATGGCAATGTTGAAGAAGTTAATTACGAGAAGTCAAAACTTCGCGTTTCTGTTACAATATTTGGTCGCGGTACACCAGTTGAGCTAGAGTTTGGCCAAGTGGAGAAGATGTAATTATCTGAAGTTACAGAGGAGCGGATCTAGAAAACGCCAATTCTAGTGAAGCGTTTACTCAACGGCGGTTAGCACTTAAGGCTAGCGCGCTTTTTTGGAGCAAGTATGGCAAAGAAAATTATTGGCTTTATCAAGCTGCAGATTCCTGCTGGTAAAGCAAATCCATCCCCACCCGTTGGACCTGCATTGGGTCAGCGTGGCCTTAACATTATGGAATTCTGTAAAGCGTTTAATGCTCAAACCCAGAGCATGGAGCCTGGTTTACCAATTCCCGTTGTAATTACAGCATTTGCGGACAAGAGCTTCACTTTTGTGATGAAGACCCCCCCGGCAACTATTTTGATTAAGAAGGCAGCCAAAATAGATAAAGGCTCACCACGCCCACATACCGATAAAGTTGGCAAAATTACTCGCGCCCAAGCCGAAGAGATTGCCAAGCTAAAAATGCCTGACCTCACAGCTGCCGATTTAGATGCTGCAGTAAGAACTGTTGCCGGTAGCGCCCGCTCGATGGGCATCACTGTGGAAGGAGTCTAAGCATGTCTAAGTTATCCAAACGCGTGAAAGCGATTCAGTCCAAAGTGGATCGGAACAAATTTTATCCTTTAGACGATGCACTAGTGCTTGTAAAGGAGTGCGCAACTGCAAAGTTTGATGAGTCAATTGATGTTGCAGTTCAGCTTGGTATTGATGCAAAGAAATCAGACCAAGTTGTGCGTGGTGCGGTTGTATTGCCTGCAGGAACCGGTAAGCACGTCCGTGTTGCAGTTTTTGCACAGGGCGAAAAGGCTGAGCAAGCAAAAGCTGCTGGTGCAGAAATTGTTGGCATGGAAGATTTGGCTGAGCAGATTAAAGGCGGCACAATTAATTTTGATATTTTGATTGCATCGCCTGACACAATGAAAATTGTAGGAACTCTGGGTCAAGTATTAGGACCACGGGGTTTGATGCCTAACCCTAAGGTTGGCACTGTAACTCCTGATGTAGTTACAGCGATTAAGAATGCAAAAGCTGGTCAGGTTCAGTTCCGCGTCGACAAAGCAGGAATTGTGCATGCATCAATTGGTCGTCGCTCATTCGAGCCAACAGCCTTGAAAACAAATCTATTGGCATTGCTCGATGCATTAAACAAAGCAAAGCCAAGTGCATCAAAAGGAATTTATTTAAAGAAGATCGCTGTCAGTAGCACTATGGGTACTGGTGTGCGTATCGATCAAGCTTCACTGCAAGCGGCGTAAGCCGGCAGTAAAAGAACTTTGGGTCGAGCGCCTTGGCGCTCGAACATCAAAGACCGTTGGTGAACAAAGTGCTGTTGGCGGAGTTCTTAATGATTACGAAAGTAATGACCAGCGCAGATGGCGACCCTGTAAGGATATTTCGGGCACACCCCGTGATAGACGAATCAGACGCTGGTGTGTAACCCCGATTGGAAACAATCGGATTATGAAGGAGTTAAACCGTGCCTTTGAATGTAGAAGACAAAAAAGCAATTGTGGCTGATGTCGGCGCTCAATTGGCTGCGGCTCAAACAGTTGTGCTTGCTGAGTATCGCGGTATTCCCGTGGGCCAGCTTACTGCTTTGCGTGCAAGCGCACGTTCGCAAGGTGTGTATCTTCGCGTTTTGAAGAACACGCTAGCGCGACGCGCAGCGCAAGGCACTCCGTTTGAGCAACTTGGTGACTCGATGGTTGGTCCATTGATTTACGGAATTTCTGCTGACCCCGTTGCTCCGGCAAAGGTGCTTCATCAGTTTTCTAAAGGACAAGATCAGCTGGTCATTAAGGCAGGCTTTTATAACGGCAAAGTACTTGATGTTAATGCGGTTAAGGCATTGGCAACTATTCCGTCACGCGATGAATTGCTCTCGATGTTATTGGGAGTAATGAAGGCGCCTGTGTCGGCAATGGCCCGTGTTCTTGGCGCAGTTGCAGAGCAAAAAGCAAGTGGTGCACCAGCAGTTGCTGCTGCACCAGCTGCTCCAGAGCCTGTTGCTGAGCCAGCCCCAGAAGCAAGTGCTACGCCCGAGCAAGACAACCCAACTCCTGCTGCGTAAGTGAGCACAGGATTAATTAATACAGTTTTAGGAGCTAAAAATGGCAATTACCAAAGATGAGATTATTAAAGCAGTAGGCAATATGTCCGTAATGGATTTGAATGACCTCGTGAAGGCATTCGAAGAGAAGTTCGGTGTATCCGCAGCAGCAATGGCTGTTGCTGGTCCTGCTGGCGGTGGCGGTGGCGCAGCTGCTGCAGAAGAAAAGACTGAGTTCACAGTGAACTTGCTCGAAGCCGGCGCTAACAAAGTTGGTGTAATTAAAGCAGTTCGCGAAATCACTGGTCTTGGTTTGAAAGAAGCTAAAGACTTAGTCGATGGCGCACCAAAACCAATCAAAGAGGCTGTAGATAAGAAGACTGCAGAAGAAGCCAAGAAAAAGCTTGAAGACGCAGGCGCTAAAGCTGAAATGAAGTAATTGAGATAAAGAGGGTCTTGGCCCTCTCTCGGTTTGATCCTCAGTGGTCAAACCAGATCTCATATTTACTTTGGTAGGTCTGAAATCTGGTTTGCCTTCTGATACGACTGCAGAAGACAAGTTTGGTCGGGCATAACAAGCAATTGTTTTGCTGTCCGCCAGAGGTTGGTAGAGGCCAACCGCCAAATCTTTGCTCAGTCGCTGCCATCGGAGATGAAATGAACTATAGCTTCACCGAACGCAAGCGCATCCGTAAGAGTTTTGCTAAGCGACCCAATAATCACCAGGTTCCATACCTGCTTACAACCCAGCTAGAGTCCTATGCTAAGTTTTTGCAGGCCGAAAAGCCCGTTACGGCCCGTGCAAATGAAGGACTGCAATCTGCTTTTACATCGATATTCCCGATCGTGTCCAACAATGGATATGCTCGCATGGAGTATGTCTCCTATCAGTTGTCGCCACCTCCATTTGACGTTAAAGAGTGTCAACAGCGCGGTCTGACCTTTCATTCTGCCTTGCGCGCCAAAGTTCGACTGATCATTAACGATCGCGAAGCGCCACAAAAGGTGAAAGAGGTTAAAGAACAAGAAGTGTATATGGGCGAGATTCCGCTCATGACCGATACCGGCTCATTTGTGATTAATGGTACAGAGCGTGTCATCGTGTCACAGCTGCATCGGTCACCCGGCGTATTTTTTGAGCACGACAAAGGCAAGACGCATAGTTCAGGCAAACTTTTGTTCTCGGCACGCATCATTCCTTACCGCGGCTCATGGCTTGATTTTGAGTTTGATCCTAAAGATATTTTGTATTTCCGAGTAGACCGTCGTCGTAAGATGCCGGTCACTATTTTGCTCAAAGCTATTGGTTTAAACAATGAGCAAATTTTGGCTAATTTCTTTAACTTCGATCATTTCACTTTGTCGCAGTCTGGCGCATCCATGGAGTTCGTGCCAGAGCGTTTACGAGGTGAGGTAGCGCGCTTTGACATCCTCGACAAGAATGGTGTTGTCGTTATTCAAAAAGATAAGCGCATTAATGCAAAGCATATTCGTGAGCTTGAAGCTGCAAAAACTAAGATCATCACCGTCCCAGACGATTCTTTAATTGGGCGCGTGATCGCTAAAAATATTGTTGATCCTGATTCAGGCGAGGTATTGGCTAGTGCTAACGACGAGATCACCGAAGATCTGTTGGCCAATCTGCGCGAGAGCGGTATTAAGCAATTTGAAACGATTTATACCAATGATTTAGATTGCGGAGCTTATATTTCACAAACCTTGCGCGTCGATGAGACCGCTGATCAAATGGCTGCCCGTATCGCCATTTATCGCATGATGCGTCCTGGCGAGCCACCTACTGAAGATGCTGTAGAGGCTTTGTTCCAACGTCTGTTTTATAGCGAAGATTCTTATGACCTGTCTCGCGTAGGGCGTATGAAGGTAAATAGCCGTTTGGGGCGCGCCGAAATGGAAGGCCTGATGGTTTTGTCTAATGAAGACATCATGGACACCATTAAGATTTTGGTAGACCTCCGAAATGGCAAAGGCGAGGTTGATGATATTGATCACCTTGGTAATCGACGCGTACGTTGCGTTGGTGAGTTGGCCGAGAACCAGTTCCGTGCCGGTTTATCCCGCGTAGAGCGCGCAGTCAAAGAGCGCTTGGGGCAGGCGGAAACCGAGAACTTGATGCCACACGATTTAATTAATAGCAAGCCGATTTCTTCTGCAATCCGCGAGTTCTTTGGATCATCGCAGTTATCTCAATTTATGGATCAAACAAATCCTTTATCTGAGATTACGCATAAGCGTCGTATTTCTGCATTGGGGCCAGGCGGTTTAACCCGTGAACGCGCAGGCTTTGAAGTGCGTGACGTACATCCTACCCATTACGGACGTGTTTGCCCCATTGAAACCCCCGAGGGACCTAACATTGGCTTGATTAACTCGCTTGCATTGTTTGCGCGCTTGAATGAGCATGGTTTCTTAGAAACACCATACCGCAAGGTGGTCAATGGCAAAGTAACAGATCAAGTGGAATATTTATCTGCAATTGAAGAGGCTAAATACACCATTGCTCAAGCAAACGCGACCATTGATAAGAATGGTAAGTTGGCCGATGAGCTGGTATCTTCGCGTCAAGCGGGCGAGACCATGATGGTTGGGCCAGAGCGCATTGATTACATTGACGTTGCGCCAAGCCAGATTGTTTCTGCAGCGGCATCCCTTGTACCTTTCCTAGAGCACGATGATGCAAATCGTGCTTTGATGGGCGCAAACATGCAACGCCAAGCAGTGCCTTGCTTGCGTCCGGATAAGCCTCTCGTAGGCACCGGCTTGGAGCGTATTGTTGCGGTCGATTCTGGTACGGTAGTAATGGCCACACGTGGCGGTGTTGTCGACTATGTAGATGCGAATCGTATTGTGATTCGTGTAAACGATGATGAAACCGCTGCTGGCGAAGTTGGTGTGGATATTTATAACCTCACCAAGTACACCCGTTCCAATCAGAACACCAATATTAATCAGCGCCCCATCGTTCAGGTGGGAGATCATGTTAAGCGCGGTGACGTTGTTGCAGACGGCGCATCAACTGATCTTGGAGAGTTGGCGCTTGGCCAAAATATGACTGTGGCCTTTATGCCGTGGAATGGTTATAACTTCGAAGACTCAATCTTAATTTCTGAGAAAGTGGTTGCCGACGATCGTTACACCTCGATTCATATTGAGGAGTTATCGGTTGTTGCGCGCGATACTAAATTGGGCTCGGAAGAGATTTCGCGCGATATCTCCAACTTGGCAGAATCCCAACTAGCCCGTCTAGACGAAAGCGGTATTGTGTATATCGGTGCTGAAGTTGAGGCAGGCGATGTATTGGTTGGTAAGGTAACACCTAAAGGTGAAACTACCTTAACCCCAGAAGAGAAATTATTGCGCGCCATCTTCGGTGAAAAGGCATCGGATGTTAAAGATACATCCCTGCGTGTTCCATCTGGAATGAGTGGTACGGTGATTGATGTTCAGGTCTTTACTCGTGAAGGCATTGAGCGCGATGCGCGTGCACAAGCAATTATTGCTGAAGAGTTACAGCGCTATCGTCTTGATCTTAATGATCAGTTGCGTATTGTTGAGGGAGATGCCTTTGATCGTTTACAAAAGCTCTTGATCAATAAAACCGCAAATGGTGGCCCAAAGAAATTAGCCAAAGGCAGCAAGATCTCCAAAGAATACCTCTTAGAGCTAGATCGTTATCATTGGTTTGATATTCGTCCTGCCGATGAGGATGTTGCAACTCAGGTAGAGGCGATCAAGACCTCGATCGAAGCAAAGCGTAAACAGTTTGATGCCGCTTTTGAAGAGAAGCGTAAGAAATTAACTCAGGGTGATGAGTTGCCACCAGGCGTCACTAAGATGGTGAAGGTATATTTGGCGGTGAAACGCCGTTTACAACCAGGCGACAAAATGGCAGGACGTCATGGCAATAAGGGCGTGGTGTCTAAAATCGTTCCGGTCGAAGATATGCCTTATATGGCTGATGGCCGCGCGGTCGACATTGTTCTCAACCCATTGGGCGTGCCATCACGCATGAACGTTGGCCAAATCTTGGAGACCCATTTAGGATGGGCCGCTCAAGGTATTGGTAAGCGTATTGAAGCGATGCTCAAAGAGCAAGCCAAAATTGCCGATTTAAGAAAGTTTTTGAAGACCCTTTATAACGAAACTGGCCGCCAAGAAAATATCGATGAGTTTGGTGATGATCAGGTTCTCGAGTTGGCCAGCAATCTAAAGGGCGGCTTGCCTTTTGCAACCCCAGTGTTTGATGGTGCAACAGAATCAGAAATTGGCAAAATGCTTGAGCTTGCCTACCCTGATGATCAGGCGAAGAGCTTGCATATGACCCCATCCCGTCAGCAGATCACTCTGCATGATGGTCGCACCGGCGATGCGTTTGAGCGTCCGGTAACGGTTGGGGTAATGCACGTTTTGAAGCTGCACCATTTGGTGGACGACAAGATGCATGCTCGATCTACAGGGCCTTATTCTTTGGTTACTCAGCAGCCATTGGGCGGAAAAGCGCAGTTTGGTGGTCAGCGCTTTGGCGAAATGGAAGTTTGGGCACTCGAGGCCTATGGCGCGTCGTATGTATTGCAAGAGATGCTGACCGTGAAGTCAGACGACGTTACTGGCCGAACCAAGGTTTACGAAAACATCGTCAAGGGCGAGCACACCATCGATGCTGGTATGCCCGAATCCTTCAACGTTCTGGTGAAAGAAATCCGATCGTTGGGTATTGACATTGATATGGAGCGCAACTGACATGAAAGCATTGCTCGATTTATTTAAGCAAAGCTCTGGAGAAGAGCAGTTTGATGTCATCAAAATTGGCTTGGCCTCTCCCGAGAAAATCCGTTCATGGTCTTTTGGTGAGGTTCGCAAGCCAGAGACTATTAACTATCGTACCTTTAAGCCAGAAAGAGACGGCCTCTTTTGTGCCAAGATTTTTGGACCCATTAAAGACTATGAGTGCTTGTGCGGTAAATATAAGCGCTTAAAGTTCCGCGGTGTTATTTGTGAGAAGTGTGGTGTTGAGGTTACTCTGGCTAAGGTGCGTCGTGAGCGCATGGGCCATATTGAGCTTGCAGCACCAGTTGCCCACATTTGGTTCTTAAAATCCTTGCCATCCCGCTTGGGTATGGTTTTGGATATGACCTTGCGTGATATTGAGCGCGTTCTTTATTTTGAAGCCTATGTTGTCGTAGATCCGGGCCTAACGCCTGAGGGTACCATGAAGCGCGGCCAGATTATGTCCGAAGACGAGTACAACGCCAAGATTGAAGAGTTTGGTGATGGTGCGTTTACTGCCATCATGGGCGCCGAAGGAGTTCGTGAACTTCTCCGTACTATCAATATTGATCGCGAAGTCGAGTCGATACGTTCTGAGCTCAAGGCAACTGGCAGTGATGCCAAAATCAAGAAATACGCTAAGCGTCTTAAAGTATTAGAGGCATTCCAAAGCTCGGGTATTAAGCCAGACTGGATGATCATGGAGGTATTGCCTGTATTGCCTCCTGAGCTGCGTCCATTGGTGCCATTGGATGGCGGACGTTTTGCGACATCTGATTTGAATGATCTTTATCGTCGTGTGATTAACCGTAATAATCGCTTGCGTCGTCTTTTGGAGCTGCGCGCCCCTGAAATTATTGTGCGCAATGAGAAGCGGATGTTACAAGAGGCGGTTGATTCATTGCTTGACAATGGTCGTCGTGGTAAGGCGATGACTGGTGCCAATAAGCGCCCATTGAAGTCCTTGGCTGAGATGATTAAAGGTAAGAGCGGTCGTTTCCGTCAAAACTTATTGGGTAAGCGTGTTGACTACTCGGGTCGTTCGGTCATCGTTGTTGGCCCTACCTTAAAATTACATCAATGCGGCTTGCCTAAACTGATGGCTTTAGAGTTGTTTAAGCCTTTCATCTTTAATAAGCTAGAGACCTTGGGTATCGCAACTACGATTAAGGCGGCTAAGAAAGAAGTCGAGAGCCAAACCCCGATCGTTTGGGACATCCTAGAAGAAGTTATTCGGGAGCATCCGATTCTATTAAATCGTGCCCCAACCTTGCACCGCTTAGGTATTCAGGCATTTGAGCCTATGTTGATTGAAGGTAAGGCAATTCAGTTGCATCCTTTGGTCTGCGCCGCTTTTAATGCTGACTTTGACGGCGACCAAATGGCGGTTCACGTTCCCTTGTCGCTCGAAGCGCAAATGGAAGCGCGCACCTTAATGCTGGCCTCGAACAACGTACTGTTCCCAGCAAACGGTGAGCCATCTATTGTTCCATCACAAGACGTTGTTCTGGGTCTGTACTATGCAACGCGCGACAAAATTAATGGCAAGGGTGAGGGCATGGTTTTTGCCGACATCCCTGAGGTAATTCGTGCATATGAAGCCGGTATGGTGGAGGTTGCTACCCGGATTGCAGTGCGTATTACAGAGTATGAAATCGTGAATAAGGCTGCAGAGGGCGATGAGCGTTTTGTGCCGAAGACTTCAGTTCAGCACACTTCTGTCGGCCGTGCAATTTTGTCTGAGATTTTGCCTAAAGGAATGGCTTTTGCGGAAATTAATAAGCCACTCAAGAAGAAAGAGATCTCGCGCTTAATTAATACTTCTTTCCGCAAATGCGGCTTACGTGAGACGGTGATTTTTGCAGACCGGTTATTACAGTCTGGCTTCCGTTTGGCAACCAAAGCAGGTATCTCCATTGCAATTGATGACATGTTGATCCCTAGCTCTAAAGACGGAATCATCAACGAAGCTGCAGGAAAGGTTAAGGAGTATGACAAGCAATTTATGTCAGGCCTCGTAACTAACCAAGAGCGCTATAACAACGTTGTTGATATTTGGGGTGCTGCTGGCGATCAAGTTGGTAAGGCCATGATGGATGAACTTTCACACGTTGATGTAACCGATCGTAATGGCAAGACTGTTCGTCAAGAGTCTTTCAATTCCATTTATATGATGGCCGATTCAGGCGCGCGTGGTTCTGCTGCACAGATCCGTCAGTTAGCTGGCATGCGTGGTTTGATGGCAAAGCCTGATGGCTCGATCATTGAGACCCCCATTACAGCAAACTTCCGAGAGGGCTTGAATGTATTGCAATACTTCATTTCAACCCACGGTGCACGAAAAGGTCTTGCTGATACAGCTTTGAAGACCGCTAACTCGGGTTATCTGACTCGTCGTTTATGCGATGTCACACAAGATCTAGTGGTCATTGAAGACGACTGCGGCGCAACTTCTGGTGTCACGATGAAGGCTTTAGTCGAGGGTGGAGAAATTATCGAAGCATTGCGCGATCGCATATTAGGTCGAGTTTGCATCGGTGACATCCTGCACCCAGATACACAAGATGTAATTATTCCGCACGACACTTTACTCGAAGAAGATCATGTAGATCAGATTGTAGACCTTGGTATTGATGAAGTGAAGGTTCGCACTGTACTAACTTGTGAGACGCGCTATGGTCTCTGTGCGAAGTGCTACGGACGTGATCTTGGTCGCGGCGGCTTGGTCAACGTGGGCGAGGCAGTTGGCGTCATTGCTGCTCAATCTATCGGTGAGCCAGGCACTCAGTTGACCATGCGCACTTTCCACATTGGCGGTGCAGCATCCCGTGCATTGGTGGCAAGTAATGTGGAAGTTAAATCAACAGGCGCATTAAAGTTCTCTTCGACTATGCGTATTGTTACCAATGCAAAGGGCGAACAAGTTGTGATCTCGCGCTCGGGTGAGGCTTTGGTCTTAGACGATAACGGCCGTGAGCGTGAGCGCCATAAGATACCCTACGGCGCAACCTTGACCGTTAAAGAAGGCGCTAATGTAAAAGCGGGTAATAGTATTGCGACCTGGGATCCATTGACACGCCCCATTATTTCGGAGTTTGCAGGAATTGCACGCTTTGAAAACGTTGAAGAGGGTGTGACTGTTGCCAAACAGGTTGATGAGGTTACTGGCTTGTCTACTTTAGTTGTGATCGATGGGAAACGTCGCTCGGCAGCTAGCAAGGGCTTGCGCCCAGTCATTCAGCTGTTAGATGCTCAAGGTAATCATATTAAGATTACTGGTACCGAGCACCCAGTTACCATTGGTCTTCAGGTCGGCGCTTTAATTACGGTTAAAGATGGTCAGAAGATTGAGGTAGGCGAGGTTTTGGCACGTATTCCGATTGAGTCGCAGAAGACCCGCGATATCACTGGTGGTTTGCCACGCGTAGCTGAACTCTTTGAAGCCCGATCACCAAAAGATGCCGCCATTTTGGCGAAGGTTACCGGAACGGTTTCATTTGGTAAAGAAACCAAGGGTAAGCAACGTTTAGTAATTACCGATATGGATGGTGAGAGTAGCGAGTTCTTGATTCCAAAAGAGAAGCAAGTGTTGGTTCACGATGGCCAGGTCGTCAATAAAGGTGAAATGATTGTTGAGGGCCCTGCTGATCCGCATGATATTTTGACTCTCAAGGGTATTGAAGAGTTAGCGATTTACATCGTGGATGAAGTTCAAGACGTTTATCGTCTTCAGGGCGTGAAGATCAACGACAAACATATTGAGGTCATCGTGCGTCAGATGCTTCGTCGTGTTCAGATCACCAACCCTGGCGATGCTAACTTTATTACAGGCGAGCAAGTTGAGCGTTCGAAGTTGTATGACGAGAACGATCGCGTGATTGCTGAAGGCAAGACTCCTGCTCAATTTGACAACGTGCTTCTAGGTATTACTAAGGCGTCCCTGTCAACGGATAGCTTTATCTCAGCAGCTTCTTTCCAAGAGACTACCCGAGTCCTGACCGAGGCCGCCATTATGGGCAAGGTTGATACTTTGAGAGGCCTCAAAGAGAACGTCATTATTGGTCGTTTGATTCCTGCCGGAACGGGCTTGGCCTATCGCCGTGCTAGAAAGGTGCGAGAGCAGTTTGAGCGTGATCGCGCCCAAATGATTGCCGCTGAGGAGGCATTGGCTTTAGAGGCTGGCGCCGTTGCAGAGCCGCAAGAAGCAGCTTCCGAAGGCGGTGCTGAGCAGGTTTAAGTGGGTGTCAGAAACTTGGCAATTTGGCCAGTTTTTTCCTGAAGGTTGACGGAAAAGGCTGGCCAAGCTAGAATGCTGAGTTCTACTGATTTGTAAGAAAATCAATTACTTAGGTTGATAAAAGTAAGATAATCTAAATCATTGATTTATATAGATAAAAAGCAATAAGCGAGTAAATTTATGCCAACAATTAATCAGCTGCTGCGCAATCCGCGTTCGCGCCTTGTCGTTAAGAGCAAGAGCCCCGCGTTGCAAAATAGCCCCCAACGCCGTGGTGTTTGCACCCGTGTGTATACAACTACGCCTAAAAAGCCAAACTCAGCTTTGCGTAAGGTGGCTAAGGTCCGCTTAACCAACGGGTTTGAAGTTATTTCCTATATTGGTGGTGAGGGCCATAACCTTCAGGAGCACTCGGTTGTATTGATCCGTGGTGGCCGTGTAAAAGACTTGCCAGGTGTTCGTTACCACATCGTACGTGGATCATTGGATCTTCAGGGCGTTAAAGATCGTAAGCAATCCCGCTCTAAGTATGGTGCAAAGCGCGCCAAGAAAGCGTAAATAGTTTAGAAGCATGTATTAAAGGCCATATTGGCAAGTAAGTGGTTACTTCGCTTTGCTAGCAAAGTAGTTAAGTAACTGAGGGGAATGTTCCCTAACTGAATAAATAGGAGTAGTTATGCCACGTCGTCGCGAAGTTCCCAAAAGGGAGATCCTTCCTGACCCAAAGTTTGGGAATGTGGAAGTTGCCAAGTTCATGAACGTTCTAATGCTTGACGGGAAAAAATCCGTCGCTGAGCGAATTGTTTATGGCGCTTTTGAGCATATTGAGAAAAAAGCTAATAAAGAGCCCTTAGAGATTTTCTCAACCGCTATGGGGAATGTGAAGCCTATGGTTGAGGTAAAGAGCCGTCGTGTTGGCGGTGCCAACTATCAGGTTCCAGTCGAAGTTCGCCCTTCCCGTCGGATTGCCTTGGCGATGCGTTGGTTAAGAGAAGCAGCTAAAAAGCGCGGCGAGAAGTCGATGGCGCAACGTTTGGCTAATGAATTATTAGAAGCTGCCGAAGGACGTGGCGGCGCAATGAAGAAGCGCGAGGAAGTTCACCGTATGGCTGAAGCCAACAAGGCCTTCTCCCATTTCCGTTTCTAACGCTCTAACGAAAGAGAATATAAAGTGGCACGTAAAACCCCTATTGAGCTCTATCGCAATATTGGTATCTCAGCACATATTGACGCTGGTAAGACCACAACGACCGAGCGCGTTCTGTTTTATACCGGCGTAAATCATAAAATCGGTGAGGTCCATGATGGCGCAGCCACTATGGATTGGATGGAGCAAGAGCAAGAGCGCGGCATCACAATTACCTCTGCAGCAACAACGGCATTCTGGAAAGGGATGGCCGGTAACTATCCTGAGCATCGAATCAATATTATTGATACTCCAGGACACGTTGACTTTACTATTGAAGTTGAACGATCAATGCGCGTACTAGATGGTGCATGCATGGTCTATTGTGCAGTCGGCGGCGTTCAGCCACAGTCGGAAACTGTTTGGCGCCAGGCTAATAAATATCGCGTTCCCCGCCTTGCTTTTGTAAACAAGATGGATCGAACTGGCGCAAACTTTTTTAAGGTCTATGACCAAATGAAGGCGCGCCTTAAAGCCAATCCTATTCCGATTCAGATACCTATTGGCGCAGAAGAAAATTTCCAAGGCGTAGTTGATTTAGTTAAGATGAAATCCATTATTTGGGATGATGCTTCTCAAGGTACAAAATTTACGTATGGTGATATACCTGCTGAATTGAAAGAAACTGCAGAAGAATGGCGCGAGAAGATGCTCGAAGCTGCTGCTGAGAGTTCCGAAGAGATGATGGATAAATACCTTGGTGGAGAGGCTCTCTCTGAAGAAGATATTAAAAAAGCACTGCGCAATAGAACTATTGCTGGTGAAATTGTTCCTATGCTTTGCGGTAGCGCTTTTAAAAACAAAGGCGTTCAAGCGATGTTAGATGCGGTTGTCGATTTTTTGCCATCTCCGGTAGATATTCCTCCGGTTAAGGGTGAGAAGGAAGACGGCAGCGAAACTAGTCGCAAAGCCAGCGATGACGAAAAGTTTTCTGCTCTTGCTTTTAAGATCATGACTGACCCTTTTGTTGGGCAGCTCATCTTCTTCCGTGTCTATTCTGGCGTCATTAACTCTGGCGATACGATCTATAACCCAATTAAGGGAAAGAAAGAGCGTATTGGTCGTTTGTTGCAGATGCATGCAAACCAGCGTGAAGAGATCAAAGAAGTTCGTGCTGGCGATATCGCCGCCGCCGTTGGTTTGAAAGAAGCGACTACTGGCGAGACATTGTGTGACCCCGATAGTATTTTGATTCTGGAGCGCATGGTCTTCCCTGAGCCCGTTATTTCTCAGGCAGTAGAGCCAAAGACTAAGGCAGATCAAGAAAAAATGGGCTTGGCACTGAACCGTTTAGCCCAAGAAGATCCATCATTCCGAGTCAAGACCGATGAAGAGTCTGGTCAAACCATTATTTCTGGAATGGGTGAGTTGCATCTTGAGATCCTGGTTGATCGTATGAAGCGCGAGTTTAGCGTTGAGGCAACTGTAGGCAAGCCACAGGTTGCTTATCGTGAAACAATTCGTAAAAATTGCGATGAGGTCGAAGGTAAATTTGTGAAGCAGTCTGGTGGGCGCGGTCAATATGGACACGTTGTACTAAAACTAGAGCCACAGGTACCTGGAAAAGGTTTTGAGTTCGTTGATGCAATCAAGGGCGGAGTTGTTCCTCGTGAATACATCCCAGCTGTTGAAAAAGGGATTGTTGAAACACTTACATCTGGCGTGCTGGCCGGATACCCTGTGGTAGACATCAAGGCAACTCTATTCTTCGGCTCATATCATGATGTTGACTCGAACGAGAACGCGTTTAAGATGGCCGGTTCTATGGCATTTAAAGAGGGCATGCGTAGAGCGAGCCCTGTTTTGCTTGAGCCAATGATGGCGGTTGAGGTTGAGACCCCTGAAGATTTTATGGGTAACGTAATGGGTGATTTATCCTCACGACGTGGAATTTTGCAAGGTATGGACGATATTCCAGGCGGCGGGAAGATTGTGCGAGCAGAAGTACCGCTTGCAGAAATGTTTGGATACTCCACTGGCCTGCGCTCACTAACGCAGGGACGTGCAACCTACACGATGGAATTTAAGCATTATTCAGAAGCACCCAAAAACGTTGCCGAGGCAGTAATGGCAGCAAAAGCAAAGTAATTTAATTTTTTGAACATTGATTAGCTAAATAGAAGGCACCCAAAATGGCAAAAGAAAAATTTGAACGGACTAAACCCCACGTTAACGTTGGCACCATTGGTCACGTCGACCATGGCAAAACGACTCTCACCGCAGCAATCACCACCGTGCTCTCCAAGCTCTTTGGTGGTGAAGCCAAAGCATACGATCAGATCGATGCAGCTCCCGAAGAGAAGGCGCGTGGTATTACGATTAATACAGCTCACGTTGAGTACGAGACCAAGAATCGTCACTACGCACACGTCGATTGCCCAGGCCATGCTGACTATGTGAAGAACATGATTACTGGTGCTGCGCAGATGGATGGCGCAATCCTGGTGGTCTCTGCAGCAGACGGCCCAATGCCCCAAACCCGCGAGCACATCCTCTTAGCGCGTCAAGTAGGCGTACCTTACATCATCGTGTTTATGAACAAATGCGATATGGTTGATGATGCCGAGCTTTTAGAACTCGTTGAGATGGAAGTGCGCGAGCTCCTCTCCAAGTATGACTTCCCAGGTGACGATACCCCGATCGTAAAAGGGTCTGCCAAGCTTGCCTTAGAAGGCGATAAGGGCGAACTCGGTGAAGGCGCGATTATCAAATTAGCCGAAGCCTTAGATAGCTATATCCCCAATCCAGAGCGTGCCATTGATGGCGCTTTCTTAATGCCAGTAGAAGACGTGTTCTCGATTTCCGGTCGTGGCACGGTTGTGACCGGTCGTATTGAGCGCGGTATTGTAAAAGTCGGTGAAGAGATTGAGATCGTAGGTATTAAGCCCACTCTCAAGACTACCTGTACCGGCGTGGAGATGTTCCGTAAACTCTTAGACCAAGGTCAAGCAGGCGATAACGTTGGTATCCTCTTGCGTGGTACAAAGCGCGAAGAGGTCGAGCGTGGTCAAGTATTAGCCAAGCCCGGTTCGATTACTCCGCACACCCACTTCACAGCGGAGGTGTATGTACTCTCTAAAGATGAGGGTGGTCGTCATACCCCATTCTTTAACAACTACCGTCCTCAGTTTTACTTCCGCACCACCGATGTCACGGGCTCCATTGAGTTGCCAAAAGACAAAGAGATGGTGATGCCAGGCGATAACGTCACAATTACCGTGAAGTTAATTGCACCGATTGCGATGGAAGAAGGCCTGCGCTTTGCGATCCGTGAAGGCGGTCGTACAGTAGGCGCCGGTGTCGTTGCGAAGATTTTGGCGTAATAGCTTTGCTAACGGGAATGTTTGTGCTGCAGACATTCCCTCGTTCTTTAGATGTAATGATTAACGCGGCAGCACCGCTCCGCTCTTTGGAAATATTATGCAAAATCAAAAAATTAGAATTCGTTTAAAAGCATTTGACTATCGTTTAATTGATCAGTCTGCTGCTGAGATTGTCGATACTGCCAAGCGTACTGGAGCTGTTGTGAAGGGTCCTATTCCTTTGCCAACTCGCATAGAGCGCTTCGACCTATTGCGTTCTCCACACGTGAATAAGACCTCGCGCGACCAAATGGAGATTCGGACTCATTTGCGTTTAATGGATATTGTTGATCCAACTGAGAAAACAGTAGATGCCTTGATGAAGTTGGATTTGCCAGCTGGCGTTGATGTTGAAATTAAGCTTCAGTAAGAGGTTTTAGCCTACAGATTGTTTGTTTTGCTTTTTTAGGCTAGAATTGAAGGCTTTTCGTAGTTTTAAGCAGTAAGTTTTATCGTAATTAATTATTAAGTGCTTGATTTATATAGATAATTTTTATTTAAATCGAGTTTAAATTAAATTTCTGCCGGCCAATCGAAGTCGGCGTTGGAGTAAGAATATGAGCTTAGGCTTGATCGGCCGTAAGGTCGGCATGACCCGTCTTTTTACGGATGAAGGGGAAGCAATTCCTGTCACCGTAATCGATGTGAGCGATAACCGGGTTGCTCAAGTAAAAACCCAGGCAACGGATGGTTATGACGCTGTTCAGTTGGCTCACGGCACTCGTCGCGCGAGTCGCGTAACTAAGGCAATGGCCGGACACTTTGCAAAAGCAGGCGTCATGGCTGGTAATGCCTTAAATGAATTCCGTATTGATTCTGAAAAACTTGCTGAAATGAAACCGGGCCAAGTTGTTGGCGTTGATGTTTTCACAGCAGGTCAAAAGGTTGACGTGCAAGGCGTTTCGATTGGTAAAGGTTACGCTGGCACCATTAAGCGCTATCACTTTGCATCTGGTCGCGCTAGCCATGGTAATTCTCGTTCACACAATGTTCCAGGTTCGATTGGTATGGCCCAAGATCCAGGTCGCGTGTTTCCTGGTAAGCGTATGACAGGTCATTTAGGCGATGTCACTCGCACAGTACAAAACTTGGTAATTGCTCGTGTAGATGCTGAGCGTAATCTAATTATGGTCAAGGGTGCAGTTCCAGGCGCCCCTGGTGGAAAAGTAATAGTTACCCCAGCTGTTAAAGCTGCGGCAACTAAATAAGGAGAAGAATGATGGAAATTAAACTTCTCCAAGATAACGGTCAACTCGGTGCAGGTGTTCAGGCATCTCCCGAAGTATTTGAGCGCGAGTACAACGAAGCCTTAGTTCATCAGGTGGTTGTTGCTTATCAGGCAAATGCCAGAAGCGGCAATCGTGCACAAAAAGATCGTGAACAGGTAAAGCACAGCACCAAAAAGCCATGGCGTCAAAAAGGTACAGGCCGTGCCCGTGCCGGTATGACGTCTTCACCGCTATGGCGTGGAGGTGGTCGTATATTTCCTAATTCGCCTGAAGAAAACTTCACCCACAAAGTAAACAAGAAAATGTATCGCGCCGGTATGCGTTCGATCCTTTCTCAGTTAGCGCGTGAAGGACGTCTTAATGTAGTTGATCAGTTCAGCTTGGATGCTCCCAAAACTAAGCTGTTAGCTGAAAAAGTAAAGGGCATGGGCTTAGAGTCAGTGCTAATTATTCTGGATGAGGTAAGCGAGAACTTGTATTTAGCGTCACGTAATCTTCATAAGATTTCGATTGTAGAGCCGCAGCATGCTGATCCCTTATCCCTAGTTCAGTTTCAAAAAGTATTGGTGAGCAAATCAGCGATCGCCAAAATGGAGGAGTTGCTGAAATGAGCCAAACTCGTAAAAACGATCATCGCCTAATGCAAGTTTTGCTTGGCCCTGTAGTTTCGGAAAAAGCTACTATGGTTGCAGAAAAGAATGAACAAGTTGTTTTTCAAGTTACACGTGACGCCAATAAACTCGACGTGAAGCAAGCTGTAGAGTTGCTTTTCAAAGTGCAAGTTGACTCTGTGCAAATCGTTAATCAAAAGGGTAAGCCAAAGCGCTTTGGCCGTTTTGAAGGGCGTCGTGACCATACTAAGAAGGCCTATGTGAATTTGAAACCTGGCCAAGAAATTAACTTTGAAGCGGAGGCAAATTAATTATGCCGCTCATGAAAACAAAACCGACCTCACCTGGTCGCCGTTCAATGGTGAAAGTGGTTAACCCCGATCTTCATAAAGGAAAACCTTTTGCAGCTCTGGTTGAGCCACAGTTCCAAAAAGCGGGGCGTAATAACAATGGCCATATAACAACCCGTCATAAGGGTGGTGGACATAAGCATCACTACCGTATGGTTGACTTTAAGCGTAATGACAAAGATGGCATTGCTGCCAAAGTAGAGCGCCTAGAGTACGACCCAAATCGTAGCGCCAACATCGCACTTTTAATTTATGCTGATGGTGAGCGTCGTTACATCATTGCATCCAAAGGCATGAATGTCGGACAACAAGTAATGAATGGTGCGGAAGCCCCAATCAAGGCCGGCAATAATTTACCCATCCGTAATATTCCAATTGGAAGCACGATTCACTGCGTAGAGATGTTGCCTGGTAAAGGCGCTCAAATTGCACGCTCAGCTGGAAGCTCTGCAGTTTTATTGGCTCGTGAGGGTGTTTATGGGCAGGTTCGTTTACGTTCTGGGGAAGTCCGTCGCATATTGATTGAGTGCCGTGCCACTATTGGTGAAGTTGGCAATGAAGAGCATAGCTTGCGTCAGATTGGTAAAGCAGGAGCAACCCGTTGGCGCGGTATTCGTCCAACGGTACGTGGCGTTGCCATGAACCCAGTAGATCATCCACACGGTGGCGGTGAAGGAAAGACCGGAGAAGGTCGTGTCCCTGTTTCTCCATGGGGCACACCAACTAAGGGATATCGCACACGCCGTAATAAGCGCACGACGACCATGATTGTTCAACGTCGTCAGAAGCGTTAATCGATAAGGAATAGATAGATGACCCGTTCTGCTAAAAAAGGTCCATTTTGTGATGCTAGCCTTGTAAAAAAGGTTGAGACCGCACAAGCCAACAAAGATAAGAAGCCCATTAAGACTTGGTCACGGCGTTCGACCATTCTTCCTGACTTTATTGGATTAACCATTGCTGTTCATAACGGAAAACAACATGTCCCGGTCTATGTCTCTGAAAACATGGTCGGTCATAAGCTTGGTGAGTTCGCTTTGACACGTACGTTCAAGGGACACTCTGCCGATAAGAAAGTAGTGAAGAAGTAAGGGGATGATGATGGAAGTTAAAGCTATTCACCGCGGCGCTAGAATTTCTGCGCAAAAGACACGATTGGTCGCCGACCAAATTCGTGGGTTGCCAATTTCACGCGCAATGAACATTCTGAATTTCAGTCCTAAAAAAGCTGCCTTCATTATGAAAAAAGTAGTTGAGTCAGCCATTGCAAATGCTGAACACAACAAAGGGGCCGATATTGATGAGCTCAAAGTATCTGCAGTGATTGTGGATAAAGCGACATCATTAAAGCGCTTTACTGCCCGCGCAAAAGGCCGTGGCAATCGTATTGAGAAACAAAGCTGTCACATTAGTGTGACCTTGAGCAATTAAGGAAAGACATGGGCCAAAAAATTAATCCAAACGGTTTTCGCTTATCGGTAAGCCGTAACTGGACCTCACGTTGGTACGCAAATAATACTGATTTCGCTAACATGCTCAAAGAGGATGTTGAGGTACGAAATTATCTCAAGAAGAAATTAAAAAATGCTTCTGTAAGCAAGGTTCTGATTGAGCGTCCAGCAAAAAATGCCCGTATTACTATTTTTAGTTCCCGCCCTGGCGTGGTAATTGGTAAAAAGGGTGAGGATATCGAAGTTCTTCGGAAAGAATTACAGAAGCGAATGGGCGTTCCGGTGCATGTCAACATTGAAGAAATTCGCAAGCCAGAAGTGGATGCACAGTTGATTGCAGATTCAATTACACAGCAGCTAGAAAAACGCATTATGTTCCGTCGCGCAATGAAGCGTGCGATGCAAAGTGCAATGCGTTTGGGTGCTCAAGGCATTAAGATTATGTCCTCCGGTCGCTTGAATGGCGCTGAAATTGCACGTCGTGAATGGTACCGCGAGGGTCGTGTACCTCTGCACACTTTGAAGGCTGATATTGATTACGCCACATCAGAGGCCGAGACAACATACGGCATTATTGGTGTGAAGGTTTGGGTTTATAAAGGTGATACCTTGGGTCGTGGCGCGGACGTACAGATAGCGCAAAACTCTGCAACCGAAGCCCCCGCTCCTGATGATAAGAAGCCACGTCGTGCACCAGCGAAGACAGTTCGTCGTGCCGCTAGTGCAGATACTGTAGCAAAAGCACCAGAAGATAAACCAGCAGTGAAGCCCGCAGTAAAGCGGGTTCGTAAAGTTGCTGCTAGTGCAGAAACGAAAAAGGCAGGAGAGTAAGCATGCTGCAACCAAAGCGTCGTAAATATCGTAAAGAACAAAAAGGCCGTAATACTGGAGTAGCCACTCGTGGTAGCTCTGTGTCTTTTGGTGATTTTGGTCTTAAAGCAGTAGGTCGCGGTCGTCTCACTGCCCGCCAAATTGAATCTGCGCGTCGCGCAATGACCCGTCACATTAAACGTGGCGGCCGTATTTGGATTCGGATATTCCCAGATAAGCCAATCTCGCAAAAACCCGCAGAAGTACGTATGGGTAACGGTAAAGGTAATCCCGAGTACTACGTTGCTGAAATTCAGCCGGGCAAGGTTCTTTATGAAATGGATGGCGTTGATGAAGCTTTAGCACGCGAGGCTTTCCGCTTAGCTGCCTCTAAATTGCCGATCCAAACAACCTTTGTGATTCGTCAAATTGGCGCTTAATTAGGAATCAAAAATGAAAACAAAAGAATTGCAGGCTAAAGATTTGGGTGGGCTTAATCAAGAGTTATCAGAACTCTTGAAGACGCGTTTTAAATTGCGTATGCAAAAAGCTACTCAGCAACTTCAAAACACTAGTCAATTGGGCCAGGTAAAACGTGATATTGCTCGCGTCAAAACCTTTATCACCCAAAAGACTGCACAGAAATAAATAGGAAAGAGATATGACAGAAATCTCCAAACCTCTTCGCCGCACACTCATTGGTCGTGTGGTAAGTGACAAAATGCAAAAGACGGTCACTGTTCAGATTGAGCGTCAAGTAAAGCATCCAGTGATTGGTAAGTATGTGGGTAAGTCCAAAAAATACCATGCTCATGATGAAAGCAATCAGTACAAGATGGGCGACACCGTGGAAATAACGGAAGGTAAGCCAATTGCTAAAACCAAGGCTTGGGTAGTTACTCGCCTAGTAGAGGCTTCCAAAGGTATTTAGTAGCTCGGTTTTATCAGAGGCTTGTTAAAACCACGATTTTTGTAGTAGAATCATAGGCTTTCTGCAGTTTGCCTCAATCAAAATAATGATTTAGTCAATCGCATTAAGTTAATTAAGTATTTGATTTATAAGCAATTTTTATTAAATCCGAGTCCTTTGCGGTAACGTTAAGGACTCTTAGACGGAACCAAGACTGGCGCATAAAGCGTGCAAGTTGGGGATTAGACAAAATGATTCAGACTGAAAGCAGGTTGCAGGTCGCCGATAACACAGGCGCCAGCGAAGTATTGTGCATCAAAGTATTGGGCGGCTCAAAGCGTCGCTATGCCAATATTGGTGATGTTATTAAGGTAAGCGTTAAAGCTGCCGCTCCGCGTGGTCGTGTAAAAAAAGGTGATATTTATAACGCGGTTGTTGTTCGAACTGCCAAAGGTGTTCGTCGTCCAGATGGCTCCTTAATCAAATTTGATGAAAACGCTGCGGTGTTGCTAAATGCAAAACTCGAGCCAATCGGTACCCGTATTTTTGGGCCCGTTACTCGCGAGTTGCGTACTGAGCGTTTCATGAAGATTGTTTCTCTCGCGCCCGAAGTTATTTAAAGAGGCAACTATGAAAAAGATTCGTAAAGGCGATTCCGTTATTGTCCTCACCGGACGTGACAAAGGTAAAAAAGGCACCATCACTGGAATATTGGAAAACAAGTTTGTGGTGGAAGGTGTCAACATCTATAAAAAGAATGTAAAACCAAACCCCAATGAGGGAACTACTGGTGGTACGGTTGATAAAACTATGCCGATCCATGCATCCAACATTGCTTTGGTCGATGCTAATGGCAAGCCATCGCGTGTAGGCATCAAGTTGGTAGATGGCAAAAAGGTGCGTTTTTTAAAAACCACTGGCGCCACCCTTAGCGCTTAAGGTTCGGAGATATTATGAGCACTCGTTTACAAGAGCATTACAAAAATACAGTTGTTGCCAACTTAATGAAGCAGTTTGGCTATAAATCTGTGATGGAAGTTCCCCGTATTACCAAAATTACACTCAATATGGGTTTGGGTGAGGCCGTCAATGATAAAAAAGTCATTGAGCACGCTGTAGGGGATTTAACTAAGGTTGCAGGACAGAAGCCTGTTGTAACGAAGGCGCGCAAAGCGATTGCAGGATTTAAGATCCGTCAAGGCTATCCTATTGGCACAATGGTGACATTGCGCGGAACACGCATGTATGAGTTCCTTGATCGCTTTATTACAGTTTCTTTGCCACGTGTTCGTGACTTCCGCGGTATTTCCGGTAAAGCATTTGATGGTCGCGGTAATTACAACATTGGCGTTAAAGAACAAATTATTTTCCCTGAGATTGAGTACGACAAGATTGATGCATTACGCGGACTCAATATCAGTATTACGACAACCGCAAAGTCAGATGAAGAAGCAAAAGCATTGCTGGCGGCGTTTAAATTTCCATTCCGCAATTAAGAGGCTAACGTGGCAAAACTATCTTTAATTGAGCGCGAAAAGAAGCGCGCTAAATTGGTTGCAAAGTACGCTGCTAAGCGCGCTGAACTCAAAGCAGTGATCGACGATAGCTCAAGAAGTGATGAAGAGCGCTATGAAGCTCGCTTGAAGTTACAAGCACTTCCTCGCAATGCCAGCCCAATTCGTCAACGTAATCGTTGTTCTTTAACTGGCCGTCCACGTGGCACCTTCCGCAAATTTGGTTTAGCGCGCGGCAAGATTCGTGAGATCGCCTTCCGTGGCGAGATCCCCGGTTTAACCAAGGCCAGCTGGTAAGCGGCGAAAGTATTTAGGAGAATCCATGAGTATTAGCGATCCAATCGCCGACATGTTGACCAGAATTCGCAACGCGCAAGCGGTGCAGAAGACCTTGGTTAATATGCCGTCATCCAAATTAAAAGTAGCCATCGCCAAAGTCTTGAAAGAAGAAGGCTATATCGATGGTTTTGAAATTACCGGTGAAGCAGCCAAACCAGTATTAAAGATTGATCTTAAATACTACGCTGGCCGCCCTGTGATTGAGCGTATTGAGCGGGTTTCAACACCTAGCTTACGCATATACAAGGGACGTCATGACATTCCAGAAGTGATGAATGGCTTGGGCGTTGCAATTATTTCTACACCACAAGGTTTGATGACCGATCGTAAAGCACGCGCTTCTGGCGTTGGCGGCGAAGTTATCTGCTACGTGGCCTAAGGAGAGAACAATGTCACGAGTTGGTAAGTCTCCCATTGCTGTCCCAAAAGGTGCTGAGATTAGTATTGTGAATGCACTATTAACTGTCAAAGGGCCATTAGGTACTTTGACTCACAACCTTCATCCCAGCATTGGTCTTGAACATAAAGACGGTGTGATTACGGTTGCTATTAAAGAGACCACACCAGAATCCGATGCTCTTTCTGGAACAACACGCGCCCTAGTTAATAACATGGTTGTTGGTGTAACCAAGGGATTTGAGCGTAAATTAAGTTTAGTGGGCGTAGGTTATCGCGCTCAAGCTCAAGGCAATACCTTGAAATTGCAATTAGGGTTCTCACATGAAATTAATCATGCCTTACCAGCTGGAGTAAAGGCAGAAACCCCATCGCAAACCGAAATCATTATTAAGGGCGCCAATAAGCAACAAGTTGGCCAGGTTGCCGCTGAAGTACGAGCATATCGTTCACCAGAGCCATACAAGGGCAAAGGCGTGCGTTATGTGGATGAAGTGGTTCACCTTAAAGAAACCAAGAAGAAGTAATTAAGTAAAGCCGAGATTCGATATGAATAAAAACGAAACAAGACAAAGACGCGCTCGCCAGACTCGCATCAAGATTGCTGAGTTATTGGCTCATCGCCTAACCGTGATTCGTAGCAATTGCCATATTTCTGCACAGGTTTATAGCCCGTGTGGAAATAAAGTGATAGCGGCAGCGTCAACCATGGAAAAAGATCTGCGCACTTCTGTAAAGAATGGCGGCAATAGCGATGCAGCACAAAAAGTTGGCAAGTTAATTGCTGAGCGTGCGAAGAAAGCCGGGATTGAAAGTGTTGCTTTCGATCGTGCTGGCCATCGTTATCACGGTCGTATTAAAGCTCTTGCTGAGGCCGCGCGTGAAGCCGGCTTGAAGTTCTAAGAAAACGGTTTAGGAAAAATTATGGCAAAAATGCAAACCAAAATACAGTCAGAAGAGCGCGATGATGGTCTTCGCGAGAAGATGATTGCAGTTAATCGTGTCACTAAGGTTGTTAAGGGTGGCCGTATTCTCGGCTTCGCAGCTTTAACGGTTGTTGGCGATGGCGATGGACGTATTGGCATGGGTAAGGGCAAATCAAAAGAAGTGCCTGTGGCTGTGCAAAAAGCAATGGATGAGGCTCGTCGCAAAATGATTAAGGTCTCGCTTCGCAAAGGTACTTTGCAACACACTGTAATTGGTCAGCATGGCGCATCTCGTGTTTTGATCTCTCCAGCAAAAGAGGGTACAGGTGTTATCGCCGGTGGTCCGATGCGTGCCATTTTTGATGTGATGGGCGTAACCAATGTGGTTGCTAAATCGATTGGCTCTACTAATCCCTACAACATGGTTCGCGCAACCCTAGATGGTCTTAGCAAGATGAGTACGCCAGCAGAGATTGCTGCTAAGCGCGGCAAGTCAGTTGAAGAAATCTTGGGCTAATGAGTAATAGAAAGTAAATCATGGCAAATACGCAATCGAATTCAAAGGTCAAGGTTCAACTAGTTCGCAGCTTAATCGGTACTCGTGAGAGTCATCGTGCAACTGTTCGTGGATTAGGGCTTGGTCGTCTTAACTCCGTTTCTGAGTTGCAGGACAGCCCTGCAGTTCGGGGAATGATTAATAAAGTCTCTTACCTTGTGAAAGTGATTGGGTAAATCGATGCAATTAAATACTATTAAACCTGCCGCTGGTTCAAAGCGCCCACGCCGTCGTGTTGGCCGTGGCATTGGTTCTGGCCTTGGTAAAACTGCTGGTCGTGGACACAAGGGACAAAAGTCACGTTCTGGCGGATTTCATAAAGTTGGATTTGAGGGTGGACAGATGCCAATGTATCGTCGCCTTCCAAAACGCGGCTTTATTTCATTGACACGTCGTCATGTTGGCCAAATCACTTTGGCAGATCTTGAGCGAATTGGCCTAGCAGAGGTTGATCTGCCTGCGTTAAAACAGCATGGCCTTGCTGGTGAGCAGATTAATGCTGTGAAAGTCATTAAGACAGGTGAAATTAAACGAGCAGTTACCCTCAAGGGGCTCACTGCAAGTGCTGGCGCAAGGGCTGCCATTGAAGCAGCTGGCGGCAAGGTTCTCGAGCAAGTTTAAGGATTTATGGCCCTCGGTTCTTCTAACGTCTCTAGCCTGACACCCTCTGGAAATAAGTTCGGTGACTTACGTCGCCGTCTAATTTTCTTGGTCTTGGCTTTGGTTGTTTTTCGAATTGGCGCACACATTCCTGTACCAGGCATTGATCCAGACCAATTAGCCAAGTTATTTACAGAGCAAAAAGATGGCATCTTGGGAATGTTTAATTTGTTCTCGGGCGGTGCCTTATCGCGCTTTACCGTTTTTGCTCTTGGCATCATGCCTTATATTTCTGCCTCGATCATCATGCAATTAATGACGATTGTTCTCCCATCGTTAGAGGCAATGAAAAAAGAGGGGCAAGCAGGGCAGCGTAAGATTACTCAGTACACGCGCTATGCAACCGTATTTTTAGCAACCTTTCAGGCAATTGGTATTTCCATAGCTCTTGAGTCACAGCCAGGTCTCGTTGTAAATCCCGGGGCAATCTTCCAATTTAATACTGTTGTTACCCTAGTAACTGGCACCATGTTTTTAATGTGGCTCGGTGAGCAGATTACAGAACGAGGTTTGGGTAACGGCATTTCCATTATTATTTTTGGTGGAATTGTTTCTGGCTTACCCAGTGCATTGGCAAGTTTATTAGAACTGGTTCGCACCGGCTCCATGAATATCCTCTCGGCAATTTTGATTGTTTTAATTGTGATTGCTGTAACTTACTTTGTAGTTTTTGTTGAGCGTGGTCAGCGCCGTATTTTAGTCAACTATGCCAAGCGCCAAGTAGGTAATAAGATTTACGGTGGACAGTCTTCCCATCTACCATTGAAGTTAAATATGGCCGGTGTTATCCCCCCCATTTTTGCATCCTCAATTATTTTGTTCCCAGCCACCATAGCAGGTTGGTTTACTGCTGGTGAACCTACCAATATGGTTAGTCGAGTTGTGAAAGACTTAGCAGCCACTTTGGCACCAGGACAGCCTGTGTATATTATTTTGTATGCAGCGGCAATTATTTTCTTCTGCTTTTTTTATACAGCTTTGGTTTTTAATAGCCGCGATACTGCAGACAATCTCAAAAAGAGTGGCGCTTTTGTCCCAGGCATTCGTCCCGGTGATCAAACCGCACGATATATTGACAAAATTTTGGTACGTCTCACGTTAGCAGGTGCTATTTACATGGTTTTAGTGTGCTTATTGCCAGAGTTCTTAGTGCTCAAATACAACGTACCTTTCTATTTTGGCGGAACATCATTATTAATTATTGTGGTAGTTGCAATGGACTTTATGGCCCAAGTGCAATCGTTTGTGATGCAACAACAGTACGGCTCTCTGATGAAGAAAGCTAACTTTAAGATGGGGCCCACACTTTAACTATGCCTAAAGATGATGTTATTCAGATGGCGGGTGAGATTGTCGAAAACTTACCCAATGCCATGTTTAGGGTGAAGTTAGAGAATGGGCATGTAGTTTTAGGTCATATTTCTGGGAAGATGCGTATGCATTACATACGCATCCTGCCAGGCGATAAGGTAACCGTGGAGATGACCCCATACGATTTAACGCGCGCAAGAATTATCTTCCGTGCAAAGTAATTATTAAAGAGGTGAATCATGAAAGTATTGGCATCCGTTAAAGCAATTTGCAGAAATTGCAAGATTATTAAACGTAAGCGCGTAGTGCGTGTGATCTGCTCGTCTGATCCACGTCATAAGCAGCGTCAAGGTTAATTCGGTTAAGTAGAGGAATTTATATGGCACGTATCGCTGGGGTAAACATCCCAAATCATCAACATACTGTAATCGGCTTAACAGCGATTTTTGGTATTGGCAAAACGCAAGCATTGAAGATCTGCGATAGCGCAGGTGTTGCTATTGATAAAAAAGTAAAAGATCTAACCGATGCAGAGTTAGAGAAATTGCGTGATGAGGTTGGAAAACGCACCACTGAGGGTGATTTACGTCGCGAAGTGACCATGAACATCAAGCGTTTGATGGATTTGGCCTGCTACCGCGGTATTCGTCATCGCAAGGGTTTACCTGTTCGTGGTCAACGTACTAAAACAAATGCGCGTACTCGTAAAGGCCCACGCAAGGCCGGCGTTGCATTGAAGAAGGGATAAAAAATGGCAAAAGCACAACAAACAACGGCTAACGCTAGCGCACAACGCGCACGCAAGAAGGTTAAAAAGAATGTGGCCGATGGTATCGCTCACGTTCATGCATCGTTCAATAACACTATCGTGACCATTACTGACCGCCAAGGAAATGCTCTATCGTGGGCGACTTCAGGGGGTCAAGGGTTTAAAGGTTCGCGTAAATCTACTCCCTTTGCCGCTCAGGTTGCCGCCGAAGTCGCTGGTAAGGCTGCGATTGAATGTGGAATTAAAAATTTAGAAGTACAAATTAAAGGCCCTGGCCCTGGACGTGAATCAGCTGTCCGCGCCTTGAATTCATTGGGTATCAAAATTGTGGAGATCCAGGACGTAACACCGGTTCCCCATAATGGTTGCCGCCCGCCAAAGCGCCGTCGTATTTGATAAAACGTTTTTAGTTGTAAAGAAGCGACTGATTTTCAGTCTTTGATTAATAAGCCCACCGTTCGTTTGAAGTTGAAGCGAACTCACCACAGTTGAAAAACTGCGGCATAGAAAGGAAGGAATCGTGGCACGTTACTTAGGCCCTAAGGCTAAATTATCCCGTCGGGAAGGTACTGACTTATTTTTAAAGAGCGCACGTCGTGCTTTATCTGATAAGTGCAAATTAGATAGCAAACCAGGTCAACATGGACGCACTTCAGGTTCACGTACATCCGACTTTGGTAACCAATTGCGTGAAAAGCAAAAGGTAAAGCGTATTTATGGTGTTCTAGAACGTCAGTTCCGCCGCTATTTTGCAGAGGCAGAGCGTCGTAAAGGAAACACAGGTGAAACCTTGTTGCAATTGCTCGAATCACGTCTTGATAACGTCGTTTATCGGATGGGTTTTGGCTCTACGCGAGCCGAAGCGCGCCAACTTGTTTCGCACGCAGCAATTACTGTGAATGGTAGCGTCGTCAATATCCCCTCTATGCAAGTGCGTGCAGGTGATGTGATTGCTATTCGTGAGAAGGCTAAAAAACAGACTCGTATTCAAGAGTCTCTAAACCTTGCACAGCAAGTAGGCGCTATTAATTGGGTAAGTGTTGATGCTGCAAAACTAGAAGGTACTTTTAAACAAGTTCCAGATCGCGATGAAATTAGCGGCGATATTAATGAAAGTTTGATCGTCGAATTGTATTCACGCTAATACAGCACCTCTTAAGGAAAAGATATCTATGCAAACAAATTTGCTTAAACCAAAAATCATTTCTGTTGAAGCACTTGCTGCTAATCAGGCTAAAGTTGTTATGGAGCCCTTTGAGCGCGGTTACGGCCATACTCTAGGTAATGCATTGCGCCGCGTATTGTTGTCGTCAATGGTTGGCTTTGCACCAACCGAAGTGGCAATCGGGGGCGTTGTCCATGAGTATTCCACTTTGGATGGCGTGCAAGAAGATGTTGTTAATCTTTTATTAAATTTCAAGGGCGTTGTATTTAAGCTCCAATCACGCGATGAGGTAACGATCAATCTTCGTAAAGAAGGTCCTGGCGTTGTTTGTGCCAAGGATATTGATTTGCCTCATGATGTAGAAATCATTAATCCTGAGCATGTGATTGCTCACCTCTCTGCGGGTGGTAAGTTAGATATGCAGATTAAGGTTGAAAAGGGCCGCGGTTATGTACCTGGCAATATGCGTCAATATCAAGACGAGGCAACAAAGTTAATTGGCCGCATTGTGTTGGATGCATCCTTTAGCCCTGTGAATCGTGTTAGCTATGCTGTTGAGTCTGCTCGTGTAGAGCAGCGCACTGACTTAGATCGTTTGGTTATGACCATTGAAACCAATGGAGTTATCTCTCCAGAGGAGTCAATTCGTCAAGCAGCTAGTATTCTGGTAGATCAGTTAGTTGTGTTTGCCGCCCTGGAGAGCAGTCAAGTTGCTGGCGACTTAGCGCCAAGCCGCTCCGCGATGGTTGATCCTCTGTTGATGAGACCCGTTGATGATCTCGAGTTAACGGTTCGTTCTGCCAATTGCTTAAAAGCAGAAAACATTTATTACATCGGTGATTTAATCCAGCGTACTGAAAATGAGCTATTGAAGACGCCTAACTTAGGTCGTAAGTCTCTTAATGAGATTAAAGATGTATTAGCAGCCCGTGGCTTGAGCCTTGGTATGAAACTCGATAGCTGGCCTCCAGCTACGATTGGGCAATAATTAGAAAGGAAGCATCATGCGTCATGGTAATGGCTTACGCAAATTAAACCGCACTTCATCGCATCGTTTGGCGATGTTGCGCAATATGTCAAACTCTTTAATCGAGCATGAAGTGATTAAAACAACCCTGCCAAAAGCAAAAGAGCTGCGGATGGTGGTTGAGCCTTTGATCACTTTGGGTAAGAAAGATAATTTGGCTAATCGCCGCCTTGCATTTAATCGTTTACGCGATCGTGAGATGGTGGCTAAATTATTTTCAGAATTAGGCCCAAGGTACGCAACTCGCCCAGGCGGTTATTTGCGCATCTTGAAGTTTGGATTCCGTCATGGCGATAATGCTCCAATGGCTTTAGTTGAATTAGTTGATCGCCCAGCAGTCGAAGAGACTACCCAAGAGACAGCAGCATAAGCGTGCTTCGGGTATAGTAAAGCCAGGCTTTTGCCTGGCTTTTTTTATTGGATCTAAGAATTAGCTCAAGCAATCAAATCAATATGAATTCTATTTTGATCGTGATCACAACCCTCCCAAATATTCAAGAGGCCAAGACATTAGGCCGTAGCTTGCTTGATCATGGCTTAGCGGCTTGCATACAAATCCAGGAGGGCGTGCATTCGATTTATCGCTGGGACGATCAAATCTGTGAAGAAACTGAAGTTCTTTTAAGCGCCAAGACAAACGAGACAAGTTGGCCAGCATTGGAAAGTTACATTGTGGAGCACCACCCATACGATCTTCCAGAGATAATTGCCTTAAGTCCAAGCCAGTACTCAGAAGCGTATGGTGCTTGGGTGTCTAAGGAGCTTAAGTGAGCGTAATCAAAAGAATTTTTCTGAGTATTTGTATTCCGATCATTGGCATTGGGTTTTTGATCGGCACTCTTTCAGCTAAAGAGTTTTTGCCGCCGGAACAAGCATTTGTAGTAGAGGCAACATGGGTAGCCGACGCCAATGAGTTGTTAATTGATTACCGTCCAGCAAAAGGCTATTACATCTATCAAGAGTCGCTTCAATACAGACTTTTTATCAATAATCAAAAAATAAATACAAAAAATATACAGCTACCGCGCGGTGTTGAAAAGTTTGATGAGACCTTTGGCAAAAAGATGGAGATTTATCCAAAGCCCTTTCAGGTCATCATTCCTTTTACACAAAAGGCAGACCAGGGTATTCGTTTAGAACTAGATTTACAAGGCTGTGCTGATGGCGGTATTTGTTATCCACCGATGACCTATCAATATTTTATCGCCGCCCCTGGAGTGAAGGTGGCGCCAATACCAGAGGCTGAGGCAAAGCCTAGCAAAGAGGGTGCCAATATTCAGGGATTAAGTTTGATTGAGCTCTGGAGTGGACGAGATGATGTTGGTTCAATTAAGTCATATCTAGAAAATGCCAACTTAGGATATTTGTTAGTGGGCTTCTTTATTCTAGGACTAGCATTAGCATTTACTCCATGTGTATTACCCATGTTACCTATCTTAAGCAGCATTGTCTTGGGTAAACAAAGTGATGTGCCAATTAGCAAAGTTCGTTCAGCATATTTAGCCTTGTCTTATATCCTCGGGATGGCTTTGCTGTATGCCTTAGCGGGTATATTAACTGCAGCCTTGGGAAGTGGAGTGCAGCGTGTTCTACAAAGCCCGATTGCTTTAATCCTTTTTTCTGGGCTTTTGCTATTTTTGGCAGGGACTTTATTTGGGTTCTACGAACTAAAAATGCCACAAGTTTGGCAAGATAAAGTGGATCAAATAGCATGCAGGCAGCAGGGCGGAAGTCTCTTTGGGGCTTTTGTACTTGGCGCGATTTCAACCTTGGTAGCAAGCCCTTGTATCACCGCACCCCTCGCAAGCGTTTTGGGTTTTGTGGCACAAACGGGTTCCATGGTGTTAGGGGGGGCATTGTTATTTGTGATGGCGCTGGGCATGGGCTTACCCTTATTGCTGATTGCCTTAGGAGCAAGAAGTGTGGTTCCGAGTGCCGGTGCTTGGATGATTTGGTTGCAGCGCGCACTTGGGGTGATGCTTGTGTTCTTGGCAATTTGGATTGTATGGCCAGCATTCTCTATGCTCAGTGGGGAAAGTAGCATGCAAAACATCAATCGCTCAGAAAAACGAATTTCTCCAAATCTAGTCTTCCAGGTAGTGCGGTCCCCCGAAGAACTACAAATCATCCTACAAAAAGCACAAGAGAATAAAAAGCCAGTCTTGTTAGATTTCTATGCCGATTGGTGCATCAGTTGTAAGGAAATGGAAGCAATTACCTTTGCAAACCCTGAGATTGCAAAAGAGATGGGTCGTTTTGTATTAGTTCAAGCTGATGTCACGTTGAATAATCCATCTAGCCAGGCCCTCTTAAAGCAATATGGTCTTTTTGGGCCGCCCGCAATCTTATTGTTTAATAGCTTTGGTGAAGAGCAGAAAGCATTACGCATTGTCGGATTTATGCCGCCAACACGTTTTAGTCAACGTTTGCAAGATCTCAATACGAAATAGTTCGAAGAGTTGTCGATTATTTTTTTAGCAGGCGGCTTGCTTCGAGAGCAAAATAACTGAGGATACCATCTGAACCAGCACGCTTAAATGCAATCAGAGATTCCATCATGACCGCATCATGATCTAACCAACCATTATTGGCAGCAGCTTTTAGCATCGCATATTCACCGCTCACTTGGTACACATAGGTGGGGTAGCCAAATGCATCTTTAATGCGATGGACGATATCCAAATAAGGCATGCCAGGTTTAATCATGACCATGTCAGCGCCCTCGCTAATATCAAGGCCGACTTCACGAATAGCCTCATCGCTATTAGCCGGATCCATTTGATAATTTTTTTTATCCGCCTTACCTAAATTTGTGGCAGAGCCGACAGCATCCCGAAATGGGCCATAGAAAGAAGACGCATATTTTGCGGAGTAGGCCATGATGCGCGTATGAATGAATTGATTATTTTCAAGAGCGGCTCGGATTTGTCCAATACGTCCGTCCATCATGTCGGAGGGCGCAACAATATCGACGCCGGCGTGAGCATGACATAGAGCCTGTTTTACTAAAACAGCAACAGTTTCATCATTGAGTATGCAGTTATTTTGATCCAAAATTCCATCTTGCCCATGGCTAGTGTAGGGGTCTAAGGCAACATCGGTCATGATGCCAAGATTGGGAAAACGTTTTTTTAGTTCAGTAACTGCATTGGGCACTAAGCCATTAGGATTAAACGCTTCAACACCATCAATCGTTTTGAGTGAGGCCTCAATCACAGGAAATAAAGCCATGACCGGGACACCTAGAGCGACACACTCCTCGGCAACTGAAAATAAACGATCGAGTGACATTCGTTCAATCCCAGGCATTGAGGTAACAGTCTGTGTTTGGTTCTTACCAGGCAGCAGAAAGACTGGATAGATAAGGTCATCTGGACTGAGACGATTTTCTTGAATTAAGCGACGGGACCAATCGTCACGACGCATCCGACGCGGTCTATAGGCAGGGTATTGAGACATGGTTGTATTTGTTAAAAAGAATCAAACTAGTTAGGAGTATTTTCACTAAGAAAGACTTCTTTAAAAAGCCATTCTTGAATAAGTGTATCGCTTTCTTCAAGGCCAACCCGTTTTGTACTAGAAAATAGTTGGGCACTAATTTGTGCTGGCGCAAATTGCTTTACCTGTTCATTAATACTATGCAGGAGGTCACGGTTTTCGGAATAGGTTTGTTTATCAGACTTACTAAGTAGGATATGAATCGGTTTTTGGGTAACACCAAACCACCGAATCATTTGCTCATCAAGTTCAGTTAGGCCGCGACGCGCATCCACAATCAAAACTAAACCTACAAGCGATTTACGGTTCTGGAGGTAGTTACTGAGAATATCGTTCCAATGGGATCGGGTGCTCTCTCCGACGGCAGCATAGCCATATCCAGGTAAGTCCACCAAATAGGCCAATAGCGTTTCTTTGGCATAAACCCCAAAATAGTTGATATGTTGGGTCCGCCCGGGAGTTTTGCTGGCAAAAGCAAGCCGCTTCTGATTGCATAACACATTGATTGCACTAGATTTTCCGGCATTTGAGCGGCCAGCAAAGGCGATTTCCGGAATATCGCCCTGGGGCAGGGTGTGCAGTTCATTTACGGTAGTAAAGAAGCGGGTTTGATGAAGTTTAGACATAAATGAAAGTATGGAAGTTATTGTAAAATCTCAATAAATTAAGATCATTTCAGTACCCATATCAAAGTAAGCAAGGTAACCATAATGCTTCAAAGTCGCAAAATCTCCAAATTAAACTTCCCTTCATTTTTAGTTGTCTTGGCAACGCTATTTGTACCCCTTGTTAATGCAACAACAGAGCCGGCTAAACCAGTGACCCCAGCAATGGCTGCTGCGCCTGCTCCTGCCGCAATGAAGGCAGATACGGCGGCAGGCGATGCACTCTATAACAATGGCGACCCCAAGCGTGGGGTGGTTGCCTGTGTTGGCTGTCATGGCGCCAATGGTAATAGTGGGGTTGCAAGCTGGCCAAAATTGGCAGCGCAGCACTCGGCGTATACCTTGAAACAGCTTAAAAACTACAAGGACGGCTCTCGTGCAAATCCCGTCATGATGGGTATGGTGGCAACTTTAACCCAACAAGATATGTTGAACTTGGCGGCATATTTAAACAAGCAACAACCCACCCTAGGGGTTGCTCAAAATAAAGATAGCATTGCACTTGGTCAAAAAATCTATCGTGGCGGTATCGCTGAAAAAGGCGTCCCTGCATGTGCTGGTTGTCATAGCCCCAATGGCGCTGGTATTCCTGCGCAATATCCACGATTGAGTGGGCAGTGGGCTGATTACTCTACTTCGCAGTTAGTGGCATTTAGAGAGGGTACTCGTAAAAATAGTGCTCAGATGACTACGATTGCAACCAAGCTATCGGACGCAGAAATGAAGGCAGTATCAGACTATATGGCAGGTCTGCGTTAATCTTTTACTGCTTACTTGAGCGCGCTCGCTTGATTTATGGTGCGCTCATTTTCATACAAGCTTTCTGGCGTTTCGCGCTGCCTCACTAAATAAGCCTCATTGCCGTCTACCATTACTTCGGCAGCTCGGCCCCGTGTGTTGTAGTTAGAGGCCATCACAAAGCCATACGCACCAGCTGACAAGATCGCAAGGATATCCCCCTCGTTGACCGCGAGTACTCGATCCTTACCTAGCCAATCGCCAGATTCGCAAACGGGGCCTACAACATCGTAGCAATTTGGCTTAGCTTGGCTGACGTGAATCGGAACAATCGCATGATAAGCCTCATACAAAGTAGGTCGCATCAGGTCATTCATGGCGGCATTGACAATGCAAAAGTTTTTATCGACCCCTGTTTTTAAGTATTCCACTTGAGTCAATAAAATACCTGCGTTACCAACTAAAGAACGCCCAGGCTCGAGCAAGACTTCTAGATGGCAAAATCCGCGCTCCTCGACCCGATTAAGAAGTGTATTGGTAAATTCAGTAATATTTGGCGGTGACTCACCGCCATAGTCAATGCCCAATCCGCCACCCAAATCGAGATGATGAATCTTGATTCCTTCGCGTTGAAGTTGTGTGATGAGATCAAGAACTTTATCAAGTGCATCGAGATAAGGTGAGGTGCTCGTAATTTGCGAACCAATATGGCAGTCAATGCCGATCACATCAATTTGAGGCAAAAGGGCAGCCTCTCGATATGTTTTGAGAACCTCGTAATACGCAATCCCAAACTTATTATCTTTAAGTCCAGTAGAGATGTATGGATGTGTATTGGCATCTACATCAGGATTAACACGCAATGAAATTGGGGCGCGTAAATTCATCGTTTTAGCAATTGCATTAATACGCTGTAACTCCGGTATGGACTCCACATTAATACATTTGACGCCCACACGAAGCGCATTCTCAATTTCAGCAGATGATTTACCAACACCTGCAAAAACAAGACTTTTTGGGTCAGCGCCAATATGAAGGGCGCGCGCCAACTCTCCACCACTGACCAGATCAAAGCCGGCGCCCAGTTGCTTAAGCTCATCTAAGACTGCTAAATTGCTATTCGCCTTCATGGCGTAATGAATACGAGCTCGTCGCGTACCATCGGGCCTAATGCAGGCAGAATCATAGGCGCGGTAGGCGCTACAAATAGCCTCCTTGCTATAAACATATAGTGGGGTACCAAAATCCTGCGTTAGTTTTCTGAGGCTTATGCCCTCAGCAAACCATTGCCCATTTTTTTCAGAGAAGCCAAGAAGAGAAGGGATTGCGTTCACCATTGTTAATTTACTTTATTACCGCTTCCAGTTGTTTTTGCTGGCACATCCTTGGGTGGATATAGGTTTCCTTTAGGCTCTGCTTGGGTAGGGGCCGGAGGGACAGGGGGAGGGTTAGGAATAAATAAAGGCCCTCTTACCCCACAAGCACCGAGGGAAATAAAAAGCACCAGTATCGGAATTCTTACTACAATCGATATCATCATTAGCTTTGCAAAAGGTATTTGAATATAGCATGCAGAACACCAATCGACCCCAAGCTGAAAAAATTGACGATAAGCAGTTTCATCAGATTGCAGCCCAGCTATTGCACTCAATTGAGCTCTCTCTCGAGCATGCGGATGAGGCTTTGGATCTTGATTTAGATATCGCTAGACAGGGTGGCAATGTTATCAATATTGCCTTTCATGATCGTAGCGTCATCGTCGTTAATACCCAGCCCCCTCTTCATGAGATTTGGGTCGCCGCTAAGGTAGGCGGTTTTCATTATCGTTGGGCTGGAACGGCATTGGAGCCGCTTTGGTTAGATACTAAAACCGGCAATGAGTTACTCGCTGATTTATCATCCTTCGTTAGCGCTCAGGCGGGGAAAGACGTTAAGGTCAGCTTGCTTGGTACGCGCTAAGAGTTTGGCTAACGATTGCGTGATCAGCCATCTCAATTTTGGCCCGCCCAATTTTTTCCAGAGTGATATACCGAATCTCGCCGCCCTCTGATTTTTTATCAATTTGCATTAGCTCAAAGAAGCGCTGATTACCAAGTTTGGGTGCGCAATTTGGCAATCCAAGGGCAGTCACTAATTCCTGAATACGGGTTACATCACTGCTAGGAATGTGACCCAGGCGAGCTGATAGATCCGCTGCCATCACCATGCCGCAGCCGACCGCTTCACCATGTAGCCACTCCCCATAACCTAGGCCAGATTCAATGGCATGTCCAAATGTGTGTCCATAGTTAAGGATTGCGCGGATACCAGATTCTTTTTCATCGGCTGCCACAACAGCAGATTTAATTTCACACGACCGTTCTACAGCATGACTCATGGCATTGGGATCACACCCCAGCAACTCTTTTGTATGCGACTCAATCCAATCAAAAAAAGTAGCATCGGCGATCGCACCGTGTTTAACAACCTCAGCAAGGCCGGCCGATAACTCTCTAGGGGGCAGAGTCTTGAGGGTATCGAGATCAGCGATGACGGCGACGGGTTGATGAAATGCGCCAATCATATTTTTTCCCAAGGGGTGGTTGATGCCAGTTTTACCGCCGACCGAGGAATCTACTTGGGCCAAGAGGGTGGTAGGTACCTGAATAAAACGGATACCACGCATAAAACTAGCAGCTGCAAAGCCAGCCATATCACCAATCACACCACCACCTAAGGCAATGATGACGCTCTTTCGGTCGGCCCCCTTAGAAAGCATGACATCAAAGATTTTCTGTAAGGTAGCCCAGTCTTTATAGGACTCACCATCAGGCAGGATAATTTCATGAACAGACTTGGCGTCTCTTGAAATTGTTTGAATAAGTTTCTTGCTATAGAGGGGAGCTACGGTGGTGTTGCTCACGACATAAATGGACTGACCTGCTACATGGGGCTTAAAGAGATCTGTCTTGCAAAGCAAACCAGGGCCAATATAAATAGGGTAGCTACGATCTCCTAAAGAGACTTGTAATGTTTTCATGAGGCGAGTTCAAGTTGCATTAAAAGAGTATTGACCAATTGGTTAACGCTGGGTTTGCCCGTTTCAATAATATGATCAGCAATTTCTCGGTAGAGGGGATCGCGAAGAGCATACAGATTTTCTAAGATGGCCTTTGGATCTCCATTTTGCAACAAGGGGCGACCTTCCCCCCCTTTGGTGCGATGCCAGAGTTCGATAGGGTTGGCATGTAAGTAGACCACTGTCCCGCGTTCGCTCAAGGCACGACGGTTTTCAGGGAGCAAAACACTGCCTCCGCCGGTAGCAAGGATTAAACCTTTTTCTTGAGTCAGCTCTTCAATAATTTGCGCTTCACGCTTACGAAAACCGGCCTCGCCTTCCATCTCAAAAATAGTTGGAATCTTCACACCGCAGCGTTCCTCTAGGGCGTGGTCAGAATCAATAAATCGACTATTGAGTTTCCGTGCCAGCACCCTTCCAACAGTGGATTTGCCGGCACCCATTAGGCCGATTAGGAAGATATTTGAATTTTCAGGAATCACCCTTCAATTCTATTCGGGTTTTTCCAAAATGGTAGGAGTAAGAAAGACCAATAACTCTGTTTTATCGCGAAGCTTGGATTGGTGTTTAAAGAGATGACCGATTAAGGGAATGTCGCCTAAAAGCGGAACTTTTACTAAATCTTCGCGTTCAGTAGTTTGGTAGATGCCGCCAAGAATCACGGTGCCGCCATTTTCAACAGTTACTTCTGAACTCAGATTTTTAGTGTCGATTGCATAACCCTGTTCAGTCTTCATGCCCACACTATCTTTATTAATGGCGACCAATAAAGAAACTTTGCCATCATGGTGAATTTTTGGAATAACCTCTAGCCGCAAATTTGCTTTGCGAAACTGAATTTTATTGCCACCACTTGAGGAGGAGGTTTGGTAGGGCAGCTCAGTTCCCTGCTCAATAGTTGCTTTGACCATATCAGCGGTCATAATGCGTGGGTTTGACAGAATCTTCCCTTGACCATCGCTCTCTAAGGCAGTGAGTTCGATATCCAGTAAACGACTTGCGTTCTTACTTAAAAGGGTGGCAGCAGCGCTGGCTGGCTCATAGCCACCAAGCCCACCAGCACTGAGTGGGACGCTCATCTGAAATGGGGCCTGCTCTAAAGAAGACGAGCGTGGACGCATCCCTAATTTGATACCTAGGTTTCTGGCAAAGCGATGATCGGCCTCAACAATGCGGGCCTCAATCAAAACTTGGCGTGGGGTGCTGTGATGTTCTCCCCCAAACGGTAAAGCAGACTCATCACGACGTTGTTTCTGAAAACTACTAATCTCGCTATGACTCCCAATCCAATATAGGCCATCGTTACGAACAAAGCGCAAGCCTCGGCTTGCTAAGACTGTAGATAGGGCGGTTTGCCAAGGAACAGCCTCTAGCTGCAAGCTAATATTGCCTTGAATGCTGGGGCTTAAAACAAAATGGGTATGCCCAAGACGTGCCAAGATATGTAATAAATCAACCAGTAGCATTTCATTGACGGTGATGCTAATTGGGGTCGGGAGTAGCTCTTTGATTTCAGCGGTTTGCCGGTGAGTATTGTTAGCCAAGCAGGCGGCACTGATTAAAAGTAATAAGCAGCCGAGAAAATGAGTTAGCCAGGAGCCTCTCATTGAATCCTTAAAACAATACGTTTTTCATTGGGGCCGACCAAAATCGCTTCTGCTGAATTAAATTCAGCGAGTCGCCATGATCCGTTAGTGATTTGATTTTTACTAAGCATGAGTGCTTGTTGCCCATCATGAAGTAATGCATAAGCCCCGTTTTTGTTTTGTCCTACGCCAAGATGCCGCCACTTTTTTAATTCAGCTTCGGTTGGGTCTGGTTTTGATGGAGCAGAAATGTGTGCTGATCTAGCCAAACTTTGATATTTAGATTGCATCTCGACAAGTTGAATAAAAACAGATTCAAACTGCTCTTCGAGTCGCTCATCAAGCTCATGGAGCTCATCTTGGATTTGCCCCAATTGCTTCTGAATGGCGGCCAAGTCGCTAGTGCGATTTTCACCCGAGTCAAGCCCTTGTATTTGGAGGGCGATATAGGTAAGACCGCCCGCCAAGACCAGCAAAATAATAAATATCATCAAGATCGGAGTTGGGGCTGCTTGATTGGCCCATTTTTCTTTCAGCGGATTTGATTCCATCCAGTTCCTATATAAGTTGGTATACCAAGGAGCGGTATTGGCAGTTCGGAGGTGATTGGGGCCTATTTCATCAGTCAAGATGGCAGGATCATTACCAAGACTTTGCAAAACTTGATTGAAATCATCGCGGGTAATATTTCGATAGGCCATCAGTGATTGTTGCGCCTAAGTTTGGCCTTGCCTATTGGATTAAGCTGATTTATTTGTAAGTCAGACTGAGATTTGCGGTAGGACCATATAATTTCACAATGGCAAATTTACCAAGTAAAAAACCACCCCTTCAGAGCGGGTCGAGCTTGAATTCTCCCAAAAGGCCGAGTTCGAGCCCTTTAATAAAAGCCCTACTCATCTTGGTAGTCATTTTGGGGATGCTTTTTACGATGCTGGTGGCGTATGCATTCATTATTGCCAAGCCAAACTTACCCGCTATTTCTGCATTACTTGATTACAACCCCAAAGTGCCCCTGAGAATTTATACGGCGGACAAAGTTTTAATTGGAGAATTTGGTGAAGAGCGACGCAATGTCGTACCCCTAAATCAGATACCGATACACCTAAGGTATGCAGTTATTGCGATTGAGGACGATCGTTTTTATAGTCATGGAGGCGTTGATTATTGGGGCGTTCTTCGCGCAAGCCTTGCTAACTTACGTGGTCGTCTATCACAAGGCGCATCGACAATTACGATGCAAGTGGCACGCAATTTTTTCTTAAGCAATGAGAAAACATTTAGTCGCAAGCTCTATGAGGTGTTGCTTGCCTGGGAAATTGAATCCCAGTTGACTAAAGATAAGATTCTAGAAATTTATATGAATCAGATTTATTTGGGTCAGCGCGCTTATGGATTTGCAAGCGCCTCACAAATTTACTTTGGAAAAGAACTAAGAGAAATCACTATTGCTGAGGCAGCGATGTTGGCTGGTTTGCCAAAAGCACCCTCCGCCTATAACCCAGTGTCTAACTTCAAGCGCGCCAAGATCCGTCAAGAATATATTTTGCAACGGATGCGAGATTTATCCTATATCACGCCAGCAGATTACAACAAGGCGATTGCAGAAACAATTCGGGTGCGTGGTTTAGGAAATGAGTTCGATACGCGTGCTGATTTTGTTGCAGAGATGGCTAGGCAACTTTTGTATTCTGAGTATGGGGATATTATTTACTCTCAAGGTATCAGCGTTTACACCACTGTCTTAAAAGCTGACCAAGATGCAGCTTATAGTGCGCTTCGAAAAGGAATATTTGACTATGACTTGCGCCATTCCTATCGCGGCCCGGAGGGATTTATTGAGCTGCCTGCTGATATCGTAAAGCGCCAGCGAGCAATTGATACCGCATTACTTGATTACCCTGCACTGGATGAATTGCAATCTGGTGTTGTTCTTGAGTCCAGCCCTAAAGAACTCAAAGTCATGATTGCAACAGGGGAGCAAATTAACCTATCTGGTGATGCGCTTAAGTTGGCACGCGCCTCTCTCTCCGAGACCGCGCAACCCAAGCAGCGCATAAGACCCGGGGCAATTGTTCGGTTATTAAGAGATGAGGGGATGTGGAAAATTGCGCAACTTCCCCAAGTCGAGGCTGCATTTGTCGCGATGGATCCAAGCGATGGAGCGATTTTAGCTTTGGTAGGAGGCTTTGACTTTAGGCGTAATAAATTTAATCGAGTTACACAGGCCCTTCGACAGCCGGGCTCTGCATTTAAGCCCTTTATTTACGCGGCCGCAATCGAGAAGGGATTTAGTCCCAGTACCCTCGTCAATGACGCACCCATATCCATTGGAGGTTCAGAAACTGGTAGTCAAGCATGGGAGCCTAAAAACTACGATGGTAAGTACGATGGGATGATGCGCTTGCGTGCCGCGTTAGCAAAGTCAAAAAATTTAGTTTCTGTGCGCATTATTCGTAGGATTGGGCCTTCTTATGCCCAAGAATTTATTCAACGTTTTGGATTTGAGCCAGAGAAACATCCGCCATACTTAACGATGGCATTAGGTGCTGGTTCTACCACCCCATTACAAATGGTTAATGCATACAGTGTATTTGCGAATGGTGGGTACTTTGTGAACCCATATTTAATTGATAGGATTACAGACTCAAAGGGTCAAATCTTATTTCAGGCGGATCCTGTCAAGGTTGGAAAAAATGCAAATCGAGTTTTAGATGCGCGTACCACTTTTGTAGTCGATAGTTTGTTGCAAGAGGTTACCAAGACCGGAACCGCAGCAAGTGCTCGCCCTCGCTTAGGTCGAAATGACATTGCCGGTAAGACCGGAACCACAAACGACTCCAACGATGTCTGGTTTGCAGGTTATAACCCACGCGTTGCCGCTGTGGCATGGATTGGTTTTGATAAGCCCAAGAGTCTGGGAGACCGAGAAACCGGGGGCGGCCTTGCATTACCAATATGGATTAACTTTATGTCGATTGCCCTTCGAGGGGTTCCAGAACTCCCGCGTACGCCACCCCCGGGCGTCGTTGAATTAGATGGTGACTGGGCGATACCCGATTTCGCACCCTCAGGCGGCATTCGCCAATTGAACTAATTAGACTATGGCTCGCAAAGCACGCTTTGTGATTCCAGGCCACGCTATGCATGTTTTAGTGCATGGCCATAATCAGCAAACTATTTTTGTAAATGAACTTGATTGCAAACACTATTTAGATTGGCTGCGTCAGGCTGCAAAAGATTTTGGATGCGCCGTTCATGCGTTTGCACTGATGCCTAATCACGCACATCTTTTATTGACCCCATATAAAGAAGAGTCGTTGGCCAGAACAATGCAATCACTCGGACGTCGCTATGCACAGTACTTCAATCAAAGTCGTGCTTACTCGGGAACAATGTGGGCTGGACGGTTTTGTTCTTCCTTAATTGATCCTGCTTATGTCTTACGTTGCCAACGCTATATTGAGCTCAACCCGGTTCGCTCTGGATTGGAGATTCGGCCAGAGGACTCAAAAAATACTAGTTTTGCAACTCATATTGGCGGAAAAGGAGAGACTTGGTTGACCGATCACCCTACTTTTTGGGGCTTGGGCAATACCCCCTTTGAAAGGCAATTGGCTTGGGCTAGCTTTGTGCGAGAAGGCGCCCCCAATCATGAGGATCAGACGATAACGGCCCATATTTTGCGTTCAAAGCCTTGGCTGAGCCCTGAATTTAGAGCTAAAAACCAGAAATTGGGTTTAGACGATTGGCTTATAAAACCTCGGGGTAGGCCTAAAAAAACATGAATCTGTCCCCTTTTTAGGATGAATCATTAATCTATCCCATATAAAAACGGGACAGAGACAATTAATTTTTATTGCATCCCTAAGTAGATTCACCTATATTTACTCTCCCGGCTAAAAATAGACCAGTCCATGGGGATTGGGCGCCGCATTGAACAAATTTGGATCCAAGACTAATGAATCATTTAGAACTCCGCCCAACAGCGCAAGGACTATATAACCCAAATCATGAACATGACGCCTGTGGCGTTGGATTTGTCGCGCACATCAAGGGTAAAAAAACGCACGAGATTATTTCTCAAGGATTAAAGATTCTGGAGAACTTGGATCATCGCGGTGCAGTTGGTGCAGATCCGCTAATGGGAGACGGTGCCGGCATCTTGATACAGATACCAGATGCGCTCTATCGAGCTGAAATGAAAAAACAAGGAGTTAATCTTCCACCAGTTGGAGAGTATGGCGTTGGCATGATCTTTTTGCCCAAAGAAAGTGCTTCACGATTGGCATGTGAGCAAGAGCTTGAGCGAACAGTAAGACAAGAGGGTCAGATCGTATTGGGATGGCGTGATGTCCCTATCGATGTGAAGATGCCAATGTCGCCCACAGTTAAAAAGACTGAACCAGTAATCCGCCAAATTTTTATTGGGCGCGGACGCGAAATCATGACCACCGATGCACTAGAGCGCAAACTGTACGTCATCCGCAAAACGGGTAGCCACGCAATTAAGGATTTGCACCTAAAGCATGGAAAAGAATATTTTGTGGCATCGATGTCTGCTAGAACAATCGTATATAAAGGATTGCTCTTGGCAAGCCAAGTCGGCGCATATTACTGCGATCTGCAAGATAGTAAAGCAGTATCTGCGTTGGCATTAGTACATCAACGCTTTTCAACGAATACTTTTCCTGCCTGGGAGTTGGCTCATCCCTATCGTTTAATTGCGCATAACGGTGAAATCAATACCGTGAAGGGCAATGTCAACTGGATCAATGCTCGAACAGGTGCGATCAGTTCCCCAGTTTTAGGCGACGATCTACAAAAACTATGGCCACTCATTTACCCAGGGCAGTCTGATACCGCATCCTTTGATAACTGCCTAGAGCTTTTAGTGATGTCGGGTTATCCATTGGCGCAAGCAATGATGATGATGATCCCCGAGGCCTGGGAACAGCACACCTTGATGGATGAAAACCGCCGCGCTTTCTATGAATACCATGCCGCCATGATGGAGCCTTGGGACGGCCCAGCTGCTATTGCATTTACGGATGGCCGTCAAATTGGAGCGACCTTGGATCGCAACGGCTTAAGGCCTGCACGGTATTACGTAACTGATGATGATCTGGTCATTATGGCTTCAGAGGCTGGAGTGTTGCCAATACCAGAAAACAAGATCGTTCAAAAGTGGCGTTTGCAGCCCGGCAAGATGTTCATGATCGATATGGAGCAAGGACGCATTATTGATGACGTAGATTTAAAGGACTCGGTATCTAAAGCTAAACCTTATAAGAGCTGGATCGATGCAGTACGGGTAAAGCTCGATGAGCTCGATGTCAGCAAAAAAGATCTTCAAGAAGAAGAAAAACATATTCGTCCTGCAGCAAATCAATTAGATCGTCAGCAAGCCTTTGGCTATAGCCAAGAGGATTTGAGATATTTGATGGCGCCCATGGCACAAAACGGTGAAGAAGCAATTGGATCGATGGGCAACGACAGCCCCTTGGCAGTCTTATCCGATCGCAGTAAGTCTTTGTATAACTACTTCAAGCAATTGTTTGCCCAAGTGACCAATCCGCCGATTGATCCAATTCGAGAAAACCTGGTGATGTCCTTGGTATCTTTTGTTGGACCTAAACCAAATCTTTTAGATACCAACAACATTAATCCACCAATGCGGCTAGAGATTAGTCAGCCGGTATTAGATTTTGATGATATGACCAAGGTGCGCTACATCGAGCATTACACAGGGGGGAAGTTCCGCTCCTATGAGCTTGATATTTGTTATCCATTAGCGTGGGGCAAAGAGGGTATCGAAGCACGTTTAGCTTCTTTATGTGCCGAAGCAACGGATGCAGTCCGCAGCGGATTAAATATCTTAATCGTGAGTGATCGTCAGGTGGATGCCCAGCATATGGCTATACCAGCGCTACTCGCGACTTCGGCGATTCATCAGCATTTGGTAGAGCGTGGTTTACGAACGAGTACCGGCTTGGTGGTTGAGACTGGTAGTGCTCGCGAAGTTCATCACTTTGCATTGCTAGCGGGCTATGGTGCAGAGGCGATTCATCCATATTTAGCTATGGAAACTCTCGCTGAAATGGCCAAAGGCTTACCAGGTGATCTATCGCCAGAGAAGGTAATCAAAAACTTTGTGAAAGCCATCGGTAAGGGTTTGCAGAAGGTCATGTCGAAGATGGGTATCTCAACCTATATGTCGTATACCGGTTCACAAATCTTTGAAGCGATTGGCTTAAACAATGAGTTAATTAATCAGTACTTCAAGGGTACCTCATCGAATGTCGGTGGTATTGGTGTGTTTGAGGTTGCAGAAGAAGCCCTGCGCTTGCATCATGCAGCCTTTAGTAATGATCCGGTACTTGCTGATATGTTGGATGCAGGGGGTGAGTATGCCTTCCGCATTCGGGGTGAAAAACATATGTGGACCCCGGACTCGATTGCAAAGTTACAGCATGCGACACGCAGTGGCCCAGAGAAAGGCTATCAGACCTACAAAGAGTATGCCAATCTCATCAATGATCAAAGTAAACACTTAATGACCCTACGTGGTTTATTTGAGTTTAAGTTAGACCCGAGTAAAGCTATCGCATTAGACGAAGTGGAGTCGGCTAAAGAGATCGTCAAGCGTTTTGCGACAGGTGCGATGTCCTTGGGCTCTATCTCCACTGAGGCGCATGCCACCTTGGCAATTGCGATGAATCGGATTGGGGGAAAATCCAATACGGGCGAGGGCGGTGAGGACCCTAATCGTTACAAGAATGAACTGAAGGGTATCCCGATTAAAAAGGGCGAGACCCTTGCTAGTGTTTTGGGCAAGGATGTCGTCGAGGCGGATATTCCCCTGCAAGATGGTGACTCATTACGCTCCAAGATTAAGCAAGTTGCTTCAGGCCGTTTTGGTGTAACCACGGAGTATTTGCGCTCAGCCGATCAAATTCAGATCAAGATGGCTCAGGGTGCGAAGCCTGGGGAAGGCGGTCAACTGCCCGGCGGCAAGGTCTCGGATTACATTGGTAAGTTACGGTTTTCAGTTCCTGGAGTCGGCTTAATTTCTCCACCTCCTCATCATGACATCTATTCGATTGAGGATTTGGCACAACTCATTCATGATCTCAAGAACGTCAATCCAAAAGCTGATGTATCGGTGAAGTTAGTTTCTGAGGTCGGTGTTGGTACGGTTGCAGCGGGTGTTGCTAAAGCAAAGTCAGATCATGTGGTGATTGCTGGCCATGATGGCGGAACCGGTGCCTCACCCCTATCCTCGATTAAGCACGCAGGCTCACCATGGGAGTTAGGCCTAGCGGAGACTCAACAAACTTTGGTGCTGAATCGCTTGAGGAGTCGAATCCGAGTCCAGGCGGATGGTCAAATGAAAACTGGCCGTGATGTAGTAATCGGTGCTTTATTGGGCGCCGATGAGTTTGGCTTTGCCACCGCACCGCTAGTTGTTGAGGGCTGCATCATGATGCGTAAATGCCATCTCAATACATGCCCTGTAGGCGTTGCAACTCAGGATCCCGAGTTACGTAAAAAGTTTTCTGGCAAACCAGAGCATGTGGTTAATTTTTTCTTCTTCATTGCCGAAGAGGTGCGCGAGATCATGGCACAGTTAGGGATTCGAAAGTTTGATGATTTGATCGGTCGCGTGGATCTTTTGGATACCCGTAAAGGGGTAGACCACTGGAAAGCACAAGGATTAGATTTCAGTAAAGTGTTTGCGCTTCCTGATGTACCCGCTAAGGAGCCTCGTCATCAAATCCTCACTCAAGATCATGGCTTAGGTTCTGCACTGGATCATATTTTGATTGAGAAGAGTGAGCCTGCCTTAGAGAGCGGTGAGAAGGTGTCATTCATCGTACCAATCCGTAACGTGAATCGCACTGCGGGCGCAATGCTATCAGGCGAGGTCGCTATGCGTTATGGCCACGTTGGTTTACCCGACGACACCATTCATATTCAATTGAATGGCACAGCAGGCCAGAGCTTTGCAGCATTCTTAGCGCATGGCATTACCTTCGATTTAGTAGGTGATGCGAATGACTATGTTGGCAAAGGACTCTCGGGTGGTCGTGTGGTTGTGCGTGCGCCGCATGAGTTCCGGGGCGATACATCCCAAAATATTATTGTTGGCAATACCGTCCTTTACGGTGCGATCGAGGGAGAGGCTTTCTTTAATGGAGTTGCTGGCGAGCGTTTTGCGGTTCGCAACTCAGGTTCAATTGCAGTGGTAGAGGGCACGGGTGACCATGGTTGTGAGTACATGACGGGTGGCACTATTGTGGTCTTAGGTAAGACAGGCCGTAATTTTGCGGCCGGTATGAGCGGTGGTATTGCGTACGTCTATGATGAAGATGGCCTTTTTGAGAAGCGTTGCAATACCAGCATGGCCAGCCTTGAAAAAGTATTGCCGTCAGCTGAGCAAATAACTGCAATGCCGAAGTCTGCTTGGCATGCCCCCGTAAATGTGAAAGAGGGTGGCGAGCGTCAAACGGATGAGCAGATCGTAAAGACTCTGATCGAACGCCATTTCCGTTACACAGGATCCGAGCGAGCAAAAGCTCTCTTAGCAGATTGGGAAAGGTCCCGTACCCGTTTTGTGAAAGTGTTGCCAACCGAGTACAAGCGCGCTTTAGGAGAATTGTGGGAGCGCGCTCAGGGCCAACTTGGTAAAGAGAAGTCGGTCACGGTATAGCGGGCTAGTTTAAGACAAGAACATATTTAAGAAATTACAGGAGTTTGTATGGGTAAGGTGACTGGATTTATGGAGTTTGAACGGGTCGATGAAAAATACGAAGCCCCTGTCAAGCGCATTCATCATTACAAAGAATTTGTGGCGGCATTATCTGATGCCGATGCCAAGGTACAAGGTGCACGTTGTATGGATTGTGGCATTCCGTTTTGCAATAGCGGTTGCCCAGTGAATAACATCATTCCTGACTTTAATGATTTGGTTTATCAGGGCGATTGGAAAAATGCGATAGAGGTTTTACATTCCACCAATAATTTTCCGGAGTTTACGGGACGAATTTGCCCGGCACCATGCGAAGCTGCTTGCACTCTCGGCATTAATGAACTACCTGTAGGTATCAAATCGATTGAGCATGCGATTATCGATAAGGCTTGGGAGAATGGTTGGGTAGAGCCACAGCCTCCTAAGGTCAAGACCGGCAAGAAAGTTGCGGTGGTAGGTTCTGGCCCAGCTGGTATGGCTGCGGCTCAGCAATTAGCGCGCGTCGGTCATGATGTAACTCTATATGAGAAAAATGATCGCGTGGGCGGTTTATTACGCTACGGTATTCCTGACTTCAAGATGGAAAAATGGTTGATTGATCGGCGAGTTGAGCAAATGCAAGCCGAAGGCGTGACCTTTGCCACAGGTGTTTTTGTTGGCAAGGATAGTTTGGGTAAGGAAGTAAAAAATTATGCTCAGAAAACGGTAAGCCCCGAAGAGCTAATGAAAAACTTTGATGCAGTCATTATTAGTGGTGGCGCAGAGCAGCCTCGTGATCTACCGGTACCAGGCCGAGAACTAGCTGGCATTCATTACGCTCTAGAATTTTTAATTCCTCAAAATAAAGAGGTTGCAGGCGATTTAAAGAACGAGATTCGTGCGACGGATAAACATGTGGTGGTTATTGGTGGCGGTGATACCGGTTCGGATTGCGTTGGCACGTCAAATCGCCATGGTGCCAAACACGTTACTCAGTTTGAGCTATTGCCACAACCTCCAGAAGAAGAGAATAAGCCCTTAGTGTGGCCATATTGGCCTACAAAGTTACGGACATCTTCATCCCATGAAGAGGGATGTGAGCGTGATTGGTCGGTAGCCACAAAACGGTTTGAAGGTAAAAATGGCAAGGTTGAGAAACTTATCGGTGTTCGTCTGGAGTGGAAAGATGGGAAGATGGCTGAGGTCCCAAATTCAGAGTTTGAGGTCAAGGCAGATTTAGTTTTGCTGGCAATGGGCTTTGTCTCACCTGCTCAACAAATGCTTAGTGCTTTTGGGGTTGATAAAGACCCGCGGGGCAATGCCAAAGCAACGGTCGATGGTCATAAGGCTTATCACACAAATGTCCCTAAGGTTTTTGCTGCTGGAGATATGCGCCGCGGCCAGTCTTTGGTGGTATGGGCAATCCGTGAAGGGCGTCAGTGTGCACGCTCAGTCGATGAGTTTTTAATGGGCTCGTCGGTTTTGCCACGATAATAAGGCATGTCTATTGCAAATCATGATCATGCTGCGGTAGTTTCTATCCGCGGGGTAGATTTCTCCTACGCCCCTGGAGAGAGAAAAATTCTCTCCGGACTCAATATGGAGTTTAAGCGCGGTCAAGTCGTTGCGGTGATGGGTGGCTCGGGTTGTGGCAAGACTACAGTTTTACGTCTGATTGGCGGTCAAGTGATTGCACAACTGGGCTCAGTACACTTTGAAGGCCATGATGTCGGTACGATGAATGGCAATCAGTTGATGCAAGCCCGTCGACGCATGGGTATGCTGTTTCAATTCGGTGCTTTGTTCACTGATCTCAGTGTGTTTGAGAACGTCGCTTTTCCATTGCGCGAGCATACCAATCTCAGCGAAGAGCTCATCCGCGATCTAGTCTTGATGAAGCTCAACGCAGTTGGGTTGCGGGGTGCACGTGATCTGATGCCTTCACAAATATCAGGCGGCATGGCAAGACGAGTTGCATTAGCGCGCGCTATTGTTCTAGACCCACCGCTCATCATGTATGACGAGCCCTTCGCAGGATTAGATCCTATTGGTTTGGGGATTACAGCCCGCTTAATCCGTAATTTGAATGATGCGCTTGGGGCAACTAGCATTATCGTTACGCACGATGTGGAAGAAACCTTTGAAATTGCCGACTACGTTTACTTTATTGCGAATGGAAAAATCGGTGCAGAGGGAACGCCAGATGATCTCAATCAATCAAGCGATCCTTTTGTGCGTCAGTTTTTAGATGCCTCACCGGAGGGCCCGGTTCCATTTAATTATCCAGGCGTTGATGCTGCGACTGATTTTGGTGTGAGGTCTTCATGAGTACAGAAGCCAATTCGTTATTTAGTGGATTACTGAATAAACTAGGCGACCTGGGATTTTTTATTCGTCGCAATATTACTGGTCTTGGTTATGCGGCTCGTATGTTTGCTCTTGTGCTATTCCGATCGGGATCTTTATTAAAGCGCCCCCGTTTAGTTTCAGATCAAGTCTTATTTGTGGGTAACTACTCTTTTGTCATTATTACGGTCTCCGGTTTATTTGTAGGCTTTGTTTTAGGCCTCCAGGGTTATTACACACTTACACGTTATGGCTCAGAACAGGCACTAGGCTTATTAGTTGCTTTGTCCTTAACTCGAGAGTTAGGCCCAGTGATCACAGCTTTGTTATTTGCTGGTCGAGCTGGAACTTCTTTAACGGCAGAAATTGGTTTAATGAAAGCAGGCGAGCAACTCTCTGCGATGGAAATGATGGCGGTTGATCCTTTGCGCCGCGTGATTGCTCCTCGCCTATGGGCCGGAATTATCTCTATGCCTATTTTGGCTACGATCTTTACCGCGGTCGGTGTTCTTGGCGGCTATTTAGTGGGTGTGCCACTAATTGGTGTTGATAGCGGCGCCTTTTGGTCACAGATGCAAGGCGGTGTTGATTTGTTTGATGATATTGGCAATGGTTTTATTAAGAGCATTGTGTTTGGCTTTGCGGTGACCTTTATAGCTCTATATCAGGGCTATGAGGCTAAGCCAACCCCTGAGGGCGTATCACAGGCTACGACTCGAACGGTGGTGCTGTCATCTTTGGCGGTATTGGCTCTCGATTTTTTATTAACTGCCATGATGTTCTCAAACAATTGAGAGTGAATATAAAAATGAATGGTTTAAACAGTAATTGTTCCATTCAGAATAAACTGAGGTTCTTATGAGAAAAAGTGCAATTGATGTCTGGGTAGGTATTTTTGTTGCCATTGGTATGTTGGCGATGTTGTTCTTGGCCTTGAAGGTTGGCAATATGAGCGCCATCTCATTTGCGCCCACCTATACCGTATCTGCCCGCTTTGACAATATTGGTGGTCTAAAGCCTAGGGCCCCCGTTAAAAGTGCCGGAGTAGTTGTTGGGCGCATTGCGGATATCAAGTTTGATGACTCAACGTATCAAGCGACTGTGACTATGACCATTGATAAGGTATATAAGTTTCCGAAGGACTCCTCGGCCAAAATATTAACCTCGGGTTTGCTAGGAGAGCAATACATTGGCCTAGAGGCTGGTGGAGATGAGCAAATGCTTGGTGAAGGTGGCAAGATCGCCCAAACTCAATCAGCTATTGTCTTGGAGAATTTAATTAGCCAGTTTTTGTATAACAAGGCTGCCGATAGCGGGCAAGATAAAGGCGATGGTGCCAAGGGTTCATCGAAGTAGAATTAGACTCTCTACCAAAATAACACTAACAACTCTGTGTCAAGTTTAAAACGTCTTTTTCTTCTCTTTATTTCTGCCTCGATGATTGGGTGCGCAAGCATTCCGCCTGGCAGTGAGGGCTCTCCCAATGATCCTTGGGAATCTTTTAATCGCTCGGTCTTCGCCTTTAACGAAGGATTGGATGATTATTTACTAAAGCCCATTACGAAAGGCTATCGTTTTATTCTGCCAAAACCAGCACAACAGGGCATCGATAATTTCTTTGGTAACTATCGGGATATCTATACCTCAGCTAATAATCTTCTGCAGGGCAACTTTAGTATGGCCTTTAGTGATTTAATGCGCGTGGTCGTCAATACTATTTTTGGTTTAGGTGGCTTTATTGATATGGCTACTCCAGGCGGACTGGAAAAACATAAGGCTGATTTTGGACAAACCTTTGGTGTGTGGGGTATTCCATCGGGTCCTTATGTGGTCTTGCCAATCTTTGGGCCTAGCTCGGTGCGCGACACTTTTGGAACTGCTGCCGATTTGGAGACCGACTATTTATTCCGGCTTTTGCCCGATGTTGCCTTGCGTAACAGTTTGACCGCATTACGTGTTGTGAATGCTCGTAATACATACTTTGAGGCTGGGGATTTATTAGAGGGTGCAGCGATTGATAAGTACACCTTTACTCGCGATGCCTATATTCAAAGGCGCCAATATCAGATTGACCAGGCTAAAGAGGGCAAGGAGCCACCCATGCCTGTTTATGAAAACCAATATCAGTAACAAAAGTCTAGAAACGACTAAAATCTAGCTTTACACAAATTAGTGTCGATCATTGTGAATAAAATCATCCTATCCCTTCTTGTAAGCACTATATCCTTCTTTGTTGGCCCGGCCTATGCACAGTCAGCGCCCGACTCTAATACCCCAGATGGATTAATTAAAATTATCGTGGCCGATGTGATGATCTCGGTTAAGTCGGATCCAGAAATCCAGAAGGGTAATATTCCTCGGGTGGTCGACTTGGTTGAGAAGAAAATTGTGCCCCATACCGATATGCGACGCACCACACAGTTGGCGATGGGCAAAAATTGGAGCAAAGCTAGTCCAGAGCAACAGAATCAGCTCATCATGGAGTTCAAAAATTTATTAATTCGGACCTACTCGGGAGCGCTTAGTCAGCTTCGTGATCAGACTGTGCAATATAAACCGTTACGCGCCACTCCTAGTGATACGGATGTGATTGTACGAACAGTAGTTGTGGGTAAGGCAGATCCAATTCCTTTGGACTATCGACTTGAGAAAACCAATGATGGCTGGAAAGTCTATGACATTAATATCATGGGCGCATGGTTGATTGAGGCCTATCGTAATCAATTTGCCAATCAAATTAGTCAAAATGGCGTGGATGGTTTAATTCGGTTTTTGCAAGAGCGCAATGCTATGTTGGCTGGAAAAAAATAAGCATGAGTTTTGCGCTCCCTGCCTGTGTCAATCAAGGTAATGCAATGGGTCTTCAGCAGCAGGGTATGGCAAGTATTCGACAAAGCCAGATAATTGATTGCTCTGCTTTAATCGATTTTGATTCCAGCGTACTTGCCGTTCTTATGGCTTGGCAACGGGAGCTCCACCCCATTCATCAAACCCTAGATTTACTTAACCCGCCCGAGAAGTTAAAAGTATTAGCCCGCGTTTACGGAATCTCTAATTTACTAGGCTTAGAGTAGGTATGGCATTGGCAGTTTCGGTCGAGCACTTAAGTAAGCGCTACGGTAATTTACTCGCTCTTGATGATGTGTCTCTACAAGTTAAAGAGGGTGAATTCTTTGGTCTGTTGGGTCCAAATGGGGCTGGTAAAACTACCCTGATCTCCATACTGGCTGGCCTTTGTCGTCCAGATCAGGGAGAGGCCTTCATTATGGGCACAAACGTTCAAAGCCATTTCTTAGAAACACGCAGGATGTTGGGCGTGGTTCCCCAAGAGCTCGTGTTTGATCCATTTTTCACGGTACGCGAGACCTTACAATTTCAGTCGGGTTATTTTGGGATTTTGCATAACGATGATTGGATCGATGAGATCATGGCCAATCTAGATCTCACGACTAAGGCGAATAGTAATATGCGCTCTTTGTCAGGGGGCATGAAACGTCGAGTCTTGGTTGCTCAAGCATTGGTCCACCGTCCGCCAGTGATAGTTTTAGATGAACCTACTGCCGGAGTCGATGTTGAACTTCGTCAATCGCTCTGGAAATTTATTAGCCGTCTCAATCAAGATGGCCACACTATTGTATTAACCACACATTACCTAGAAGAGGCTGAGAGTTTATGTGGTCGTATTGCCATGTTGAAGTCTGGGCAGGTGGTGGCGTTGGATACCACAGCAAACCTACTCGCGCGTTATGGAAAGACTCGCGGGGTTGATGGACAAGAGACCGATTTGGAAGATGTATTTATGCAAATCATGGCAGGGGATCAACAATAATGCGACCTGCATTGGAGTACGGTAGCGGTTTTTTTACCCTATTGCGTAAAGAGATTAAACGCTTCTATAAGGTTGCCTTTCAGACCGTTGCTGCTCCTGTTTTAACGGCCGTTCTATATCTCATGATCTTTGGTCATGTATTAGAGGGTCGGCTGGTGGTATATGACAAATTAAGTTACACCGCATTTTTGATACCAGGTTTAGTGATGATGAGCATTTTGCAGAATGCCTTTGCTAATACTTCTTCATCTTTAATTCAGTCAAAGATTACTGGTAATTTAGTATTTATTCTCTTGGCCCCATTAACGCACCTTGAATTTTACTCAGCCTATGTATTAGCGGCAGTATTTCGAGGGATTGTAGTGGGCTTAGGTGTTTTGATCATCACCTTATTTTTTGATGTTCCCAGTATGCAGTATCCACTTTGGATTTTGTTGTTTGCTTTCTTGGGCGCTGCTATTTTGGGTGGGCTGGGACTCATTGCTGGAATTTGGGCGGATAAGTTTGATCAGTTAGCCGCATTTCAGAATTTCTTAATCATGCCTGCGACGATGCTCTCAGGGGTGTTCTACTCGATACATTCCTTGCCAACGATCTGGCAAGTCATTTCGCACTTCAACCCCTTTTTTTATATGATTGACGGCTTTCGTTACGGTTTTTTTGGAGTCTCGGATGTCTCGCCTTGGATGAGCCTAGGAGTGGTTGGAGGATTTTTTGTGATTGTCTCGGCCCTGGCTTTGCGTTTACTACAATCAGGTTATAAATTACGGTATTAAATCCATTGAATGAGGAAAGCAGATGTTCCCCACACCAGAGCAGATTGAAGGCTATATCAAGGACAAACTTCCGTGCACGCATCTAATGGTGGAGGGAGATGGCCAGCATTTTTATGCCACGATTGTGAGCCCTGACTTTGCTGGTAAGCGCTTGGTGCAAAGGCATCAAATGGTCTATGAAGCTTTAGGAGATCGCATGAAAGCAGAAATTCATGCCCTATCGATTAAGGCGTTTACCCCCGATGAGTTTGCTGCTAAATAAGCACTCATTCAGAATCAATCAATTAAAACGGATTCATGGATAAATTAGTAATGACGGGTGGTTCACCCCTTCAGGGCGAGGTACAGATTGCAGGCGCAAAAAATGCTGCCCTGCCTATTTTGTGCGCTTGCTTATTAAGTTCAGACACAATCGAGTTGCATAATGTGCCTGATTTACAAGACGTACGTACCATGCTGAAGTTATTACAGCAAATGGGCGTGATGGTTGACTTCCCGGACCCCAGTGATCGCAGTCATTTGTGTCTCAACGCTGGCAAGATCATTAGCCCAGAAGCGCCCTATGAGTTAGTTAAAACCATGCGCGCATCAATTTTGGTATTGGGCCCATTACTCGCACGAATGGGTCTAGCGACGGTGTCGTTGCCAGGCGGTTGTGCAATTGGCGCACGACCTGTCGATCAGCATATTAAGGGCCTTAAGGCGATGGGCGCTGGCATCCAGATTCGTAAAGGGTTTATTGTTGCTAAGATTGCGGAAGGTAAGCCGCGCTTGCAGGGCAATGCGATTCTGACCGACATGATTACGGTTACTGGTACAGAAAATTTGCTCATGGCAGCTTGTTTAGCCGAAGGAACTACAGTGCTTGAAAATGCCGCACGTGAGCCCGAGGTGTCGGACTTAGCAGAGCTCTTAGTAAAAATGGGAGCGAAGATTTCTGGAATTGGTAGCGACCGCTTGGTGATTGAGGGTGTATCCGCTTTACACGGTGCAAGTCATTCCATCATCCCAGATCGAATTGAGACCGGAACATTTTTATGTGCCGTGGCTGCGACCGGCGGTGAGATCACGCTTAAGAACTGTCGACCCGATACCTTGGATGTGGTCTTAGTGAAGTTAAAAGAAGCGGGCCTTAAGTTGAAGAAGGGCAAGGATTGGATAACGGCTAGCATGATAGGTCGCCCTAAACCGGTGAGCTTCAGAACCTCAGAATACCCCGCCTTTCCAACCGATATGCAGGCTCAGTTCATGGCTTTAAACGCGATTGCCAGTGGAAATTCCCGGATTACCGAGACTATTTTTGAGAACCGCTTTATGCACGTTCAAGAGCTCAATCGTTTGGGTGCCGATATCTCGATTGAGGGCAATACAGCCATTGTCGAGGGGGTGGATAAGCTCTCGGGGGCAACCGTTATGGCAACCGATTTGCGTGCCTCAGCAAGCCTTGTCATTGCAGGCTTAGCGGCTCAAGGGGAGACCCAGGTTGATCGTATCTACCATCTTGATCGGGGTTATGACCGGATGGAACAAAAATTAACCCAAATTGGCGCAAACATCCGCCGCATGAAATAATCAACGCATTATGTTGACACTCGCGCTATCCAAAGGGCGCATCTTCGAGGAAACAGCCCCAGTCTTGGCTAAGGCTGGAATACGTCCACTAGAAAATCCTGAGCAGTCGCGCAAATTGATTATCCCAACTTCGAACCCAGAAGTGCAGATCATTATTGTGCGAGCTTCCGATGTGCCTACTTATGTGCAATTTGGGGCGGCTGATTTTGGGGTGGCCGGTCAAGACGTCCTTTTAGAAAAGGGTAGCGATGGTTTGTATGTACCGATCGATTTAGGGATTGCACGTTGCCGGATGGCGGTAGCTGTTAAGAATGGGTTTGATTATGCAGGGGCGGTTCGTCAGGGCTCACGCTTGCGCGTAGCAACCAAGTATGTCAATTGCGCCCGTGAGCACTTTGCGAACAAAGGCGTTCATATTGATACGATCCATTTGTATGGCTCGATGGAGCTAGCGCCCTTAGTTGGCTTAGCTGATGCGATTGTCGATCTAGTATCCACGGGTAACACTTTGCGCGCTAATAATTTGGTTGAGGTGGAATCAATCACCGATATCAGTGCACGCCTTATTGTGAATCAGGCGTCCTATAAGCGTAAGCGTACGGCCATCAAAAAATTACTGGATGCGTGGCAGTAATGTCTAAGGTATCAAACCAAACTGTGATGGTACAACGTTTAACGAGTAGTGATCCTAACTTTAAGAAAACATTATTGGCAAGTCTTTCATTGCCATCGGCCGATGATCAAGCAATTGATGTAGTGGTGATTGCTATCTTGGCTGAGGTTAAGTCTAGAGGGGATGAGGCGCTATTAAGTTACACCAAACAATTTGATCGACTGTCTGCTAATCGTATTTCTGATCTTGAGATTAAACAGGCAGATCTAGAAGCAGCCTATCGTTCTTTACCGAGCGAGCAAGCCAAGGCGTTAGAGATTGCTGCACAGCGGGTACGCGCCTATCACGAGAAACAAAAAGAGGCGGCAGGTTGTCGTTCATGGGAATACACCGAGCCCGACGGTACCCGTTTAGGTCAAAAAGTAACTCCTTTAGACCGCGTCGGTATTTATGTGCCAGGTGGTAAGGCAGCTTATCCATCATCTGTTTTGATGAATGCAATCCCAGCAACCGTTGCAGGCGTTGGAGAAATCATCATGGCGGTGCCAACCCCCGATGGTGCTCGCAACCCTTTAGTCTTGGCTGCCGCTTATTTAGCAGGAGTACATCGCGTATTTACCATCGGTGGCGCACAAGCTGTTGCTGCACTTGCGTATGGAACGCAAACAGTTCCTGCGGTTGATAAGATCGTGGGTCCTGGTAACGCCTATGTGGCCGCTGCAAAGCGTCGTGTCTTTGGCACGGTGGGCATTGACATGATTGCCGGCCCTTCAGAGATCTTGGTGCTCTGTGATGGCAGCACCGATCCCGATTGGATTGCGATGGATTTGTTCTCGCAGGCAGAGCATGATGAATTAGCCCAGTCGATTTTGCTGTGTCCTGATCCTAATTTTATTGATAAGGTCAATCAGAGCATTCAAAAGCTATTACCGCAAATGCCACGTGAGAAAGTGATTCGAGCATCGTTGCAAAACAGGGCTTTGTTGATTGAAGTAAGCGATATGAATGAAGCCTGTCAGATTGCCAACCTGATTGCTGCCGAGCATTTAGAGATATGTACGCAAGAGCCACAACGTTGGGCTGAGCAAATTCGGCATGCAGGCGCAATCTTTATGGGTTCGTATACGAGTGAATCTCTCGGGGATTATTGTGCGGGTCCTAATCACGTCTTACCAACGGCGCGTACCGCCCGTTTCTCTTCCCCATTGGGTGTCTATGACTTCATGAAGCGCTCAAGCTTAATTGAAGTAAGCGAAGCAGGAGCGCAAACGCTCGGACCAATTGCGAGCACCCTAGCGCACGGCGAGGGCTTGCAAGCCCATGCGCGTGCCGCTGAGATGCGCCTCAAGAAAAAATAATTGGTTTAGACAGAAAGTATTTCTTTTAATGCCGCAAGGAAAGCGCTCATTTGCTCATCGGTGCCGATGGTGATTCGCAAGAATTGATCAATACGTTTTGTTTTGAAGTGCCGCACAATAATTCCCCGATCACGTAATGCTTGATGGATCCTTGCGCCATCATGTTTGGGGTGTCGTGTAAAGACAAAGTTCGCACTGGAGGGCAGGGTCTCAAAACCAAGTACATCTAGTTCCTTGACAAATTGAGATCGTGTTGTCATAACTTTACTCGACATGGCATCCAAATGAGCTTGATCTTCCATCGCGGCGATTGCACCCACTTGCGCTAGCCTACCTAATGGGTAAGAGTTAAAACTATTTTTGACTCGTTCTAGACCGGTGATCAGGTCTGGGTGGCCTAATGCATAACCAACTCGTAATCCTGCCAGTGCTCGTGATTTAGAAAGGGTGTGGGTAATTAGTAAATTAGGTGGATTGTTTTGCAGAAGAGGTACGCAAGACTCAGTTCCATAGTCAACATAGGCTTCATCAATCACCACAATGCTGTCGGTATTTTGAAGAAGCAATAACTCGACTTGTGAAAGTGGCAGACCGCATCCTGTGGGCGCATTGGGGTTGGGGAAAATGATCCCGCCATTACCACCATATTGTTTACTCAATTCCAAATAGTCTTCCACCCGAACGGCAAACTGATCATCTAAGGCAATGGTGCGATGCTCAATTCCAAAGAGTTGGCAGTAGACTGGGTAGAAGCTATAGCTAATGTCTGGAAATAAAACAGGCCGATTAGGGTGTTTGAGAAGACCTAGAAAGGCATGCGCCAAGACCTCATCAGAGCCATTGCCCACAAAGACTTTATTGGATGTGATGCCATGATGCTTAGCAATCACTTCTTTGAGATCTTTGGCATCCGGATCGGGGTACAGACGCAGGTTGTCGTTATTAGCTTGCGCAATCGCTGCTAGTGCCTTGGGGGATGGCCCATAGGGACTCTCGTTGGTATTGAGCTTTACGAGCTTTTCAAGCTTCGGTTGCTCACCCGGCACATAGGGGCTAAGATTTTGTAGGTCAGGGTTCCAAAAGCGGCTCATAGAGGGAGTGAAGTGATTGATTTTGAATGACAAATGATATTATGAACCCCTAAACCCATTTTATTTTTTTGAACGCCACACTATGCGCCAAGCGGATGTAAGTCGAAATACTTCTGAGACAAAGATCCAAATTACATTAAATTTGGATGGAACGGGTAAGGCCGATCTGAACTCGGGAGTCCCCTTTTTAGACCACATGCTCGATCAAATTGCGCGGCACGGCATGATTGATCTCAAGGTCCATGCCAAGGGCGACACTCATATTGATGATCATCACACCGTGGAAGATGTTGGCATTACCCTGGGTCAAGCTATTGCAAAGGCGGTGGGCGATAAGGCAGGCATTACTCGCTATGGACACTCTTACGTACCTCTTGATGAGACCCTCTCTCGAGTCGTGGTTGATTTTTCGGGTAGACCCGGTTTGGAGTTCAATGTACCATTTACTCGTGCTCGTGTGGGTGACTTTGATGTTGACCTAAGCATTGAGTTCTTTCGGGGGTTTGTCAATCATGCGGGAGTGACCCTGCACATCGATAATATTCGGGGCGTGAATGCGCACCATCAAATCGAGACTGTATTTAAGGCCTTTGGAAGAGCTCTGCGGATGGCATTGAGTGTTGATCCGCGCTCCCCGAATGCCGTTCCATCCACCAAAGGAAGTTTGTAATACTGCCCCCTTTCTATTGCTAAAGAATCGATTGAGCTAGCGATGCATATCGCCATTGTTGATTACGGGATGGGTAATTTGCGTTCGGTCTCTCAGGCCCTGCATCATGTCGCCCCAGACTGCAAGATCAGCATTGCCAATGATGCGCAAGAGATCCTCCGCTCCGATCGAGTTGTGTTGCCGGGTCAGGGGGCGATGCCAGATTGCATGGCACAGCTACGCTCCTCTGGTTTGCTTGATGCGGTCTTGTTATCTGCGCGCGAGAAACCTCTTCTTGGAATTTGTGTGGGCGAGCAGATGTTGTTTGAAGAAAGCGAAGAGTGTAAGCCAGGGGTGGCGACTAACACCGCTTGCTTAGCACTTATGCCTGGCAAAGTTGTTCGTTTTGCCTTGTCCGGAACCCAAGAAGACGGCTCAGAATACAAAATCCCGCATATGGGTTGGAACCAGGTCCGTCAAGACCAAGATCATCCTTTATGGCATGGCATACCCGATATGAGCAGTTTTTATTTTGTTCACAGCTATTATGTAAAAGCCAGTAGGTCGGAAGATGCTGTAGGATCAACCAATTACGGGGGGTGGTTTACATCTGCCGTGACTCGGGATAATATTTTTGCTACGCAGTTTCATCCAGAAAAAAGTGCTCAACACGGACTTAAGCTCTATCAAAACTTTGTCGCTTGGCGACCTTGATCCCACACAACATTTCCTTTACGCCATTTATTTATGTTGTTAATCCCCGCAATCGATATTAAAGATGGACATTGTGTTCGTCTTGAGCAAGGCGATATGAACCGTAGCACGGTATTCTCTGAAGATCCTGCTGCGATGGCAAAGCATTGGTTAAGTAAGGGCGCAAGACGCTTACATTTGGTTGATCTGAATGGCGCATTTGCTGGTAAGCCAAAAAATGAGTCTGCCATTAAGGCGATCTTGAAAGCCGTTGGTAATGACATTCCAGTTCAACTGGGTGGTGGTGTACGTGATCTAGAGACCATTGAGCGACTTTTGGATGACGGTATTAGTACCATCATTATTGGCACAGCGGCTGTGAAGAACCCTGGATTTTTACAAGATGCCTGTACTGCATTTGCGGGTCATATCATGGTGGGTCTCGATGCCAAAGACGGTAAGGTGGCAACCGATGGTTGGAGCAAGCTCACGGGTCATGAGGTGATTGATTTGGCGAAGAAGTTTGAGGACTATGGCGCTGAAGCTATCATTTATACCGATATAGGCCGTGATGGCATGCTCAAGGGCATTAATCTAGAGGCGACCGTGAAACTGGCTCAGTCTGTGCGCATTCCTGTAATCGCGAGCGGTGGGCTGTCAAATAAGAAAGATATCGAAGCACTTTGCAAGGTAGAAGACGAGGGCATCATGGGCGTCATTGCTGGACGGTCGATTTATAACGGTGACCTTGATTTTGCAGAGGCTCAAAAATACGCTGATCAACTTAGTAAGAGTCAGTAAAGCATGCTCAATAAGAGGATTATTCCTTGCCTTGATGTCACTGCAGGGCGAGTGGTGAAGGGTATAAATTTTGTGGGTTTGCAAGACGCGGGTGATCCCGTTGAGATTGCGCAACGTTACGACGGTCAAGGCGCTGATGAACTCACCTTTTTAGATATCACCGCAACCTCAGATGAGCGCGATCTAATTTTGCACATCATTGAGGCCGTTGCTTCGAAGGTATTCATTCCATTAACGGTGGGTGGTGGAGTTCGAGAGCTAAGCGATGTACGTCGTCTCTTAAATGCGGGTGCGGATAAGGTCAGCATGAACTCCTCGGCAGTTGCGAACCCCGATCTAGTTTCCGAGACCTCGGCTTACTATGGATCGCAATGCATTGTGGTGGCCATTGATGCAAAGCAAAGCGCCCCTAATCGTTGGGAAGTGTTTACGCATGGTGGCCGCAAGAACACTGGTATTGATGTCATTGAATGGGCCAAAGAGGTTGCCAAACGAGGAGCCGGAGAAATACTTTTAACCAGCATGGATCGGGATGGCACCAAAGACGGTTTTGATTTGACGCTCACTGCGGCGGTGAGTCATGCGGTTTCCGTGCCGGTGATTGCCTCCGGTGGCGTAGGTGGTTTACAAGATTTGGTTGATGGTATTCAGATTGGTAAAGCGGATGCCGTTTTGGCAGCGAGTATCTTTCATTATGGGCAGCATACGGTACAAGAAGCGAAGCAGTTTATGGCGAGCAAGGGAATTGCGATTAGACTTGACTGATCGAGCTCAACTAAATATGACAACGCCCAAATTAACCAAGACTCCCACTTTGCAAGCAGGCCCGTGGCTTGATCGTATTGTTTGGAACGATCTGGGTTTAGTGCCTGTGATTGCACAAGAGGCTTCTTCGGGCGATATCTTGATGATGGCCTGGATGAATCAAGAGGCTTTATTACAAACTTTGCAAAAGGGTGAGGCGGTCTATTGGTCGCGCTCACGCAATAAGTTATGGCACAAGGGCGATGAGTCTGGCCACTTTCAGACCATACGTGAGATCCGTTTGGATTGCGACGGCGATACTCTTTTGCTCATTGTTGATCAGAAGGGTGGTATTGCCTGCCATACTGGCAGACACAGTTGTTTCTTTAATGAATGGGACCCGGTCGCCAGTAACTGGGTCGATACAATAAAGCCATGACAGACAGCAAAGCTAATTTAGATTCTGTATTGGCCTACCTTGCCGATGTGGTCGATCAGCGCCGTGCCGATCTGGCTGCCGGCAAGATTGATGCAAGCAGTTCATATATCGCCCAACTGTTCACCAAGGGGGATGATGCGGTTTTGAAAAAGATTGGGGAGGAGGCGACCGAGACCGTGTTGGCTGCCAAAGACTCTCGGCAGCATCAATTGGACCCAAAACACCAAGCCTTATTTGTGGGTGAGATGGCGGATTTATGGTTCCATTGTCTTGTTGCCCTATCCAAGTTCAATTTACGTCCCGAGGATGTCTTAGCTGAACTCAAGCGTCGGGAGGGGGTTTCGGGCTTGGCTGAGAAAGCGGCCCGTAAGCCTTAATTAACCCTAAGTAGCCCCACGCTCCTTGTTTTGGGGAGGTTTTCGGGTAAGATCCATGTCCATGAATCATTCCAGCCATGACCCCAGTTGCATTTTTTGCAAGATTATTGCAGGGGAAATACCTTGCCAAAAGGTCTTTGAGGACGAAGAAATCCTCGCTTTTAATGACATTAATCCGGCAGCCCCAGTCCATTTTTTGATCATTCCCAAAAAACATATCCCTATGCTGGAATCTGCCACTGCCCACGATGCACCATTGCTAGGTAGAATGATGGAATTAGCCCCGCGTTTGGCTCTACAACAAGGATCTCGGCCTGGAAAAGAGGGTGGTTTTCGGGTGTTGGTGAACAATGGCGCTGATGGGGGTCAAGAGGTTTACCACTTGCATTTGCATGTGATGGGCGGGCCACGCCCCTGGAAAAAATAATTTTAGGAGAAATTGAGATGGGCTCATTTAGTATTTGGCATTGGTTAATCGTATTGGCGATCATTTTGTTGGTGTTTGGCACCAAGAAATTGCGTAATATCGGCTCAGATTTAGGCGGAGCAGTGAAAGGTTTTAAAGATGGTATGAAGCCTGGTGAAGAAGCTAAGACCGATCAAATTCAGTCGCAAGCAGCCCCTGCTGACAAAACAGTGGACGTGCATGCGAAGGACGTTAATAAGTCCTAAGCCATTCCATTTGTACTTAGCAGAACACTTTTCTACTAGCGCTAATCAAGAACCGGCGATGCATCGATGATTGATCTTGGTATATCAAAGCTCGCCCTGATCGCAGTGGTGGCTTTGATTGTGGTGGGTCCCGAACGTTTACCCAAGGTTGCTCGCATGGCGGGCAATTTATTTGGACGCGCTCAGCGCTATATGAATGAAGTGCGCTCCGAGGTTAATCGCCAAATAGAGCTTGACGAGTTCAAGAAACTGCGTGAAGCGAGCACCGACGCCATGAAGGAGATGGAGAGCACCTTAAATGCTACGGTGCAAGAAGCCAATGTCAATCTCAGTGATCAGGCAGAACCAAAGACCGATGATTACGCTAGCGCTATTTTAGAATCAGCACCAGACGTTACCAAGGTGTATCGCGATGCCCTGCGTCAGGGGCGAGATAGTTGGGGTGTGAAACGTACTGCGAGACCATTATGGTTTAAGCATTCCGCTGGAATTCGTACGAGAGTTCAGTCGGGCGCTGCACGCGTGAAGCGCTTTAAGCGACCAGTGTTGCATAAGTAAGCTCAAAACAATAAACCAACAATCAAAAGAACACTAAAATCAACGATGTCTGATACAAACTTCGACACCAAAGAGACGGAGCAAAAAGAGGGTTTTCAAGAAACCTTCATGTCGCATCTCTTTGAGTTGCGAGATCGGGTTGTTAAGTCGGCCATCGCGGTGATCATTGTGTTTGTTTCCCTGGTTTACTGGGCCCCTGACATCTTCCATTTATTTGCCAAGCCAATGCTGGATTCCTTGCCGGCAGGCGGCAAGATGATTGTCACCGATGTGACCGGCTCCTTTTTTGTGCCTATGAAGGTCACCATGTTGGTTGCCTTTTTAATTGCCTTACCAATAGTTCTTTACCAAGTTTGGGCTTTTATAGCACCAGGCCTTTATACTCATGAACGGAAGTTGGTTCTTCCATTGGTAGTAAGTAGTTACTCACTCTTTTTGATCGGCATGTCATTTGCCTATTTTTTGGTCTTCCCAACCGTCTTTCAGTTCATGGCAAGCTATAACGCCCCATTGGGCGCTGAGATGTCGACTGATATTGATAAGTACCTAAGTTTTGCCATGTCGACGTTTTTAGCCTTTGGTATTACCTTTGAAGTCCCGGTCGTGGTGGTGGTTTTGGTCAAAATGGGCATTGTCTCGATTGAAAAACTTCGAGAGATAAGACCGTATGTCATCGTCGGCGCCTTCATTATTGCGGCTGTTGTTACCCCCCCAGACGTGCTATCCCAGCTTTTATTGGCGATTCCGATGTGCATTCTTTACGAGCTCGGACTGTTTATTGCTCGTTTCTACCTACCCAAAACAGAATCTCCAGAAGAAAAAACAGCTTAGAACTATAAGTAATTGATTTAAATGGATTATTTCCTTAAATTGAGCTGTTGCATCAATACAACGAATAGCCATATAAAAGATTTAAAAGAATGTATTTACATAGAAAAACCGGATAATTCTAGTGTCCTGAAGCAATTCGGGCAATTCTTAACTTATGGAGATTTAAACAATGAAAAAATCACTATTTGCACTTGCGGCAGTTAGCGCATTTGCTGGTGTAGCACAAGCTCAGTCTAGCGTGACTGTGTATGGTTTAGTTGATGCTGGTGTAGGCGTAACCAATATAGACTACAACACAGTTCAAAAACAAAACCAAACTACTATCGGCGGTTTCCAAAGCGGTAACGGAACTGGTAACTTATCCGGCTCACGTTTAGGCTTTCGTGGCGTAGAAGATTTAGGTGGTGGCGATCGTGCCGGCTTCGTCCTTGAGACAGCCATTAACTATAACAACGCAACTGCCCCAACAGTCGCAGCAACCATGACTGACGTTGCAGGTGCAACTAATGCAACGATGTTTGGCAACGTTCGCCAAGCATATGCATCTCTCGGTAATAGCAAATTTGGAGAGTTGCGTATTGGTACCCAAAACTCATTGCTCAAAGACGCTACCGAGGGATTTGACCCACAAGGTGGTCCAAATATGACTGGTTCTGGTTCGTTATATCAACAGGGTACCGTTACACGCTATAGCCAAGCGGCTACTTATCAGGCGCCTACTATGGCAGGTATTACCTTGAGAGTGCAGACAACCGTTGATGGCACAGCCTCAAATAATGGTGGAGCAACCGCAGCTAATGCGGTTCCAACAAGCAACCGCTCAAGTTCAGCTAGCTTAGATTTTACCCAAGGCCCAATTAAGGTCGGCGGTATTTATGAGCGCAGAACAACGTGGGCACTAAACGTAGGTACTGCAGCAGCTGCCGCCTCGGGCGGAGCAGGTAACGGGTTCAATCAGATGGTAGCAGTTGGCCCCGGTGGCACTTTATCAGCAATCGCACCTAGCATTAATTACTATGCATTAGGCGCAAGTTATGATTTGAAGATGGTTAAACCTGCTGTGCTGTATTACAACCAAAGTGTTAACGGTGCGAATACACAGCAATCTGGTACAACATCTGGCGTATTGTTTGGTTTAACTGCTCCATTGTCTGCAGCATTAACTGTGACAGCGTCATATACTGGTGGAAAAGTAACAAATAACAATACCGGAGTTTACGATACAGCCGGTATGCAATTTGTTGCTAATTACAATCTTAGCAAGAGAACCGGTGTCTATGCGGGCTATGGCTCAACTGACTGGAAATCGAAAATTCCAACAACTACAGCCAGCGTAACTTACCAGCAATACACTATTGGTATGCGTCATACATTCTAATTTGAAGCTAGCATCTGCTAGTTAAATTTAGGTCTGAAGTTAAAAAAACCCACTGTGATCTCACAGTGGGTTTTTTATTATAAAAAGAGTATTAATGTGGTGATAAAAAAAATAAAAAACCAGAGTGATTAAAAAACATTTAAACACAAAAAAAAGAGTATCTAGGTGATGGAAATTAAAAAAACACCAAAAAGGGTCATCGATATATACTTATTAAAAAAAATGAACTGAAAAAGCAAACTTAGAAATGAAAAATTAAGCATTATGCAAAGAGCAGAAATGTTAGAAGTGATTGCCTTATTTAATAAGGGCTATAAAGAAGCTGCATTAGAAGCAATACATAAAATTGAGTTAAGTGATCCAAAAAATTTAGATACTAAATATAACTATGCACTAATGCTAGGCTTAGCTGGAAACCATGTCGAAGAACAAAAAAAATATAAAGAAATAATTGAAATAAACCCAAAAGACTGTGATGCACTTGTTAATCTAGCAGTCTCATTAAATGAAACTACTAATTATAAAGAAGCTGTTCAATACTCAAGCGAAGCAATAAGTATAAATTCTAATATTGCAGAGGCATATGAAGCCAGGGGAATCGCAAAACAACATCAAGACCTGGTAGAAGATGCAAATTTAGACTTAAAAAAATGGCTAAATCTAAAAATTAAAAATGTAAACACAAAATATTCCGACACTCTAATAGAGTGCTTAGAATTAATAAAAATAAATGCAATTTACGAAACTGAAAAAAAAATTAATACAGATAGAATTAGATTAGAAGAAAAAGCTAGGCGCATTGTAGAGAGCTTAAAAAAAATCCCATCAGAATACTTGCAAACAAATAATATAGGTAAAAAAATAGCATTTAAATTGAATAGATTTTACTTGGCGTATCAACAAAAAGATGACAAAGAAATAAATGAAATATATAGTCAAATTACAGCATTGCTGTTAGATAAGATAGAACAACCGAATAAAATTAAAAACATACATAATAAAAAGATAGGTGTTATCAGCACATTCAAATACCACCCAAACCTATTTATTATTGAACAACTCAAGCAAATAGATAAAAACCTTCAGGTAGTACTGATAATAATAAATAATCCAAAAATAAAATTAGATGGGATACCAACAAACTTTAAAATAGATCATGTAAATATATCACCTGACAATCTAAATCAAGTGGTACAAAATATTAGTAATCAAAATATCGATATATTATTTATGCCCGATATAGGGATGTCTATAGAGTCGCAAATTTTAGCTGCATATAGACTTGCTAAGGTAAGTATTATGGGATGGCTCCATCCAGTTACATCAGGCTCAAAAAATATTGATTATTTTTTAAGTGGCGAATTAATGGAAACATTGGAGTCAGAAAGTCAATATACAGAAACCTTAATTAAATTACCTGGTATTGGATTAAAAATAAATCCAGAACCGTACATATCAACAACTATAAAAAAATTACATGATAAGCAAAAAAATGAACATTTAATGGTTGGATGCTTACAAACACCATTTAAATATCATCCACAATACGATTACATATTAATCGAAATTGCAAAAAAGATAGTAAAAGTAAAATTTAAATTTATAAAATATCAAGATGAGCTAGATGAAAAATTAAGGAAAAGATTAACATTAGAATTTGAAAAAAATGGAATAGATCCAAGCATCATCACATTTCAAGATCGACTAAATAAAGAAAACTATAGGAATTTTTTAAAAACTTTAGATATCGCACTAGACACCTTGGGTTGGTCGGGAGGTAATACAACTTTAGATTGTTTGGGTGCTGGACTGCCAGTGTTAACTTTAAAAAATAATTTTATGAGATCAAATCACACAGCTGCAATATATAAATTAATAGGTATAGAGGAGTTAACTTCCACATCACCAGAGGAACTGATAGAAAAAATTTATACAATCAGTTTAAACAATGAATACTTAAAAAAAATAAGGTGCCAAATATATGAAAATTTTTTAAATATAAAATCTGAATGCTATATTTCAAAATTTATAAATGAAATTAGTTTAAAAAACTAGAGCACTAAATTAGTACTTTAATTAAGTATTAGCCGAAATAGTAGAAATTAGCGAATATTCAAGATCGGCGATATATTCTTTTGGATCAAAAAAATTTGAACTATGAATTTTATTGGCTAACTTAGATTTTATATTTCGAAAATAAAATTCATCCTCGTAGAGCCTCACAGCAATATCTTCATATTCATCAAGTGAATTTGCAACTAACTCGGTTACAGATATATAAGATAAGATACTTTCTGTCATTCTCCCGCAAAAGCTTTTTCCCTTTAAAGTAAGAACTGGAACCCCAGACCATAATGAATCACTACAAGTTGTACCAGCATTAAATGGAGAAGTATCAAGAAACAGATCTGCAAATCTAATGCGACTTAGGTGATCTGAATAATTTAATTGCTCTGCAAAAATTACACGTTGTCGTGGAATTCCATATAAATCAAGTTTATTATAAACGTTATTTTTTACATTGGGCTCATTTAGAAATAGCCACAAGATTGAATCATTTGCTCTCTTTAAAATATTAATCCAACTCTTGAAAATAGTTTCTGTAATTTTATAATTGGAATTGAAACAACAGTAAATAAAAGTATCTTCTGGAAGACCAAGATCTGTTCGTGAATTAAATCTATTTGATTTACAGCGAAAGCCATTAGGCTGAAAAGTGCGTTGTAAGTTTAATATTTTTTCCGAATAAAATAGTTGGCTACTTTTAGGCGTGAGAATTTTATCACCAATAATAAAGTCGTACATCTCTGACCCTAGAGTTCCAGGATATCCAATAAAATTAACTTGAAATTGCGCAATACGGTTTAAAAAAATATTGGTTCTTGCGCCTTTCGTATGACCAGCTAAATCAATAGCAATATCAATTTCATGCTCGCGAATGAAATTAATTAATTCTTCATCAGTAAATTTGCTTACAAAAAAAAATTTATCAAAATTAGTTGATATTTTTATTGTGTTTTCATCAACTATAGAATTTAAGTGGTATCCATATATCTCAAATTTAGATCGATCATGGAGCTCATAAATTTTTTCTGTGAGGTAAAGAACTGGGTGACTTCTAAAATCTGGTGAAATATATGCAATACGTATTTTTGACTTTTTTAATTGTGTAGTAAATTTATTCTCAATTTTATGAAAGTGATTATTGCACCAAGTTCTACTACACTTTAAATTTAATATAGGATCATCATTAATTGCCTGAAAGATCATGGGGGAAATAATAAATTCCTCCCTTGAAACCTTTGCTCTTATTTCAGAAAAGAGAGGTTCAACGCCAGCCCAATTAAGGGTTTCCATTTTTACCTGTAGTAATGATCCTAAAAGAGCCAGATGGTCATGCTTAAAATTTATTGCCTTTTCATAACAATTAATGGCATCAGAATAATATTTCATATCAGCATAAAAATTTCCTTTCCAATACCAACCATCTGCAACATTAGGAGCAAATTTTATTGCTTGGTCGATAGATGTAAAAGCTTCTGAAATTTTATTATTTTTAAATTCACATCTAGATTTTCCGATCCAGGCTTCATGATGACTATTTTTATATTCTATAGCTTTGTTATATAAATAAAATGCATCTTTATAGTTTTTTAACTCGTAATGGCACTTGGCCGCATTAGATAAATATATTGGATTATTGGGTTCCAATAGAATTGCTTTATCAAAATTTAAAAGTGCCTTTTTGAATTGTTTTTTTATACCTAAATTTTGTCCTATATTGTGCCATGCAATTGATAGTTTTGAATTTAGGTTAATTACTTCCAAGTAGCATGAATTTGACTCGTCATATTTATTTAATTGACTAAATAAAATACCCTTAGCAATTAATGTTTCGGTATTTTTCGGATCTAATTCAAGAATTTGATCATAAAATTTAAGGCCGTTTTCATAATCAGCTAATTCTTCGCTATAGATTTTGCCAAGGTTAAATAGCACACCAATATTAGTTTGGTCATACTGTAGGGCTTTTTTTAAAAAATCTAGCGCCTTGTGGCTTTCATTTAATTTTATATAACCGAGTCCTAACTCTACTAATCCTTCAATAAAATCCCCTGCCTTTTTTATTGATATATGAATATGGTTGATTCCTTCTTCTAACCTACCTAATTTAATATATTCTTTTCCCAGGTAATAATGCGCCTCTGCAGAAGCATTTTCAGTAGAGCAGGCTATTGAAAGATATTTTAAACATTGGGCGAAGTCATTATTAGTGTCGTAAATTTTTGCCAATAGTTCATAGTGCTCAGCTTTGGCATTTTTAGAATTAATCGCACTTAAAAGTATTTGTTTTGCTAATTCAAAATTATTTTTTTTTAACTGTATTTTGGCAGTTTTAAGTAATTGATCGGAAGAAATTAAATTCATAATCTGATAAAGAAAAGGTATTTTTTAATGAACAGTGCTGTTCAGGATTTGAAATTAATTTCATTAACAAAATTACTATTGCAAATTTTTTTGCCTGCAGTAGCAAACCTAAAAAATATTTTCTTCATTATTTCTCACTTTTCTAAAACTTAGGTTTTATTAAATCTCTTATTTCTCGTAATAAGGTAATATCTTCTGGTGTTGGCGGGGTTGGCCTTGGCTCTTCATCTTGTAATCTGATTTTGTTGACTATCTTGACCATTTGGAAGATCACAAAAGCCAAGAGGACAAAGTTGATTGAGATGGTGATAAAGTTGCCATAGGCAAAAATTGGTATACCTGCTTTTTTGAGGGCATCAAATGTTCTTGGTACATTTTCTGGGACTGCTCCCATTACAATGAAGAGGTTCGTAAAGTCAATTTTTCCACCTAGAAGCGTTGAAATGAGGGGCATCATAATGTCATTGACTAAGGAATCGACAATTTTGCCAAATGCCCCACCAATAATGACTCCAACCGCGAGGTCGATCACATTGCCTTTAACGGCAAAGGCCCTAAATTCTTTCATGATGTTGGAAGCCACGTATTTCTCCTTTGAATCTCTATTTTTATAAGTTAAGCAGGATTGAGCAGGGTAACCACTTTTTACCTTAAAATCGAGGATTTGAGCAATTCGCCCTTTAGAACCTCTTATTTTGAATTCGGTACAAGGATAGATCGTAAATGAGTGATACCCCAAAAATGGATAAAGATCGCCGTACTTGGCTAATAGCAACCTCGGCCGTCGGTGGTTGTGGTGCTGCCGCAGTGGCTTACCCGTTCCTAGACAGTTTTCAGCCTTCGGAGCGCGCCAAGGCCGCTGGTGCAGCTGTTGAAGTAGATATCTCCGGTATGAAGCCCGATGAGATCAGAACCGTTGAGTGGCGTGGTAAGCCTGTGTGGGTGGTTCGTCGTAATCAAGACCAGGTTAAAGAGCTTTCAAAGCTTGACGGTGAGCTGGCTGACCCCAAGTCTTTACGAGATCCTGCTGCTTTAACCCCCGCCTATGCTCGTAACGAATATCGCTCGATTAAGCCTGAGTACCTGGTTGTGGTGGGAATTTGTTCCCATTTAGGCTGCTCACCTAATCCCAAGTTACAGGCAGGCGCACAACCTTCCTTGCCAAATGACTGGCCAGGTGGTTTCTTGTGTCCTTGCCATGGCTCCACCTTTGATTTGGCAGGACGGGTCTACAAAAATAAGCCAGCCCCCGATAATTTAGAGGTTCCTCCCCATATGTATTTGAGCGACTCCAAGATCTTGGTTGGTGAAGACAAGAAAACTTGATTAATTTACTTTACTATTTATTCTTTAGAAACTGATTCAGGACACTAGCTATGGCTTTCCAAGAAATTAAAGTTCCAGATAACGCAACGATTGCCCAAAAAGGCTTGGCTTGGGTCGACTCACGTTTTCCTTTGACTAAATTGTTTAAGGAGCACATGAGCGAGTACTACGCTCCCAAAAACTTCAACTTTTGGTATTTCTTTGGTGCTTTAGCAATTGTTGTTTTAGCCATTCAAATCGTAACCGGTATTTTTTTGGTAATGAACTACAAGCCTGACGCTGCCAAGGCGTTTGACTCTGTTGAGTACATCATGCGCGAGGTTCCATGGGGCTGGTTGATACGCTATATGCATTCCACTGGATCGTCCATGTTCTTTGTAGTGGTGTACTTGCATATGTTCCGCGGTTTGATCTATGGCTCCTATCAAAAGCCGCGTGAGCTGATTTGGATCTTTGGCTGTTCTATTTTCTTGTTGTTAATGGCTGAAGCATTCTTTGGTTACCTTCTGCCTTGGGGACAAATGTCGTACTGGGGTGCGCAGGTGATTGTTAATCTGTTTGCCGCCATACCTTTAATCGGGCCTGACCTTGCTTTATGGTTGCGAGGCGACTACGTGGTTGGTGATGCAACACTCAATCGATTCTTCTCCTTCCATGTCATTGCGCTGCCATTGGTACTCGTCGGTTTAGTAGTAGCTCATATTATTGCTCTTCACGAAGTAGGCTCTAATAATCCAGACGGCGTCGAGATTAAAAATACTCTAGATTCCACGGGTAAACCAGTGGATGGCATTCCGTTTCATCCTTACTACTCAGTGCATGACATTATGGGTTTGGGTGTCTTCTTGATGATCTTTGCTGCCATCGTGTTCTTTGCCCCTGAGATGGGCGGTTACTTCTTAGAAGCGAATAACTTTATTCCGGCTGACCCACTACAAACCCCATCACACATCGCACCAGTTTGGTACTTCACGCCGTTCTACTCCATGCTGCGTGCCACTACCACTCCTTTTTTAATACCCCTCTGGATCTTGTGCGCCATACCATTGGGCCTCGTGATTAAAAATACACGAGATATCCGCGTTAAGGGTGTATGTGCAGCCATTATTTTGATCCTAGCAGTTGGCTTTTACTTCTTGGATGCTAAGTTTTGGGGCGTTGTCATCATGGGCGGTTCTGTATTGATATTCTTCTTTTTGCCATGGCTGGACAAATCCCCCGTGCGCTCGATTCGCTATCGCCCAGATTTTCATAAATACATCTATGGTGCCTTCGTTGTGAGCTTCTTAGTTTTGGGATATTTGGGTATTAAGCCACCATCGCCTTTATTTGAGTTTCTTGCCCAAGTAGGTACGATTATTTACTTGGCGTTTTTCTTAGCAATGCCATGGTGGAGTAAGTTAGGTAGCTTTAAACAAGTCCCTGACAGAGTGACATTTCATGCACATTAATCATAACCATAAAGATTGCTAGGAACTTTTATGAATTATCGACTCACTATGGTGTGTATCCTAAAAAAAGGGCTTACTCTAGTTAGTACCAGCTTTTTGCTTGGAACGGCATTTGCGGCAGGTGGTGACTTCCCGCTTGATAGCGCACCAGATCGTTTAAATAACAACGCTTCATTGCAAAATGGCGCCAAGATCTTTGTGAACTACTGTTCGGGTTGTCACTCTGCGGTTAACTTACGCTACAACCGTTTACGAGATATCGGCCTTACCGATCAACAAATTAAAGACAACCTCATCTTGGGCGATCAAAAGGTGGGCGATCTCATGACCATCTCTACAAATCCAAAGGATGCGAAGGCGTGGTTTGGTAAGGTACCGCCAGATATGTCGGTTGTGGCCCGTTCACGTGGCACGGATTGGCTCTACACCTATTTTCGTACCTACTACAAAGATCCTGATAGCCCAACAGGCTGGAATAACTTAGTTTATCCAAATGTCGGTATGCCTCATGTTTTATGGCAATTGCAGGGTGAGCGTGCCGCTATTTTTGAGAACGTTAAAGACGCTAAAGATCCAGGCAAAACAACAAAAGCATTCAAGGGTTTTGAGCAGTTAAGCCCTGGATTAATGAAGCCCCAAGAATATGATGATAATATTGCGGACCTTGTGTCGTTTATGTCTTGGATGGCTGAGCCCACTCAGTTACAACGTAAGCGCATTGGTGTCGTTGTCCTTCTGTTCCTAGCGATCTTTACATTGATTGCATGGCGTCTGAATAAAGCGTATTGGAAAGATATTCGTTAAGTCCAAGCGTTTTGCTTTAATAATTTGATTTAAAGGATACCTGCTTATGATGGTGTTGTACTCGGGCACAAATTGCCCATTCTCACAACGCTGCCGCCTTGTTCTATTTGAAAAAGGTATGGATTTTGAGATACGGGATGTCGATCTGTTTAATAAACCAGAAGATATCTCGGTCATGAACCCATATGCGCAAGTGCCTATCTTGGTTGAGCGCGATCTCATTTTGTATGAGTCCAATATCATTAACGAGTACATTGATGAGCGCTTTCCTCATCCTCAACTCATGCCGCCCGATCCGATTGCGCGCGCACGGGCACGCCTGTTCTTATTTAATTTTGAGAAAGAACTCTTTGTGCATGTTAGTGCACTCGAGAATGAGAAGGGTAAAACTGCTGAGAAATTACATGAGAAGGCTCGCTTAGCGATTCGGGATCGTTTAACGCAACTAGCCCCAATATTTGTCAAAAACAAATATATGTTGGGCGAAGAGTTTTCCATGCTTGACGTTGCAATCGCCCCCTTACTCTGGCGTCTTGAGCATTACGGCATTGACCTCTCCAGAAATGCGGCACCCTTACTCAAATATGCAGAGCGTATTTTTAGCCGCCCAGCCTATATTGAGGCATTGACCCCTTCCGAGAAAGTGATGCGCCGCTAATTTGATAATTAGCTGCACTCTTCGGTTGGCTTAAAATCGTAATGATGGCTACCGACGCTCCAAGTACCAAGCCCTACCTAATTCGTGCACTGCATCAGTGGTGTACGGATTTTGGTTTTACCCCGTTCTTAGCAGTATTTGTGGACGAGCGGGTTGAGGTTCCCATGGAGTTTGTGAAAAATAATGAGATCGTGCTCAACATCTCGGCAGATGCCTGCCATCAACTGCATATTGAGAACGATTGGATCAGTTTTCAGGCTCGATTTGGGGGTATACCCAAGAAAGTATTGGTTCCAGTCACCCATGTCTTGGCAATCTATTCTAGAGAAAATGGTCAGGGAATGTCCTTCCCATTTGATCCCGAAACAAAGGGGCCAGTGGATAATGGGCTTGGAAATAAAGACGCTACGAAGGCAAAGAGTGAGCGTCCCGCTTTAAAGATTGTGAAGTAAGTTAAAATTAAATTTCTTAGATGCCCCATTAGCTCATCTGGTAGAGCAACTGATTTGTAATCAGTAGGTGGTCTGTTCGAGTCGGACATGGGGCACCAAAATTCCCCCGTCTTTATTATTCTATTTAGTCAGATCAATTTTCTTAGTTTCTGGCAAGAAGAAGATCGCCAGCCCAGCTGCGATAGCTAAAAAGATGGTTGGGTACCATAAACCAGCGAGCGGACTGGAAAACTCTTTATTAAGCCAAGTGACGATAAGAGGTAGCATCCCTCCGATCCAGCCTGCTGCAAGATTATGTGGCAGGGTTGCAGCACTATTGCGCGTTCGCGCGGGAAATAGTTCCGCCAATAGGGCAGTTTGTGGCCCAACCACTAGAGCCAATGGCAACGTGATTGCTATGAGTACGACGATCATGAGGGAGTAGTCTGGGGCAGTTTGCTGGCTGAGTGTTTGTAAAAACTGATAAGCCGGCTGAATCAGTATTGTGCCAAGGAGTAATCCGCTGATGACCACTGGTCTTCGGCCGATCCTATCAGAGAGTGCCCCAGAAATAATCGTTAATGGGAACAAAACTATCGTTGCGGTAATCGTTAAAGTATCCACAATTTGTGGGTTAATTTGTAATGCCGACTTCATAAATATGCCGGTGTATACCTGTACGCAGAAGAATAAAACAGAGCCACCGGCTGAGATACAAAAGAAAAGTAAGAACATTTGCTTGCGGGTCTCTTTATCTTTGAAGTTATCGCGTAAGGGCGATTTTGATGTTTCACCTTTGGCAAGCATATTTTTGAAGATGGGTGTTTCTTCTAAGGTCATACGCACCTTTAATGCCACCAAGAGAAGCACGATCGAGAACCAAAACGGTACTCGCCACCCCCATTCCTTAAAACTTGCGGGGTCCAGAAATTGATTGAGTAAAAGAAGTTGGAGGGTTGATACCAGCATACCCAAAGGACCCATTAACTGCAGAACACTAGTCTTAAAACCCCTATTAGAGTCGCCGGCGTGTTCCGTGAGGAAAACCGCACTACCCCCAATTTCACCCCCGGCTGATAAGCCCTGAAGTAGTCTTAAACTCACCAAAAGAATGGGCGCCAAAATGCCAATTTGCTCGTAAGTTGGCAAAAAGCCAACCGCAAATGTAGCCCCACCCATTAAAGAGATTGTGATTAGAAAGACGGGCCTTCTGCCAATGCGGTCCCCGAGGGAGCCAAAGAAGGCCGCCCCCAAGGGCCGCACAATCATCCCAGCCCCAAAGGTAGCAAGGCTTGCTAAAAGCCCAGTAACTGGGTCTGAGCTTGGAAAGAATAAGGGTGCAAAAGCCACCGCAAGGGTTGCAAAGGTAAGAAAGTCATACCACTCCAGAAAGGTGCCAAAGCAGGCTGCTGTAGCAATTTTGGGGTAAGACCGATTAGAATTACTCATAAATTAATTACACTAAATATGTATAAGCTATTGATTTAAAATGACTATTTAATAGATTAGAGACTTTTATGTTGCAGAGCAATAATATTTATTGCAGAGCAGCAAAAAATTGGGTATAGTTTCATGGTGCAGTGCAGTATTGAATACATTAACTTAATGGAGAGTACACCATGAATCAAGATCAAGTAACAGCAAAATTGTCGCAAATTCAGAGCAAGAACCTCGAGACTGTATTTTCCTTGGGCGAAGCCGCTCTTGAGAATGCACAAAAGCTCGTAGAACTCAATTACGACGCATCCAAGAACGCACTTCTGAATGCTCAAGAGAACATTCAGCAGGTAATCACCGCTAAAGATCCAAAAGACGTGAGCGAGTTCCTTCAAGCTGAAACTTTGCAGGAAGTAGGTAATCAGGCGATTGCTCATCAGCGTAAAGTTACGAAAGTATTGCGTGAGAGCGGCAAAGAGTTCGCTAACGTTGTAGAAGCTAGCATTGAACAAACTCAAGTTGGTATGCAAGATTGGGTAAATACATTAGCTGCTAACGCACCAGCCGGTTCGGATGTATTTGTATCTGCATTCAAAACTTCGATGAACTCGGTGATGCAGGGTTTTGAGCAGTTCCGTGAAGCCAGTAAAGATGCAATGGCAACGGTAGAGAAATCTGCTGACCAAGCTTTCGAAGCATTCCAAGGTCAAATTGCTCAAGTAAAAAAAGCTGCTGCTCCGGCTAAACGTAAGGCTGCTTAATTGAGCTAGTTTTACCAGTAGGATTTATGAGTCAAGAACCCGCCCTATATGGGCGGGTTTTTTTATTCAGTGTTGAATTTTTATTCTTCTTCGTGATTTAGTAAATTATTAGCAATTACTTTATTGGGTTTCACACCCAACTCCTTAACGCGTTCTGCTGCTTTAATCAAGTTACCTTTACCCGACTTGAGCTTATTAAAGGCGTCATGGTAGCTTGATTGGGCTTGATCAAGACGCTTTCCAATTTGCTCTAAGTCCTCTACAAACCCCACAAACTTATCATAGAGATTTGCGCACTGACGTGCAATTTCCATTGCATTCTTATTCTGTTGATCCTGGCGCCATAAGTGAGCAACTGTTCGGAGTGTTGCCATCAGAGTGCTGGGACAGACCAAGACAATATTTTTAGCAAGGGCCTCTTGATATAAATTAGGTGCAGCCTTAAGTGCACTTAAAAATGCTGGCTCAATGGGGATAAACATCAGCACAAAATCAACGGTAGATAAATCAGCGATACCTGCATAGTTCTTGGCAGATAGCCCTTGAATATGTTGACGGATCGATTGGATATGAGCTAAGAGCTCTTGTTTTGCAATCGCATCGTCACCCGCTTCAGTATGGCGGGCATAGGCTGTAATCGATACTTTGCTATCAATGACTAGGTGTCGGCCTTCGGGGAGCTTAACGATCACATCAGGCTGAAGTCTTCCGCCGTCGGCTTGTGTATGACTATCTTGGACAAGGTATTCTTCACCCTTACGAAGACCAGAAGACTCGAGGATGGACTCTAAAACAAGCTCCCCCCAGTTACCCTGAATCTTCGAGTCACCCTTTAGGGCATTGGTCAATGATCTTGCTTCATCTGACATCTTTAGATTTAGATTGGCTAGGCGCTCGATCTCGTTCTTCAGAGCAAAGCGCTCACGTGACTCTTGGTCGTAGGAGTTACTAACCTGTTCCTTAAACTCGGTTAGCTTAGTTTGCAAAGGTTTTAATAAGATATCTAATTGCTGCGCGTTTTGTTCTGTAAATTTTCTAGACTTATCTTCCAAAATCTCATTGGCTAGGTTCTTAAACTGATTAGTGAGTGCTTCTTTAGCTTCATTGAGAGACTCAATACGGTTCTGTACTTGCTTGCGCTCAGAATCTAATTCTGCCTCTAAACGAATAGCATGCAAAACAGCTTGATCACGTTCTTCGCGTAAGGCGTTTAAAAGAGTAGTTTGCTCAAACAGGGATACAGCAGTTTGTTTTTGATGAGAGCGCAAGATAAAAACATAGACCAATAAGCCGATGGTAATACCAAAGCTTAGGGCGGGGATTAGAAGACTAAGATCAGACATGGGCATTAGTCTAAATTAGACCAAGCCCACTGGGTGAGCTTTTAAAACGATAAATGGATAGGAGTAAATCAAGCTCCAAGAAGCTTTTTAAGCTCGCCGCTTTGGTACATTTCGGTCATGATGTCAGATCCGCCAATGAACTCTCCATTGACATAAAGCTGAGGAATGGTCGGCCAGTTGGCATACTCTTTAATCCCCTGACGGATTGCCTCATCATCAAAGACATTGACCGTATGCAGTGTCTCTACTCCACAGGCACGCAAAATATTAATGGCGTTACCGGAGAAGCCGCATTGGGGGAACTGGGCAGTACCTTTCATAAAAAGGACTACAGGATGGCCGGTCACAATCTCTTTAATACGGGTTTGAGCATCACTCATGGGTTAAATCCTTTCATTGAATCAACCCCCATATTTTATGACCTATTTGCTAATGGGGTTTTAGGAGCCTTACGGCCAATACTAATCCGCATATGCCCGGCTAGGTCAGGACGAGACTCCACATCCGATAGGCCTGCCTGATTCAGTAGAGCGCGAACCTGCGCTGCCTGATTGTAGCCATGTTCCAAGGCAATGAGGCCATCCCTCTTTAGAAACTCCTGACACCGATCTAGAATCAGGCGGATGCATTGCAAGCCGTCGTGTTCGTCAGTCAGGGCTTTGCGCGGCTCAAAGCGCAAATCTCCTTCATGAAGATGCGGGTCTCTCGGGTCAATGTAAGGAGGGTTGCTCAAAATTAGATCAAAACTACCCAGCCACTCCTTGGGGATATTTGTATACCAATTACTCTGAATAAACTGCACTACATCACTTAAATCAAGGGCTATAGCGTTCTGATGAGCAAGTGTAATGGCGTCACTTGACGCATCAATCCCAATCACTTCTATTTTTAGATTGTCTTGATCACTTTCTCTTATCGCATTGGCGAGTGCCAAAGCAATTGCCCCAGAGCCCGTTCCCAGATCTAGAACTCTTAGCTTTAAAACTTGATCAGAATGGGCAATCTGACATTTGATCTCCTCGATGGCGAGATCTACCAAGAGCTCGGTCTCTGGTCTAGGAATGAGAACCGAGGGGTTCACGTTTAATTCAATCCCATGAAACCCCTTCTTACCAATTAAATAAGCAACGGGCAGACCCTGCAGTCGATCTTTTTCGAGTTCTTGCCACTGACTGATGAGGGACTCTGGAAGTTTTTCTTGGTCTTTTGACACTAGGGCAGAGCGTGACCAGCCAAGGGATTGTTCTAGAAGATGCCCCAATAAAACTCGTGCATCAGTCTTATCAATGGGGGTAATACTTAGCAGGTCCTTGATAGTTCTCACAAAGAGTGCTGTGATTAAGAATCACCCATTGCAGCCAAGAGATCGGCTTGATGCTCTGCGGCAAGGCCATTGAGAAGATCGCTGATATCACCATCCATCATGGCATCAATTTTGTATAAGGTTAGATTAATGCGGTGATCTGTGATGCGGCCCTGTGGAAAGTTATAGGTCCGAATGCGATCACTGCGATCACCGGTGCCTACTAAAGACTTGCGGGTTTGGGCCTGCTCTTTTTGTTGGGCATTGCGTTGTGCATCCATGATGCGCGAGACCAAGACCTTCATGGCCTGATCTTTATTGCGATGCTGACTGCGATCATCCTGACATTCCACTACGATTCCGGTTGGTAGGTGGGTAATACGCACTGCAGAGTCTGTTTTGTTGATGTGCTGACCGCCAGCTCCGGATGCACGAAAGGTATCAATGCGAAGATCTGCCGGATTAATCTTGATAGCCTCAATTTCATCAACTTCTGGCATCACAGCAACGGTACAGGCTGATGTGTGGATTCTGCCTTGAGTCTCGGTTTGCGGAACCCGTTGCACCCGATGACCGCCCGACTCAAACTTCATTTTGGCATATACATCAGTGCCACTTAGTCGCACAATCACTTCTTTATAGCCACCCAGATCAGATTCGGCCTGACTCACAATTTCAGCTTTCCAGCCCTGACGCTCTGCATAGCGGGTATACATTCGCAATAGATCCGCAGCAAAGAGGGCGCTTTCATCGCCGCCAGTGCCAGCACGTATCTCCAAGAAGATATTACGACCATCGTCTTCATCTTTAGGTAATAGAAGAGTTTGTAAGCTTTTCTCGAGATCTGTCATACGACCTTCAGCTTGTTTTTGCTCCTCGTCGGCAAACTCTTTCATTTCGGGATCTAGGCGCATGTCAGAGGCAGCTTTGGCATCTTCCTCAGCCTTTTTATAAAGACCAAATTGCTCGACGATGGCAGAAATATCAGCATGTTCGCGCGTGAGCTTGCGATAGACGTCCATATCCTTGGTGGAGTCTTCTTGCATCAAAATAGTATTGAGTTCAGCCAAACGGGCATCGAGATGCTCCAGCTTGGCACGCATGCTGGATTTCATCTAATGACTATCTGAGGAGCTATTTTTATCTAGGCTGGAATGAGTGGTAAATAATTTAGGAAGCAGCTTAATCAGAGCATCGCGCTCAGAACCGCTGGCATGTTGTAGAGCATGTAAGGAGCCATGTAAAAACTTATTAGTTAATCCTTGAGCCATTGCATTAAGGACTTCTTGGGGATCATCACCGCGTATCAAACGCTTGAGAGCGCGCTCTAGCTCAATTTGGCGTAAGCGCTCACCTTGCTGCTGAATATCTTGTATTAGTGGGACTGCATTGCGTCCTTGGAGCCAATGCATAAAGTTACCAACGCGCTCTTCAATAATGATCTCTGCCTGACTAACAGCAGCTTGGCGCAGATTAGCACCGGTCTGTGCCATCGTTCCGAGGTCATCCACGGTATAGAGGTAAACGTCATTGAGCCTTGAAATTTCTGGTTCAAAATCACGAGGCACGGCTAAATCAATCATCACCATGGGTTTGCGACGACGTAGCTTTAAAGCGCTCTCCACCATTCCAAGACCAATGATCGGTAAGGGGCTAGCAGTCGATGACACAATGATGTCAAACTCGTGCAAGCGTGTGGGTAGATCATTGAGGCGGAATGACTCAGCCTCAATATTTTGGGCCGATATAGATTCAGCGAGTTCTTGGCCGCGTTCAATAGTACGATTAGCAATCGCAGTAGCTTTTGGTTTACGGGCTACAAAATGGGTTGCGCATAAAGTAATCATCTCACCGGCGCCGATGAACAAAATCTTTTGTTCGCCAATGGATTCAAAAATACGTTCAGCTAGTCGCACTGAGGCTGCAGCCATCGAAATCGAATGTGCCCCAATTTCGGTTGAGCCTCGCACCTCTTTAGCAACGGAAAACGTTTTTTGGAATAGTTGATTAAGATAGGTGCCCAAAGCACCTGCATCATTGGCAGTACGCACCGCATCTTTCATTTGACCTAAGATTTGGGTCTCACCAATCACCATCGAATCTAAACCACACGCTACACGAAATGCATGACGCACTGCATCGGATTGCGGTAAGGTGTAGATGTGGGGTTGCAAAATGCTGGGCGCGAGCTTTTGACTTTTCGCCAACCAATCAAAAGTTGCCTCATGAAATTCACCTTCAGAGGCAGGATCGTTAGCAGCGCAGTAGAGTTCTGTACGATTACAGGTGGACAAGATGGTGGCTTCAGGCAGACCGCTCCGATTCACGCTACCAAGATGGGAGCGAAGATCGAATAAGGCGTCCTGCAGACCTTCGGGGTCAAAGGCTACTTTCTCCCGAACGGCAACTGGCGCTGTGTGATGGTTAATGCCCAAAGTCAACAGCTTCATATCGTGAATTATAGATTTCTTGGGCTCAATAGGGGTGTTTTCAATGGGGTTTTTAGCTTATTTGTTGGTTGGAGGCACAGTGGGCTGGGCTGCAAGCCACTATTTTCCTGGGTTTTCCCCTAGTAATAAGGGCTCAGCAAGAGCGAAATGTCCTAAATCGGTCTTTCTTTGGACCATTAGTCTTGGGGCACTGGGCGCCCTGGCGACTAGTTATGGTGGCCAAATGATTGGCCTATTTACCTCAGGGCAAATGCTGGAGTGGGGGTGTGCGATTCTGGGAGCTTTTAGTTTGTCCCAAATTTATCTTTTACTTAGGAGACCTTAAAACAAATTCTGATTCAACTCCACCAACGACCCATTTGATCGTATTTTGTTGATGAGCAGTCAAGTGTTTATTTGTTTTACTAAAGTGCCCACAACTTCCTTGATCCCCTGGGAAAATAAATGGCTGCATTGTTTTATAAACTCCCAGGCCTGAGGGATGGGAGGCACGCAGTATGCAATGATTATTTGCATTGCATATGTATTCCTCAAACGACTGTGCATGCGAGCCCCAGAGAAGCCAGACCAGATGCTTTTGAGAGCTTGATAGTTTTTTGATGATCGCCCTAACAAAACTAGCCCAGCCTAATTGACTGTGCGAGCAGGTCTCACCTAGTCGAACAGATAGTGCGGTATTAAGTAGCAGGACACCTTGTTTGGCCCAATGGCTTAAGTCACCATTTTCTAAGGAGCCAAATCCCTCGATTTGCAGAGCTTTATTAATGTTACGAAGAGAGCTTGGAAATTGTTTGGAGCGAAGGGCAATATCACGCGGAATAGAAAATGCAAGACCTTGTGCTAATCCTGGCGAATGATATGGGTCTTGACCAAGCAGAATTACTTTGACCTCAGAAACAGGAGTCAATTTCAGAGCATTAAACAGGAGCTCTTTATCGGGTCGAATGAATTGCCCCCGCATTTGATATTCTTGATCAAAAGCATCACAGAGCTGTTGCCAATCTCTTGAAACAAAGTAATCCGATAGAAATACTTGCCAATCGTTCGGAATCAATGAAAGCAAGTTGCTCACTGTTACATCAAATCAGAAAGAATTGGATTTGTTCGTTTTGATCTCATACTGAACGGGGCTATTGAGTTTGAGAGCAATGCTGGCATTACATTCTTTATCTTGCCGAAAGTAATGAAAGCTTAATCGTTTGCTGCGTTTAAGGCTTGCTAGAACTGGGTCGAGTCGACTGGAGTTGACGCGTTGACCATTAATGCTACTAATGAGGTCGTGCGGTGCCAGCCCAGCTTGTTGGGCAAGACCACCATCGAGAACGTGGGTTAGCTTAAGCCAGCCATGACTGTCGGCGTGACGGATCCCCAGCGATAGCTTGAGATCATCTAGGAAGCGAGCTGATTTAAGGGAGACTGAAATTCCGGCGATCTGGGTTAACCACAGTTGTAAAGGCAGATCTTGGGTGCCATTGATGTAATTCTTTTTAAAGTCTTGCCAGACCTTATTAAAGGTAATGCCCATGATCTGACTAATTGCTAAATCTAGTGAGTATTGATTGATTCCTAAAAAAGGTTTGCCATGCTCTTTCCAAAGATAGCGCATGAGATCATCCAACGATATCTTGCCACTACTATGATGGCGCATCACGAGATCAAGACCTAGAGCAATGAGAGCGCCCTTTGCGTAATAACTAACTACCGCATTAGGAGTATTCTCATCCATTTGGTAATACTTGGTCCAAGCATCAAAAGAGCTATCAGCTACAGTTTGTTTGTGACGTCCTGGATTGCGTAAGACGCCATTCCAGTTATTCGTAAGCAGCTCAAGATAACGCGGCAGGCTAATCGTTTTGCTTCTGAGAAGTTGAAGGTCATCATAGTAGCTGGTAAAGCCTTCAAAGAGCCACAGTAGACGAGTATGGTTGCGCCCACCCAGATCATAGGGTTGGAAAGCCTTGGGTTGAATCCGCTTGACTAACCAGGCATGAAAATATTCATGACTGCATAAGCCCAAGAACTCCTCATAGGTTTTCTTGGGGGTCTTGGCGTCATGATCTTGGTAAGGAAGTTGATCGCGTTTGCATAAAAGCGCAGTGCTATTGTGATGCTCGAGGCCTCCATAGCCATCTAATGCAGCATTGACAATAAATAAGTAGCGTGAGAACGGTGCCTTTGGTTTGCGGGGCTCAAATAGACGAATGGTCTCCGCACAGATTTTGGAGAGATCTCGGGCAAGCTGCTCTTTATCTAAAAGCTCAGATTGCTCAGCTGTAAGACCTTGGATCGCCATGGCATGGGGGGTGCCATACAATTGCCACTCAATCAGATCAAAGTGACCCATGGCAACGGGATGATCAATCAGGTCATCATAATTTTTGGCAAGATAAAAACCAAAGCCTTGCAAATCTGTCTTTACTTGCGCAAGTGTGCAGTGGGCATTCCACCCTAGCAGGGACTGGTCGGTTGGTGGGGCAATCGCTAGAGAGCAAGGTAGATGAGCTTGACCTTGAACGGCTAGACATAGACTGGTGGGATTAAAAAAACCGCGCTCTTGATCTAAGTAAGCGGTACGTACGGATTGATCAAAAGCATAGACCTTGGTGATGATTTCACAGCTAGCGCTATTTTTGGGTAAGCGCCAGCGATCGTTATCGAGCCGCTCAAGTGGAATTGATTTGCGCAACCCAGTTTTCTTAATCGAGGTAAATGCAGAAATTGTTTCAGTATGTTTACTAAAGTCTCGTATTAAATAGCTACCCGGTATCCATGCCGGCATCGCAATTATTTGCCCTGCTGGATCTGGGCGCTCGATCACTAGTTTTACGATGAAACGATGCCCGTGTAAATCATCGGGCCAGACGGTGTATTGCACTGCGGGCATGGCATTGGCTTGCATGGTCGTAACTATTTGAGTGATGCTAATTTCTTCTCAATATCGGCAAGTTGAACTGCGCCTGGGAACCGACTGCCGTCAGTAAAGAAAATAGTGGGCGTGCCATTAATGCCATAGTTTTTTGCTAGAGTAAGATTTTTATCAATAGGATTGGCGCAATCTGATTTACCACTGGGCCCCAGATTATTGAGCATCCAGTCATTCCATACCTTTTGCTGATCAGCAGCACACCAAATTTGCTTCGATTTGAGGGCAGAGTCTGCTGACAAAATAGGAATCAAATAATTATAAATAGTGACGTTATCAAGTTGTTGGAGTGTTTTCTCCAGCCGCTTGCAATAACCACAATTGGGGTCTGAGAACACGGCAATTTGACGACTACCATTGCCGCGGACCACCTTAAATGCCTGTGCTTGCGGAAGTTCAGACCACTTGATGCGATTAATGTCTTCTTGACGTTTAGTCGTTAAATTATTACCCGATGCCAACTCAACCATTTCACCTTGGATTAAATATTTGGCATTGCTATCGGTATAAAAGATTTCATTATTCACTTGTACTTCGAATAGTCCAGGAATGGGTGATGGCGTGACATTACGGACGTTGGCGGATGTGCCCAGTCGCTTTTGTATCTCTGTGCGGATTTGTTTCTCATTCAAAGCAAATACTGAACTTGCCATACCAAGAAGTAAGAGACTAATACTCACATGTTTTAAATTCTTTGTCATCTTTTATTCTCCAAGGGCGCGTTCAATAAGTTGTCGTTTTGCAAGGTGGCTATGGTTTACTAAACCAAGGCCCCAGTTGCGGATTTGTTTCTCAAAGGGATTGTTCGCACTAAATAACTTCTTTAGGCGATCTGTAAGCCAAAGAAGAGAGCTGGTATCCCCCTCGCGTTGACGCTCGTAGCGACGTAGTAAGACACGATCAGCAAGCACCCTAAACCCTTCTTTGTTTTTGAACACCTCCAACATATTTGCTACATCCCGTAGCCCTAGGTTTAGACCTTGCCCAGCCAGAGGGTGCATGACGTGTGCGGCATCTCCCAGCAAAATGACCTTTGGATCATATTGTGGCCCAATCAGACCTTGAGACTTAAGGCGCTTGAGGGGGAAGCTCGCTGGTGTAGATTGCAATTGCAGAGTACCTAATGCCTTTTCAATCGCCCCAGCAGATTGCTCTTGTAAAAGTGTTAACCATGCTTCAGGAGTGAGCCGAAGGAGATGGCTAGCATATTCCGGCGAGCATGACCAAACCATTGAAACTTGTTGAGAGGGCAGTGGAAGTAAGGCCAAGACATTACCTTCGGGCAAAAACCACTGATAGGCAGTCTCAAGATGAGGCTGTGAGCAGCTAAAGTTAGCAACCACAGCCATTTGCTGATAGTCATCCTCCAAGGCGTTAATGCCAATGGCCGAGCGTAATGGTGAGCGCACACCATCAGCCGCAAGGATTAATTGCGACACAATCTCTTCGCCCTGATTAAGAACGAGGATAGGATTTTTATCTTTCTCAAGTCGAATATCGGTGACGCTGGCATTGATATTGATAATTTTTTTGTGAAAACGAATTGCCTGATCAAGGGTGGCTTCAATTAAGTCAGCTTCAATGATCCACGCCAACTCTGGACGCCCTACCTCAAAAGCAGAAAAGTGCAATTGATCCTTGGGCTGTCCGCGATCGCCAAAGATGCGCATATCTCTTACAGCCTGAATCCGATTATGATCCAGGGCATGCCAAATATTGAGTTCTGTCAGTAGACGTTTGGCGCTCGGCGCGATTGCATAGATACGTTGCCCGAAGTTCTTTGTTGGGGGCGTCATATTTTTATCTAGATCAGGAGCAATTTGAATTACGGAGTAGCCTAACTGCGCCAACCCTAATGCACTAGATTTACCCACAATGCCGCCACCAACAACGCAAAAATCGGCACCGTTTTGGGCTTTTCTTGGATTGACTAATTTGGGGCTATTTTGGGTTTGAACAGACATACCATGATGATATCGAATCGAGCCCATTTACAATGGCGACATGTCACTCAAATGCGGAATCGTCGGCCTACCCAATGTAGGTAAATCTACCCTGTTTAATGCCCTGACTAAAGCGGGGATTGCAGCTGAAAATTACCCCTTTTGCACCATTGAGCCCAATGTGGGCATGGTGGAGGTGCCGGATCCTCGGCTTGAAGCTTTGGCTGAGATTGTGCACCCCGAGAAAATTGTCCCCGCTACGGTCGAGTTTGTGGATATTGCGGGCCTAGTTGCTGGTGCCTCTAAGGGTGAAGGCTTAGGTAATCAATTCTTGGCTAATATTCGGGAGACCGATGCCATCGCGCATGTGGTACGTTGTTTTGAAGATGCTAATGTCATCCATGTGGCTGGGAGGATTGACCCTCTGGCGGATATTGGAGTGATCGATACCGAGCTGGCCTTAGCTGATTTGGGAACGGTTGAGAAAGTCCTTCAGCGCTATACCAAGGCGGCTAAATCTGGAAATGATAAAGAAGCCGCCGCCCTTGTTGCAGTACTCACCAAAGTTCAGACGCAACTCGATCAGGCTTTACCAGTTCGCAGTCTTAGTTTAAGCAAAGAAGAGCAGGCCATTCTCAAACCATTTTGTTTAATTACCGCAAAGCCAGCGATGTATGTGGCCAATGTTAAAGAAGATGGCTTTGAAAATAATCCCCATCTCGAAGCCGTCAGGCAGCATGCAGCGAAAGAGAACTCTCCGGTTGTAGCGGTTTGCGCAGCAATTGAAGCTGAGATTGCAGATTTGGATGATGCTGATAAAAATGCCTTCTTAGCAGACTTGGGAATGAGCGAGCCCGGATTAAATCGCGTCATTAGAGCGGGTTACAGTTTATTGGGTCTGCAAACTTACTTTACTGCGGGCGTTAAAGAGGTTAGGGCTTGGACTATTCATATTGGCGATACGGCGCCCCAAGCAGCCGGTGTGATCCATACGGACTTTGAGCGCGGCTTCATACGTGCACAGACCATTGCTTACGAAGATTTCGTTCAGCTCAAAGGTGAGCACGGCGCTAAAGAAGCTGGCAAGATGCGTGCCGAGGGCAAAGAGTACATCGTCAAAGATGGCGACGTACTGAACTTCTTATTTAACGTCTGAGTTATTACTGAAATAAATCAGCAAGTGCTTTACCTGGATTGGCAGCACGCATAAAAGCTTCACCAATTAAGAAGGCATTAACACCAGCATCACGCATCGTTTTTACGTCGGCAGAATGAAGAATTCCGGACTCAGTGATCACCAGCTTTTCTTTGGGGATTGAAGATAGTAAATCAAGGGTGGTTTGCAAGCTAACTTCAAAGGTTTTGAGATTCCGATTATTGATACCTAAAAGAGCGGTTTTTAAATCTAGGGCCGCTTCAAGTTCAAGACCATCGTGTACCTCAACCAAGACATCGAGTTGGTTCTCAATTGCACAGAGTTCAAGCTCTTTCATTTGGCTGGGCTCAAGCGCGGCAACAATCAGCAAAATGGCATCGGCACCCATTGCTCTGGCCTCATAGACCTGATAGGGATCAATGATGAAATCCTTGCGAATCACTGGTAGAGAACAAGCAGCTCTAGCTTCTTTGAGAAACTCGGGTGAGCCCATAAAATAATCTTTATCTGTTAAGACTGATAAGCAGGTAGCGCCATGCTCTGCATAGCTTTGTGCAATCTCTTTTGGATGAAATGGCTCGCGCAGGATTCCTTTACTAGGGCTTGCCTTTTTAATTTCCGCAATGATGCCAGGCTTACCGCTTGCTACCGAATTAATGAGAGACCTAGAAAAGCCCCGTGGCTTTAGATTCTCATTCAGATTGTTCTGAATCGCTTGTTGGAGCAATGCGTCACTAGATATTAAGCGCATTGCAGCACTAATTTCCTGTTTCTTGATATCTAGGATCCGAGAAAGAATATCGCTCATGAAATGATTATCCTACCAAGGATTGCGAGAGAGTAACGAGCTCGTCTAACTTTTGCTTCGCCTTACCGGAAGCAATGGCATCTTTAGCCATCTCAACACCCACTTGAATACTGGGCGCAACATTTGCAGCATAAAGTGTTGAGCCTGCATTTATAGAAACAATATCAGAAGCAGGGCCTGATTGTTTATTAAGAACTTGCAAGATGATCACTTTGGACTCATTAGCATCCTTCACCTTGAGGGATTCAAGAGAGGCGGTTGCCATTCCAAAATCACTAGGGGAGATCTCATATTCTTTAATCTGACCATTTAGAAGCTCAGCAATGACAGTTGGCCCCGACAGCGTAATTTCATCAAGACCATCTTTGCCATGCACTACTAAGGCATGCTCGGCCCCCAAGAGTTGTAATACTTTTGCTTGAATACCAACAAGCTCTGAGTTAAATACGCCCATCAAAATATTAGGTGCCTTGGCTGGATTAGTAAGTGGACCTAGGATGTTAAAGATGGTTCGTACGCCCAGATCTTTGCGGATCGGGACAACGTTTTTCATGGCCGGGTGGTGGTTAGGGGCAAACATAAAACCTAGCCCAATTTGCTCAATACACCGACCAACAGCCTCGGCTGATAGATTTAGTTTCACACCAAGAGCTTCTAAGACATCAGCACTACCAGATTTACTGCTTACCCCACGATTACCATGCTTCGCAATTTTTGCTCCGGCGGCACATGCAACAAACATCGATGCGGTTGAGATATTGAAGGTATGTGCGCCATCGCCACCCGTGCCAACTACATCCACTAAGTGGGTCTTATCGCCAACACTTACTGGTGTAGCAAAGTCACGCATGACTTGTGCTGCGGCAGCAATTTCAGCAGGGGATTCTTTTTTACTGCGCAGGGCAACCAAGATAGCAGCAACCATTGGCCCAGGAAGCTCACCACCCATGATTCCCCGCATGATATTAATCATGTCTTCTCTGGGTAGTTCTTTGCCTTCAATTAAATGTTGTAAGGCTGCTGATGCGGTCATTGCCATAGAGATAGAGTTACTTCATGTGTAAAAAGTTTTTGAGCAAGGCGTGCCCTTGTTCAGACAAAATAGACTCAGGATGAAATTGCACCCCTTCAACAATGAATTCTTTATGTCTTACGCCCATGATTTCACCATCATCCGTTTCTGCCGTAATCGCTAAGCAAGTTGGTAGAGATGCTTTTTGAATTGCGAGCGAGTGATAACGGGTAACCCTAAAGCGCTCAGGCAAGTCCTTAAAAACACCTTCGCCCGTATGATGAATCACATCGGTTTTGCCATGCATTACTTTCTTCGCTCGAATAACTTTCCCACCAAATGCCTCTCCAATCGCTTGATGCCCTAGACATACACCCAGGATCGGAATCTTCCCAGCATATTGTTGGATCGTGGCTACAGAGATACCTGCTTCGGTAGGGCTACATGGCCCCGGAGAAATACAAATACGGTCTGGCTTAATGGTAGCGATATCACTCACACCAATCTCATCGTTACGAACAACTTTCACCTCTTCGCCGAGTTCAGCAAAGTACTGAACTAGGTTAAAGGTAAACGAATCGTAGTTATCAATCATTAAAAGCATGGTTATGAGCCCCTTGAGGCTTCTGCCAAATCAGCTGCCGCTAAAACTGCGCGTGCCTTCGCTTCCGTTTCTTTCCACTCCGATGTGGGGTCGGAGTCTGCCACTACACCAGCACCTGCTTGCGAGTGCAACATCCCGTCTTTGATGACCCCAGTACGAATCACAATAGCGACATCCATATCACCTGAGAATGAGAGGTATCCAGCAGCGCCACCGTAAATACCACGTTTGGTGATTTCCATTTCATCAATGATTTCCATTGCCCGTATTTTCGGGGCGCCCGATAGGGTTCCAGCCGGGAAGGTGGCGCGTAAGACATCCATATTGCTCATATTGTCCTTGAGTTCACCCTCAACAGAGCTGACAATGTGTTGTACATGGGAATATTTCTCAATCACCATCGAGTCAGTCACCTTGACCGTACCGGTTTTGGCAATACGGCCTACATCATTTCGGGCCAAGTCAATTAGCATGACATGCTCGGCAATTTCTTTCGGATCCGCTAAGAGCTCTTTCGCTAATTGTGCATCTTCTTCTGGTGTGGCACCCCGACGACGGGTTCCAGCTAGTGGCCGAATGGTCACAATCTTTCGATCTTCACGCTTTTCTTGACGCACCAAGATTTCTGGTGACGAGCCCACAATTTGTAGATTCCCAAAGTCATAGAAATACATGTACGGCGATGGATTTAATGAGCGTAGGGCACGGTAAAGTTGCAGAGGCGATTGGGAGTAGGGACGGCTGATACGTTGACCAATCACTACCTGCATACAATCACCAGCCAAAATATATTCTTTGGTCTTGCGTACTGCATTCTCAAAGTTAGCCGCCTTGAACTTTCGAATTAATTCAATATCGACCTCTTTGTTTTGGTTTGCAGGTAATTCTTTTTCAGTGGGGACAATGTTATTTAGTTGCGCTTGCAATTCAGCCAAGCGAGCTGTACCAGCTTTATGGGCATTTTCATCTTTTGGGTCAACATAAATAATGAAATAAATCTTTCCTTCGACATTATCGAGTACCGCCAATTCTTCAGTCAGCATTAATTGAATATCAGGAACACCGATTTCATCGGGAAGAGAATGCTTGGCAAGTCGTTTCTCAATATAGCGAACGGTATCGTAGCCAAAGTAACCCGCAAGCCCACCACAAAAACGGGGTAAGTTTGCTTGGAGCGCAACCTTAAAACGCTTGAAATAGCTATCAATAAAATCAAGCGGATTATCTTGATTGGTTTCTACTACTTTTTCATTGAGCACCACTTCATTGATTGGAAATTCGGGAGTACCCACACTCCTTAATAGAGTGCGAGCTGGTAAGCCAATGATCGAGTAACGACCAAAGCGTTCACCACCGTAGACGGATTCTAATAAATAGGTATTTTTTTGCCCGGATTTTTGTGTGAGCTTTAGGTAAAGCGATAAGGGTGTTTCATCCGCAACCAAAGACTCTGCCAACAAGGCAACTCGGTTGAAGCCTTGTTTGGCAAATTGGTTTAATTCGGGAGCATTCATTGCAGAATTTCTATTTCTTCTAATTGCTATTTGGCGATTTCTTGGCGCATTGCCTCAATGACATCGCGATAATTTAGTTTGCCAAAGATGGCCGAGCCCGCAACAAATGTATCTGCCCCCGCTTTGGCAATCGCTGCAATGTTATCAACTTTGATACCGCCATCCACTTCAAGACGAATGCTTCTGCCACTCGTCTCGCGATATTGATCAAGTACTTTGCGGACCTGACTAATTTTCTGCAAGGTAGCGGGTATAAACGATTGACCACCAAAGCCTGGATTAACAGACATTAGTAGAACCAAATCAATTTGATCAAGTGTGTGGTCTAGCTGCTGAATTGGAGTGGCAGGATTAAGAACTAAGCCCGCTTGACAGCCATTATCTTTAATTAAACCCAATGTACGATGCACATGAGTACTAGCCTCCGGATGAAAGCTGATTAAATTAGCGCCCGCTTTAGCAAAATCAGGCACGATCCGATCTACAGGTTCAACCATGAGATGTACGTCGATCATTGCAGGCTTACCATTTTTAAGTGCATGAGGACGAATCGCTTCGCAAACCAAGGGCCCCACAGTTAAATTAGGGACGTAGTGGTTATCCATCACATCAAAATGGATCCAGTCTGCGCCTGCATCCAAGACAGCTCTTACTTCATCACCTAGCTTGGCAAAGTCTGCAGACAGGATAGAGGGTGCAATAACTGGGCTTATTTGACTCATATGGGGGCTAATTTAGGGCTTTTTGGCTTGTCATACCTAGATTCTAGCTTGCGAACAGGTAATGGATAGAGCAGAATGCTGTTCATGAATCCACCAGAAATTACCGTAACAGTTCGGCCACAATACCTACCTGAGCAATCTGATCCTGAAAATCAGCAATTTGCCTTTGCATACACCGTAACCATTCGAAACACAGGTGCTTCGGGGATGCAGTTGATCGCACGGCATTGGTTCATCACCGATGGCGATGGGGAGGTCCAAGAGGTGAAAGGTTTGGGCGTGGTGGGGCAACAGCCTTTATTGCGTTCTGGGGAGCATTTTGAATACACTAGTTGGGCAACTCTGCCCACCCCAGCCGGTACCATGCGTGGTGAGTATTTCTGTGTAACTGAGGACGCTCAATTTTTCCAAGCAGATATTCCAGAATTTGCCTTGGTAATGCCAAGAATCTTGCATTAAAGCCTTTTTAGTAGGGGCAATTGCCCTAAGGATTAACCCTAATTATTAGAATTTTAGGGTTATTACAGGAGCATTTTCTGCTAAAAATATACCTCGCTGTTTTTATTAATTTGTTGTTAAAGGATTTTTATGAAAAAAACTTTATTAATGCCGTTGGCTATATCAATCATCGGCTTGTTTTCTACCCCTGCGGCATTTGCGCAACAGAGCACTCTAGACAAGATGAGGTCTAGCGGAGCGGTAACTATGGGTGTGCGCGAATCCTCTGGTGCACTTTCTTACACATTAGGTGACGGTAAGTACGCAGGTTTTCATGTTGAGATTTGCAACAATGTATTGCGTGATATTCAAAAGCAATTGAACCTGAAAACATTGGATATTAAATATAGTCCAGTGACTTCACAAAATCGTATCCCATTATTGCAAAACGGGACTGTTGATATTGAGTGTGGCTCAACCACTAATAATGCAACTCGTCAAAAAGATGTGGCATTCGCAGTAACAACCTACGTTGAAGAAATTCGGATTGCAGTAAAAGCAAATTCGGGCATTACTTCCTTAAATCAATTAAATGGTAAGAAAGTCGCCACTACCACTGGAACAACCTCGGTACAGCTACTACGTAAACACGAGAGAGCAACAGGCGTAAATTTTGAAGAAGTATTTGGTAAAGACCATGCTGATAGTTTTCTCTTGCTTGAATCTGGTCGTGCCGATGCGTTCGTGATGGACGGATCTATTTTGGCCGGTAATATTGCCAATGCCAAGAATCCAGCTGATTTTAGGATTGTTGGTGAGGTGATTGCAGTAGAGCCGATTGCAATCATGATGCGTAAAGATGACCCAACCTTCAAGAAAGCCGTGGATGACAGCATCATTAAAATGATGAAAGACGGCACTCTGACAAAATTGTGGGATAAGTGGTTTATGCAGCCTATTCCTCCTAAAAATGCCAGAGTTGGTTTAGCTCTCTCAGACAGCACCAAACAAGCTTGGTCTGGTCCAAATGACAGACCTGCTGAAGATTATCAAAAGAAGTAAGTAGAAGGTTTTTAGCGAGTTTTTATATGACCTTAGATTGGAGTGTCTTTTGTAAAGACACTTTAACTGGAGAAGCAGCCCCGCGCTGCTTCTCTTTTTTATTTGGCATGGATCCAAATGCCGATCCTACTTATTTAGATTGGTTACTTACGGCATGGGGTTGGACCCTATCCGTAGCGGGCCTAAGTCTGGTCCTTGCGTTATTGATGGGTGTGATGATTGGCACCCTCAGAACCCTGCCACCAACAACTGTTTTAAACAAGGTCTTGGCTTTTCTTGGGACCGTTTGGGTAGAGCTATTTAGAAACATTCCTCTCTTGGTTCAGGTATTTCTTTGGTACCACGTGGTACCTGCGTTTTTCCCAGTAATGAAATCGTTCCCATCCTATTTATTGGTGAGTATCGCCTTAGGTTTATTTACATCGGCCCGTATTGCGGAGCAGGTGCGTGCAGGTATTCAATCCTTGCCATCAGGTCAGCGTAATGCTGCCATTGCTTTGGGGATGACAACCACCCAAAGCTATCGCTATGTGATTTTGCCCATGGGCCTGCGCATCATTATCCCCCCCCTTACATCAGAGTGTATGAATTTAGTAAAGAACTCTTCGGTTGCCTTTGCGGTTTCTGTACCTGAGCTCACCTTATTTGCAATGCAAGCACAAGAAGAAACGTCACGTGGCATTGAAATTTATCTTGCGGTTACGGGTCTCTATGTCATCTCGGCATTCTCGGTTAACCGAATCATGGCCTGGATCGAGAAAAAATCCCGTGTGCCTGGTTTTATTGCTCCCAGTGCCTCAGGCTCTCATTAAATCAGGGGATACGACGACACATGGATATTGATCTAAGTTTTTACAACTGGGCGTTATTTACCAGCTACCTTCAAAAAGGTTTGATCTTTAGTATTCAGCTTACGGTGATTGCCACTTTTGGGGGAATTATTGTTGGTACCGTATTAGCGCTAATGCGTTTATCGGGTAAGCCATGGTTGGTTATGCCTGCGACGATATACGTTAATACCATGCGCTCTATTCCATTGGTAATGGTGATTTTGTGGTTCTTCCTGTTGATTCCGCTGATGATTGGTAAACCAATCGGTGTTAATTTATCAGCCATCATTACATTCATTGCATTTGAGGCAGCATTTTTCTCAGAAATTGTGCGTGCCGGTATTCAGTCAATACCGCGTGGTCAGGTTTATGCTGGACAGGCATTGGGAATGAGTTATGCCCAAAATATGCGATTGGTTGTGCTACCCCAAGCATTTCGCAACATGATCCCTGTCTTTATGACCCAAACCATTATTTTGTTCCAAGATACTTCGCTAGTCTATGCAATTGGTGCCTATGATTTATTAAAAGGTTTTGAGATTGCTGGTAAAAACTTTGGGCGTCCAATTGAAACCTATTTACTAGCCGCAGTTACCTATTTCTTGATTTGTTTCACCCTATCCAGAATCGTTCGCAGGATTCAGCAAAAAGTTGCCATCATTCGATGAGTTTAGAAAGTAAATAGAAATGATTGAGTTACAACATATTTCAAAATGGTATGGTCAGTTTCAGGTTCTGACCGATTGCTCGACCACTATTAAAAAGGGGGAGGTTGTGGTGATCTGCGGACCATCAGGATCTGGCAAATCAACCCTGATTAAAACGATTAATGCCCTTGAGCCATTTCAGGAGGGTGAACTTATTGTGAACGGTATTCGTTTACATGACCCTAAAACAGATTTACCGAAGTTGCGGGCAAAGGTTGGCATGGTGTTTCAGCACTTTGAGTTGTTTCCGCATCTCTCGGTCATGGAAAACTTAACCATCGCCCAAATTAAAGTACTCAATCGCTCTCTAGAAGATGCTAAACAGCATGGCCTTAAATACCTCGAGCGCGTGGGCTTGCTAGAGCAAAAGGATAAGTTCCCAGGCCAACTGTCTGGCGGTCAGCAACAACGGGTTGCGATTGCGCGCGCTCTATGTATGGATCCAATGGTGATGTTATTTGATGAGCCGACCTCAGCCCTTGACCCTGAAATGGTTGGGGAGGTCTTGGATGTCATGGTGAAGCTTGCGCAAGAGGGCATGACCATGTGTGTGGTTACTCACGAGATGGGATTTGCCAAAAAAGTGAGTCACCGAGTTATATTCATGGATAAAGGAATCATTGTGGAGGATTGCTCACGAGATGAGTTTTTTGGTAATCCAGATGCCCGTTCCCCGCGGGCAAAAGACTTCCTTTCTAAGATTTTGGCCGACTAAGCCTTAGTCTTTTCTGCCTTTGCCCGTCCAAAATACAATAGTCAATAGAATCACTAGGGCAAGTAGTCCCTCTAGAACAAACAAGAGCATTGGGTATTCATCAAATAATTGAGCGAGCATGGACTTATTCTCTTTCCTGCGTGTAATTGTAAATCGCAAATCAGCCTTCGTTGTTCCCATAATCGCTGCAATGGCAAGTTTGCTCTTGATTTCTTGCGCAACACCCCCTACAAAATCCAGCTCCGGACCATCGGCGTCTTCATCTTTACCGCGCACTCCCAAAGTCATTGAGACGGTCGTAACTGAAGATGCTGCCTCATCAGCTAGTTTGTCCCCAGTAAACTTCAGTGACATCCCAGGATGGAATGAAGATGCGCTTGCCGATGCTTGGCAGGCATGGCTACAAAGTTGCAATGCCTTACGAAAGCGTAAGACCGGCCCGGTCAACTGGATTTCGGTTTGTGATCGCGCCAATGCTCAAAAGCCTAGAGACGCCAAAGCGTTTTTTGAGAATCACTTTCGGGCCTACTCGGTTCGCAATCAGGTAACTGGAAAGTCCGAGGGGCTGGTCACTGGCTATTACGAGCCTATTATGAACGGCTCCCGGGTTCGAACAGAGCGCTATTCCGTTCCCTTATATGCTTATCCTAAAACGTGGGCGAGAGCAAAGCCTAATCCAGCACCAACACGTGCAGAGTTGGTAAGTTCTGGTTTGCTAAAGGGTTCTGAAATTGCTTGGGTAGAAGACCCTATTGCAGCTGCGTCTATGCAGATACAGGGGTCAGGAAAGATTCGCCTTGATGGTGGACAGATCGTGCGCTTTGGCTTTGCTGGAACTAATGACCAACCCTTTAAATCCAGTGCACAGTGGCTCTTGGATCGTAAAGAAATTACACGTGCAGAAGCGACGATGCAAGGAATTTCGGAGTGGGGAAAGCGTAATCCGAATAAGGTTCAAGAGATGCTCAATGCTAATCCGCGCTTTGTATTCTTCAAAGAACTGCCGCCATCCGCGAATCAGGATTTAGGACCGATCGGCGCCTTGGGTGTGCCATTAAGTCCAGGACGCAGCATTGCTATTGATCCCCGTGCTATTCCGCTAGGAGCGCCGGTTTTTCTAGAAACTACACAACCCTTAAGTAACCAGCCTATACGACGCTTAGTCATGGCCCAAGATACCGGTAAGGCGATCGTGGGGCCAGCGCGGGTTGATTATTTCTGGGGAACTGGTGATGAGGCTGGTGAATTAGCAGGCAGAATGAAGCAAAATGGTCGTGTTTGGTTATTGCTACCGCGAAGGGATTAAAAATGTCATACAACACCATCTTAACGGAGATCGAAGGCAAGGTTGCCATCATTACCTTAAATCGACCTCAGGTCCTCAATGCACTAAATGATGAGTTAATGAACGAGCTCGGCACTGCCTTATTAAAGTTTGATGCGGATGACTCGATTGCTTGCATGATTATTACCGGAAGCGAGAAAGCATTTGCTGCTGGTGCAGATATTGGCAAGATGGCAGAGCTTGATTTTCAGGAGACCTATCGCAATAACTTCATTAGCCGTAATTGGGAAACACTCACTAAGGTTCGTAAACCAGTGATTGCCGCAGTGTCTGGCTACGCTCTAGGCGGTGGCTGTGAACTTGCCATGATGTGCGACATGATTATTGCGGCTGACACCGCTAAATTTGCTCAACCTGAAGTAAAGCTCGGCATTGTTCCGGGGTCGGGTGGTACGCAACGATTGACACGCGCAGTCTCGAAGTCCAAAGCAATGGATCTATGTCTAACTGGACGAATGATGGATGCTACAGAAGCCGAGCGCAGTGGTTTGGTGGCGCGCATTTATCCAGCCGCTCAATTGATGGTCGAAACTAAAGCAATCGCACAAACCATTGCAGCGATGCCACTTCTTACTCTAATGATGGTGAAAGAAAGTGTAAATGTGGCCTTTGAGATGAGCTTGAGCGAAGGAATTCGTTTTGAGCGAAGACTCTTTCATGCTTGTTTTGGAACTGAAGATCAAAAGGAGGGTATGGCTGCGTTTTTAGAAAAGCGACCTGCCCAGTTTAAGAATCGCTAGTTTTCTTAGCCTTTTTAGGCTAAGTAGGTTTGTGCTAGCCGAACCCAGTAATTAACGCCCACAGGAATTAGTGCGTCATTAAAATCGTATGAGGGGTTATGCAAATGGCATGGCCCCATTCCATGACCAGCAATTCGGTGATCGCCATCACCGTTCCCTAAAAATACATAGCATCCTGGCTTTTTAAGAAGCATGAAGGCAAAGTCTTCTGCTCCCATAGTGGGATCAATGCGCAAATTAACGCGTTCTGCTCCAACCAGTTCTTTCATGACCTTGCTTGCAAACTCTGTTTCTTTTTCATGATTAATGAGGGGCGGATAATTACGCTTGAATGCAATACTGGCTTTGCAGTCAAATGCCCCCGCAACTTGATTGCTAATCTCATTAAGGCGGCGCTCGATTAAGTCTAATACTTCAAGAGTAAAGGTCCGAACCGTTCCGCCTAAGATGGCGGTATCCGGGATAACGTTACTGGTCTCGCCCGCATGAAACTGCGTAATGGAGATCACTGCTGCATCAACAGGGCGCTTATTACGGGTAATGATGCTTTGTAGGGCTTGGGCAATCTGAACACCAGCCATTACAGGATCGGCACTATTGTGAGGAAGTGCTGCATGGCCACCTTTCCCCTGAATTTCAATACTGAACTCATTGCTCGAGGCCATCATAGGGCCGCTTATTACACCAAAGTGCCCCTCACCCAATCCGGGCCAGTTATGCATGCCAAAGACAGCATCGCAAGGAAATTGCTCAAAGAGACCATCATTAATCATTTCTTGTGCACCCGCACCACCTTCTTCAGCAGGTTGAAAGATAAAGACAACGCTACCCTTAAACTCACGATGATTGGATAAGTATTGCGCCGCACCTAGCAGCATCGCAGTATGGCCATCATGACCACAGGCATGCATTTTTCCAGCATGGGTAGAGGCGTGGGGAAAGGTATTTTTTTCTTGTAAGGGCAGGGCATCCATATCGGCTCGCAGACCAATCATTTTTCCGGGACCAAGCTCGCCATCAATCCGTCCGACCACCCCAGTTTTACCCAAACCTTTAAATACTGGGATTCCCCAGCTAGAAAGTGCCTCTGCCACTAACTCAGCGGTCCGTTTTTCCTCAAAACGCAACTCCGGATGAGCATGAATATTGCGGCGGATTTGTGCAATCGATTGGGCAGATTCAAGGATTTCAGGAAGGATTCTCATAGAACAATATTAGCCCAAAGCGATACACTAAGCATTAAGGCGATTTAACTGAAAAAAAGTGCAATAAATACTGATGATTACCCATAAACCATGGCGTTCGTCCTACCCTGCTGGCGTGCCGCATGAGCTCGATTACGGAGCATATGGCTCTTTATTAGATCTTTTGGATGAGTCATTTACTAAGTATGCTAATCAGCCAGCGTATTGGTGTATGGGGAAGCATTTTTCATATCAAGTCATTGATCATGCCTCTAAAAAGCTGGCTACATATCTACAAAGCTTAGGTTTAAAGAAAGGTGCGCGGGTAGCTATCATGCTGCCCAATATTCCACAATATCCAATTGCTTTATATGCGGTATTGCGAGCTGGATATATTGTTGTCAGTATTAATCCTTTGTATACGCCCCGAGAGTTATCTGCACAATTAAGTGATTGTGGTGCAGAGACTATCTTATTGCTGGAGCATTTTGGTAAAACTCTTGAGGATGCATTTGCAATAGAAGGGCAAGCGATTGCACTTAAGCATGTGGTGATCACTAGCATCGCCGAGATGTTGGGTTGGAAGGGCCCTTGGTTAGATCGCTTTATTCGTACATTTAAGCGCAAGGTAGTTCCATACGTATTACCCAATCACTTACAGAGTATTCAATTTAGTCAAGCGCTTGAGCGTGGAGCGCAGCTAAGCTATCAAAAACCAGCTATATCGCAGAGCGATATAGCTCTACTGCAGTACACAGGCGGTACGACGGGTATATCGAAGGGTGCGATCCTGACCCATCGAAATTTAATTGCAAATGTCATGCAAATTGAGGCATGGCTAAAACCCATTCAGCAACGCAAGACTATAGAAGCCTGGCATTTTTTATGTGCTTTGCCGATGTATCACATCTTTGCATTAACGGGCTGTGGTTTATTAGGTATGCGTCTTGGAGCACGGATTCTTTTGGTTCCTAACGCCCGCGACCTGCCGAACTTGATTGGAATTTTGAAAGAATTTCCAGAAATAAATGTATTCCCAGGCGTTAACACCTTGTTTCAGGCGCTGCTCAATAACTCTAAGTTTACCGATTTAGATTTCTCGCGCTGGGCCCTAACTATTGGCGGGGGTATGGCGGTACAACGATCTGTGGCGGAGCGTTGGCAGGCATTAACAGGAACGGTTATTACTGAGGGGTATGGTTTGTCGGAAACCTCACCAGTGGCATCTTGTAACACGCCACTTGCTCAAGAATTTACGGGCTCGATTGGCTTACCGCTACCCGATACCGAGATGTGTATCCGTGATGAGGATGGGCGAGATTTAGTAGCAGGTCAGGTTGGTGAAATTTATATTCGCGGACCACAAGTGATGTCAGGCTATTGGCAACAAGAGAGCGAAACCTCCAATGTCTTGGGATCGGATGGCTACTTTAGAACGGGTGATATTGGTTTAATGGATGAGGCCGGTTATTTTAAAATTGTTGATCGAAAAAAAGACATGATCTTAGTGGCTGGTTTTAATGTTTATCCGAATGAAGTGGAAGATATCGTCGCTTCGATTCCGGGCGTGGTTGAGTGCGCTGTTGTTGGTGTGCGACAGACATCGTCTGGAGAGGCAGTTAAGTTATTTGTAGTGCGTGAAGATTTAAATGTCACCGAGAGTCTCATCATGGACGTTTGTAATCGAGAGCTTACGCACTACAAACGGCCAACACAAATTGAGTTTAGAGAAAGCCTTCCCAAGAATAATGTGGGCAAAATCTTGCGCCGTGTTCTGCGCGATGAGAGTAATGCTTAGTCAAATTCTTCGTTTGGTAGCACTATAGAATCGGCAGCAAACTTGATTGCCTCTAAAGAATAAGGCGCATTAACTGCTTTTTGCAGGGATTTTGGTAAGTGCTCAATCACGCCCAGTAAGGGTGTAGTAATAAGGTCACGAAGTGCGTTGATGTTTTCATCGCGGTATGGCATTTCATGGCTAATACAGTTAGCGACCCAGCCGGCTAACTTCAAACCTCTTTTTTCAATGGCTTCCACCGTTAATAAAGTGTGATTTAAGCAACCCAAACGAATACCTACAGACAAAATAAGGGGAAGATCGATTAGTTTGCAAAAATCAGAGAGATCCTGCGTCTCATTGATTGGGGTCAAGAAGCCGCCAGCTCCCTCCACAATCACATGATCCACAGTATGTTGAATTCCTTGAAAACCCTTGAGCATTTCTTGCGGATCTAATTTGACACCTTTTTCTTTTGCTACCAAATGGGGCGCGGCTGGAAATTCAAGGACATATGGGCAGAGGAACTCCCTTGGAATTTTATTACCACCAGCAATTACATAGGTCTCAATATCTTCGTTACGTAATTGACCGACTTGGTCAATGTAAGTGCCTGCAACTAGAGGTTTAAAGGCTGAAGCAGAGCCATGCTTAGATTGATTTAATTTATAGACGATAGCAGCCGTTACTAAAGTTTTGCCAACCTCTGTATCGGTACCAGTAATAAAGTAAGAATGTGTCATGATGACCATCCCTTCGATTCAAGATCGAAAAGAGTTTTTGCTAATACAGAAATCTCAGCGTGGGTGTGGGTGGCAGACAGAGTCATTCGCAAACGAGACATTCCTTGTGGCACGGTAGGCGGACGAATCGCCGGAATCCAATATCCGGCAAGGTCTAAATCTTTGGCTAGTTGAAGTGCAGTTTCATTGCTTCCGACGACAATGGGCTGAATTGCAGTATCTGACTTTAATATTTGCCAGGTCTTAAATTGTGCGAGATTTTGCCAATGCGTGATATTGCTTCGCAGTTTGGTACGGGCTTCCTGACCAACTCGACCTTTTATCAGATCAAGACTTTGTATTAAGGCAAAGGCTACAGCAGGAGAACTTGCGGTACTGTAAATATAGGGGCGAGCCTTTTGAATTAACCACTCAATCAGGAGCTCATGAGCACAAACGAACGCTCCACTGAGGCCTGCTGCTTTGCCAAGAGTGCCAATATAAATAAGACGTTCGGAGCAAAGACCACTATCTTCCAAAATGCCGTGACCCTGATTTCCTAAAACACCAAAGCCATGGGCATCATCGATTAAAAGTAAGGCATCATGCTGCTCAGCTAGTTGAAGTAGTTCGCCTATTGGTGCTAAATCGCCATCCATACTGAAGACACCATCAATGACGATGAGTATGTGCTCAGAAGAATCTCGTTTGAGTTCATCCCCGAGCGGACCCAGATCGCGATGATCAAAGATAAACACATCGGCATTACTTTGCCCTTTGGCGAGCCGGACGCCATCAATTAGAGAGGCATGATTTAGGCGAGCTGAATAGATTCTGGAAGCACTACTCTTGAGATTGCTGAGTGCAGTAATCGCACTAATATTGGCTAGATAGCCGGTAGAAAAAAACAGGGCGTTAGCCTTAGGTATTGATTGAGCTTGGGTCTGAGCCAGTTTTGTTTCTAGCAAATCATGAATCGTTTGATGCCCGCTAATTAAATGTGAGGCGCCGCTGCCAACCCCAAATCGCCGCGCTCCCTCTGCAAGTGCATTAATTAGTTCAGGGTGGTTGGCAAAGCCGAGGTAGTCATTGCTGCAAAAGGCTTGTAGTTCTCGTCCTGCAATGTGTATTCGTGTGCCACATGGGGATTCAACGGTTCGGATCTTGCGCCTGAGTAACTGAGCATCTAGTTCTGCTAGTCCCTGAGTAATTTGGTTTTTTACAAAGAACATATCTGCTAGATATCTTTAGGACTATTTAGAGGTATTTAGGGTTTTATTAAGGGCTTGGCAAATACCCTTACTCATTAATTCTATTTCTGTGTCACTCAGAATATAAGGTGGCATGACATAGACCGTTTGCCCAATTGGTCTTATCAAAACACCTTCTTGCATCCCCCTTTGAAATAACTCTTTTGAGAGGGTTTCTGGGTTTTTAATTGAGTGCTCATGAATATCAAATGCAAAGATCATACCCTTCTGACGAACATGCTTAATTCGTTCATCAGCGAGCGTCCACGCAAATGCTTCCCAAATCTTTTTTGTACTTTCTTTATTTTTCAAAAGTATTTGTTCATTTTTGAAGATATCTAATCCTGCTAAGGCTGCTCGACAAGCAAGGGGGTTGCCGGTATAAGAATGCGAATGCAGAAATGCTTGATTTAAATCATCGGCATAAAAGGCTGCATAAATAGAGTCGCGGGTTAAACAAACGGATAAGGGTAGATATCCAGCACTAATGCCTTTTGATAAGGTTAAGAAGTCTGGCCAAATACCAGCCTGTTCACAGGCAAAGAATGTTCCCGTACGCCCGCACCCCACTGCGATCTCATCGGCAATGAGATGGACGCCATATTGTTGGCAAAGTGCCGCCGCTTTCTGGACGAAGTTGGCCGAGTGCATGGCCATTTGCCCAGCGCATTGGACTAATGGCTCAATAATCAGAGCTGCAATCTCAGTGTGATTTTTTTGTAAACACAGCTCAAGGTCCGCAATAGCTCGTTTAGCGATATCCTCAGCACTTTCTTTGGACTGCGCTTGCCGAGCATCGGGAGACATGACGACATAAACATCTTGTAAGAGAGAGCCATAGGCTTGTTTAAATAAGGCGACATCCGTTACTGCTAATGCACCCAAGGTCTCACCGTGATAACTATTTTGTAAACAAATAAATTTCTTTTTTGCAGACTTGCCCTGAATTTTCCAGAAGTGATGACTCATTTTTAAAGCGATTTCAACAGCAGACGCACCATCGCTGGCATAAAAGGCATGGCCTAAATGCCCCTGGCTTAATTGACTCAAACGTTCAGATAGTTCAATGACGGGTTGATGTGTGAAGCCCGCTAACATAACGTGCTCAATGGTATTAAGTTGTTCAATGATGGCTTGATTAATTTTTGGATTAGCATGACCAAATAAATTGGTCCACCAAGAACTAATGCAATCGAGAAAACGATTGCCTGCGGCATCAATCAACCACGGACCCTCCCCATGATGAATCGCCACTAAGGGATAAGCTTCGTGATGTTTCATTTGGGTACAGGGGTGCCATACCGAAGCAAGGCTTCGTGCAACCCAATCCACAGAATTGGAGGGGCTATTCATAGGCTTATTGGAACACTCATTGAGGGATTTAGTCTTATATCTGTTATGTTATTGGTTTTAGAGATTAAGTCATAGAAAATGATGTCAGCCCACCAAACCACAGCCCCCCTCGTTCAGGTAAAACCAAGAGCTCCCGCCGTCAGAGTGGCATGGACCCTCGAGCAGGTGGCGGCTTTATACGATCTTCCATTTAACGAACTCATGTTCCAGGCTCAAGAGACCCACCGTCAGTATTTTCCAGAGGGTGATGTCGAGCTGGCTACGCTTTTATCAATCAAGACCGGGGGCTGTCCCGAGGACTGTGGCTATTGCCCTCAAGCGGCTCGCTACCATACAGACGTAAAAGCCACTAAGTTATTGGATTTAGAGGAAGTGTTGGAGGCTGCAAAGGCAGCTAAGGCAGCGGGCTCCAATCGTTTTTGTATGGGGGCTGCTTGGCGCGAACCCAAGGACCGTGATGTGGAAAAGGTGGTTGAGATGATTAAGGGCGTAAAAGCTCTTGGCCTAGAAACCTGTGCCACGTTGGGAATGCTCGAGCCCTCTCAGGCTAAGTCTCTGAAAGATGCAGGCCTTGATTTTTATAACCATAACTTAGATACCAGTGAAGATTTTTACCCCAATGTCATTCAAACCAGAAACTATCAAGATCGACTAGATACTCTTCAGCATGTGCGCGATGTAGGAATGTCTGTCTGTTGTGGGGGGATTGTCGGTATGGGCGAAAGTCGGGAGCAACGGGTTTCATTTATAGCTCGCTTAGCTAATCTTGAGCCCTACCCAGAATCGGTTCCCATTAATCATTTAGTGCCTGTGGCTGGCACTCCCCTTGAATCCCAAGCCAAGTTAGACCCCCTTGAATTTGTTCGCACTATCGCGGTAGCCCGAATCACGATGCCAAGAGCAAGGGTTCGTTTATCAGCAGGACGTCAGGAACTCGGCAAGGCGATTCAAGCCATGTGTTTTCAGGCGGGCGCAAATTCTATTTTTTATGGCGATCAGTTACTAACAACTGGTAATCCAGAGGCCGAAGCAGATCGTCAATTACTTACCGAACTGGGTCTCAAAACCAAAGAAAGTTGTAAGACTGAAGTGCGGGTATGACAAGCAGTTTTCCAGGTAAAAATAGAAGTCCCATCGATCAACTCATTTCGGAGTTTGATACTGCTTTACGTTCGATTGCAGGGGGTGCCCATTACCGAAGACCCATTCCTAAAACCCAATTAGAAAATAATCTAAATAATAAGCAAGTACTTACTTCTGATAGTGATATGGGCCCTGATGAGCGTGCTCATTCTGCTGGTTTAATGCGGGTTAATCATGTTGGCGAGGTTTGCGCCCAAGCCCTATATCAGTCGCAAAGGTTGCTAGCAAAAGACCCCAAAACACGAGCTCTTTTGGATCAAGCGGCGCTTGAAGAAATGGACCATATGGCCTGGTGTGAAGAGCGTTTGAAAGAGCTTGATTCGAGGCCCAGTTTATTAAACCCCATTTGGTATCTTGGATCCTTTGGAATGGGGTTTTTGGCAGGGCTTGCAGGAGACCGTTGGAGTTTAGGATTTGTGGCTGAAACAGAAAAGCAAGTAGAGCGCCACTTAGATCATCATCTAGAAAAATTACCCATCACCGACCATCGTTCGCGTGCGATCGTCAGGCAGATGCGTGAGGATGAAATAGAGCATGGTGCTACCGCACTGAGTGCTGGCGGACAAGAATTACCAGTCCCAATTAAGACAGCCATGGCAGGTATTTCAAAAATAATGACATCAACTGCCTATAAAATCTAATCTACTGTTCGTTTATACAGTCTTTTCAGTGAGTAATCGCTATACACCTAAAGACGTATCTTAGGTATAAGTTACAAGTCATTGTTTTACAGCATAATTTTACTTAAACCTTTTCTTGCAAAGATTCTCTAAGTGATTGTAATCACTAAGGAATTTCCTAAAAATTTACCCAATAATACTTGACCCTATCAGAAGCTTCCTCTAAAGTGGGAGGAAGTGTGAAAAAGTGGGGTAAATTTTGTTTCAAGGTGCGTCAGCTCTTAATCTCGATGCGAAAGGACGTATGTCGGTGCCGACAAGGCATCGTGACGCCCTTATGGTGCAAGGAGAGGGCCGCGTCACCTTAACAAAACATCCTGATGGATGTTTATTGTTATTTCCACGACCCGAGTGGGAGGCTTTTCGTACCCGTATTGCTCAATTGCCGATGGATGCACATTGGTGGCGCAGAATATTTTTAGGTAATGCCGCAGAGATTGATCTGGATAGCGCCGGCAGAATTTTAGTAAGCCCAGAGTTGCGCAGTGCGGCAGGCCTTGATCGCGAAATCATGTTGTTAGGCATGGGATCCCATCTAGAAATCTGGGATGCAAATACATACGCCAGCAAAGAGCAGGCAGCCATTGCCCAGGGCATGCCTGATGCACTCAAGCAATTTACCTTTTAATGATTGGGCGACATGAACAATACCCATCGCCCAGTATTACTGGCCGAGGCAGTCACCGCCATGATCAGCAGTTCATCATTTCAGAAGGAAAACGCTCTTATCGTCGACGGAACCTTTGGTCGAGGGGGACACAGCAAAGCCTTGTTAGAGCAAATGGGATCCAATTGCAAACTCATTGCCTTCGACAAGGATTTAGAGGCAATAAGCACAGCCCAAAAAATAATAGATCCACGTTTACAAATAATTCACAGCAGTTTTGCAATGATGGATCAGTATGTCAAATCACAAACTGTGGATGCCGTATTACTCGATCTAGGAATCAGTTCGCCACAAATCGACACGCCGGAGCGAGGATTTTCATTTCGCTTCGATGGGCCGCTCGACATGCGAATGGATACCAGCTGTGGGGTATCTGCAGCACAGTGGCTTGCAAGCGCCCCGGTCGAGGAGATTACGCAAGTGATTAAAACATTTAGCGAGGAGCGTTTTGCATTCGCGATTGCTCGCGCAATCGTAAAGCAGCGCGAAGAAGGCAAAGCGGTCGAAACGACACTAGAGTTATCAAATTTAATTGCCAAAACGGTACGTACCCGAGAGCCAGGTCAAGATCCAGCCACACGTACCTTTCAAGCAATTCGTATTTATATTAATCAAGAATTAGCTGATCTAGAGAGAGGGCTGGAAGCTGCCCTCGATGTTTTAAAAATAGGCGGTCGCTTGGTGGTTATCAGCTTTCATTCTTTAGAAGACCGCATTGTGAAGCAGTTTATGCAATCGCATTCGCAAATCACAGTACCTCGCGAGTTGCCTATTCGCGCCAAAGATTTGCCCCAGGGCGATCTTGAGCTTATTGCCAGAATCAAACCTAGTGTGTCAGAGATTGAGGAAAATCCACGCGCACGCTCAGCAGTCATGCGAATTGCTGAAAAAAGAGGGATGGCGACATGAATCGCGCAACCCTTACATTGCTTGCACTTCTCTTAATCTGCGCCCTGTCATTGGTTGCTTCACAACAGCGGGCTAGAAAAACATTTGTCGCTTTAGAGCGCGCACAAGCACAAGAACGTAAATTAAATCAAGAGTGGTTACGACTTGAGTTTGAGCAAAGAAATTTATCCAAGTCATCACGAATTCGGGATGTGGCACGTAATCAATTGCGCATGAGCCCCATTACTCCTGATCGAACTCTCTACTTTAAGGAAGGTCTATGAAGCCAGTCAGGTTTTCGACCTCACCTAATGTTGTCTTACGCTTACCGATGTGGCGCTCAAGACTCATGCTCTTCTTACTGTTTGTAGCATTTGCTGCATTGGGCATCCGTGCTTTTTGGATACAGGGACCCGGTAATGGATTTTATGAAGCTAAAGCTATTAAAGGGGTGCAGCGTGAGATTGACATGCCCGCAACTCGTGGCAAGATCTTGGATCGTAATGGGCAATTAATTGCTACCAGCTTAGAGGCAAAAGCAGTAATTGCCTATACCGATAACATCCCTGCGGACCTTGCACCAGAAAAGATTACCCAACTCGCCAAATTATTAGAGATGAGCGAGACTGAAATCAAGAAAAAATTTAAGGATGAACGCAATCAAGTTTTTTTAAAAAGACAAGTTGACCCAGAAATCGCTCAGCAGGTTAGGCGCCTTGAAATACCGGGCATTGGATTAAATAATGAATACCGTCGTCACTATCCAGAGGGTGAGGCGATGGCGCACGTCATTGGATTTACAAATGTGGAGGATCGTGGGCAAGAAGGAATTGAGCTTGCGCGTGATAAGGACCTTGCAGCCCAAGCTGGAAAACGTCGTGTAGTGGTAGATCGATTAGGCCGTATTGTGAATGATATTGCCATATTACAGTTTCCACAAAACGGCCAAGATCTTCAGCTCTCCATCGATAGCAAAGTTCAATATATTGCCTATAACGCTTTAAAGAGTGCGGTAGAAAAACATAAAGCAAAAGCAGGTGGCGCAGTTGTTTTAGACGTTCGTTCTGGTGAAATTCTGGCATTAGCAAATTGGCCAAGCTATAACCCAAACTCTCGTAAATCACTAACGGGTGAGCAATTACGTAATCGAGTACTTACGGATACGTTTGAGCCTGGCTCAACCATCAAACCATTTCCAGTGGCTTTGGTAATGGAGCAGGGCAAAGTTCAGCCAGATACTAATATGACAATTGGTCAAAAGTTACTAATTGGACCTAAGCCAATTACGGATACCCATCCTCATGGGATGTTAACGGTCTCACAGGTTATTCAGAAATCTAGCAATATTGGTACAGCAAAATTAGCCTTACAACTCGAACCGAGAGAGATGTGGGATCTATTTGCAGCAGTAGGTTTTGGACAGGCACCCAACATTGGTTTTCCAGGCGCAGTTGCGGGACGCTTACATCCACATCAAAAATGGGGTCAAAGTGATCAGGCCCGTATGTCTTTTGGTTATGGAATCTCGACATCTTTATTCCAGTTGGCACGCGCTTACACCATCTTTGCACGCGATGGTGAGTTGGTACCAACCACGATCCTTCGTAACCCAGAATACAAACCAGGGACACGAGTTATGTCCGCAAAGACAGCAATCGAGATGCGCAATATGCTGGAAAGAGTTACCGAGCAGGGGGGTACAGCAATACGCGCACGTGCAGATGGATTTAGGGTTGGAGGAAAAACAGGCACAGCGCATAAAGTTGAAAGCAAGGGATATGTCGCAAATAAATACCGTGCATTTTTTGTGGGCCTTGCACCCATCAGCGCACCACGTATTGTTGTTGCAGTTATGGTCGACGAGCCTTCAGCTGGAGGGCATTATGGCGGCGAGGTCGCCGCCCCAGTTTTTTCAACCATCGTGAGTGAAACGCTACGTAGCCTAAATATTTCACCAGATCTTACCGATCGTACCTTAGTTCAAAATTTTGAGCCAATTCCAACCGGCGTGCAGGCACAAAAAGTGGTGCTCAAACAATGATGGCTACTATAAAAATGAACCGCCATGAAGCTCTATTGCATTTACAACAAGTAGTGGAGCCGACTGCAAGGATATCTGCTGACAGTCGACAAATAAAAGTAGGCGATATCTTTATGGCCTATGCAGTTGGGCATAGTAAAGCCTTGCGAGATGGGCGACCCTATATTTCTAAAGCGCTTGAGCTTGGGGTGGCCTGTGTTTTATATCAAGCAAACCATGATCGTTCAGAAAGTCCAAGCTGGGAATCAGATCTAGATGATGAGCGTTGTATTTGTGTTGAAAATCTTGCAGATGATGCTGGCTGGATCGCTGCAGAATGGTATGGCAGTCCCAGCCAAACACTTAAGCTAATTGGGGTAACCGGTACGAATGGAAAAACCAGTGTTACACAATGGCTTGCTCAGACTTTATCCAAGCATGCAGCAGTGATTGGCACATTAGGAATTGGCTTTAGCGATCAATTACACGATGTGGGCTATACCACACCCGATGCGCCGCGCTTACAAACAGAGTTATTTAAGTTGAAGCAGCTAGGCGCTCAATATGTGGCTCTAGAGGTGTCATCACACGCTTTAGACCAAGGGCGCGTGAATGGAACCCATTTTGATTGCGCAGTGTTTACTAATTTAAGTCGGGATCATTTAGATTATCACGGCACGATGGCTGAGTATGGAGCCACAAAAGCAAAATTGTTTAAAGAATTTGATGCTAAAAGAATCGTGATCAATATCGACGATTCATTTGGACGAAGCTTGTTCATGGATCTTATGAATCGTGATGACAAGATGATTTGGCTTTATGCATTGAATCCAGCAGCATTCCATAATTTAGAAAAACTTCAAGATCGTTTTAAGCCAGTTTATTTGCAAGAGTTTTATTTTATAGAAAATGCCTATCAATGCAAGATTGTGATTGACGGAAAAGTGTATCCATGCACGATTCCTGTATTGGGTGAGTTCAATCTACAAAATGCTTTAGCGGTTATTGCTACCTTAATCGCAGAAGGTATTGCCATTCCTGAAGCGTTACGGCAAGTCGAGTGTTTGAGGCCCGTAAGGGGGCGCATGGAAATCATAAAAGGGGCAAAGGCAGACGCCCCAATGATGGTTGTGGACTATGCGCATACACCCGATGCACTCCAAAAAGTTCTTGAAACACTTAGGCCAATTGCCGCAATTCGGCAGGGACAGATTTATTGTGTCTTTGGTTGTGGTGGAGATCGCGATCGTGAAAAGCGTCCGATGATGGGACAAATTGCTCGAGAGGGCTCTGATCACTTGGTTATAACCAGCGACAATCCGCGCTCGGAGGATCCTTTGCAAATTATGCAGATGATCTTTGCTGGTGTCAGGCAAGTAACAAATAGAAAAGAAGATTCTAAAACGGTCGAGATGATTGCAGATCGTGCCGCCGCCATTATGAGTGCAGTGCGACAAGCCAGCCCACAAGACATTGTTTTAGTTGCTGGTAAGGGACATGAGACCACTCAAGAGGTGAATGGAAAACGATTTGATTTTTCTGATCAAGCCCATCTACGTTTAGCCAGTGGAGGGGCGGTGTAATGCATGCAATGAATCCGATGACCAATTTAGCGCAGATACAGGCGATGCTGCCCAACAGCCATTTCATCAATATTGCGAAAGAACAGGCCAAGGGACTTAGTATTACAAAAATTGGTACGGATAGTCGTAAGTTAATAGCTGGTGAGCTATTTATAGCGCTTCAGGGTGAGCGATTTGACGCTCATCACTTTCTGGATGACGTTCAGAAGCAAGGCGCCGCCGCCGTAATTATTAGTGATGATGCCGCATGCCCACAATCGATGCCAGCAGTTTATGTCACCGATACTCGTAAAAGCTTAGCTGAGCTAGCTCACGCTTGGCGTAAACAATATGAGATTCCCCTCGCAGTGGTTACTGGTAGTAACGGTAAAACCACTGTTAAAGAAATGATTGCTTCTATATTTAAGGAAGCAGTTGGCTCAACTCAAACCTTAATGACTCATGGGAATCTTAACAATGAGATTGGCTTACCTCTCACCCTCTTGCAATTGAGATCAGAGCATCGTTTGGCGGTGATTGAGTTAGGTATGAATCATCCTGGAGAAACTGCAGAATTAGCTGCAATTGCCAAAGGAAATATTGCTCTTATTAACAATGCACAACGCGAGCATCAGGAGTTTATGCAAAGTATTGATGCAGTCGCCAATGAACATGCTGCGGTAATCCTAGCCCTACCGCACGATGGTATAGCAGTGTTTCCAGCGGAGACCCCTTACACAGCGCTTTGGAGAGAGGCTGCTGGTTCGCGTAAACAGATTGATTTTGCTTGGCAGAGTAGTAAGACAAAAAAGAGCAACGCGGTAGTCCGTGGCTATGCTTTATCCAATGACGCGATACAGATTGAATCGCCTGCTGGGGCAATCCAAGTCCAGCTTCAGACTTTGGGTGAACATAATTGTACGAACGCATTAGCAGCCTGTGCGGTAGCTCTTGCTGCCGGAATTTCGTTAGACACGATTCGGCTTGGCTTAGAAAAATTTATGCCAGTCTCAGGCAGAATGCAAGTACAGCGGTTATCAGCTCACACACGTTTAATTAATGACACGTATAACGCAAATCCAGATTCGGTAGTGGCTGCCATTAATGCTTTGGCGCAGCATACGGGTGAGCGCTATTTAGTTTTAGGGGATATGGGTGAGGTAGGTATCCAAGGGCCAGAGTTCCATGAGGAGCTCGGGCGCTATGCCGCAAAATGTGGCATTGAGCATCTATTAACGCTCGGTGACTTAAGTCAAATTGCAACCGCAGCTTATTTAAAAGCAAAGCCAAATGGCCAGGCCAAGCATTACTCTGAGCTAGGCCAATTAAATCAAGATTTACAAAGTCAGATTAGTCGAGAGAGCCTTGAACATACCAGAGTAATTACTGTGTTAGTAAAAGGTTCACGCTTTATGCGCATGGAGCGAGTTGTAGAGGCACTCCAGCAGGAGATCAAAGCATGCTCTTAATCTTGGCACAATGGTTACAGGACGACTACGGATTTTTTCGGGTCTTCTCCTACATTACATTTCGAGCGGTAATGGCAACCTTAACAGCCCTATTGATTGGTCTTGTTTTTGGTCCTTGGGTGATTCGAAAACTTACCGCCTTAAAAGCAGACCAAGCAATACGAACGGATGGCCCTCAAACACATTTAGCAAAAGTCGGGACGCCAACGATGGGCGGCGTCTTGATTTTGATCGGAATATTCATCTCATGTGTTTTATGGGCCGACCTCAGTAATCGCTTTGTTTGGATTGTGATGATTGTGACCTTTGGGTTTGGTGCCATTGGTTGGGTTGATGATTACCGAAAGGTCGTCCACAAAAACCCAAAGGGTATGGCATCTCGAGAAAAGTTCCTTTGGCAAACCCTTATAGGTTTATTTGCTGCGATTTACTTAGCCTTTTCTGTATCTGAGGTCAACAACTATAAAGTCTTACAACTGTTTATGAGTTGGGTCGAGAGTGGCTTCTCGTTGGATTTGCCTGCAAAGTCAAATTTGTATGTCCCCTTCATGAAAGAAGTGAGCTATCCATTGGGATTGATGGGTTTCATCATCCTGAGCTATCTCGTAATAGTAGGTAGCAGTAATGCGGTCAACTTAACCGATGGTCTTGATGGCCTTGTCATCATGCCAGTGATCTTGGTAGGTGCTGCGCTTGGCGCATTCGCTTATGTCATGGGTAACTCCATTTATGCCAAATACCTACTTTTCCCATATATCCCGGGGGCTGGCGAGTTATTAATTTTCTGTGGCGCAATGGGTGGCGCAGGTCTTGCATTCCTTTGGTACAACGCGCATCCCGCTCAAGTATTTATGGGAGATGTTGGTGCATTGGCCCTAGGGGGCGCGCTGGGAACGATTGCCGTGATTGTTCGACAAGAAATTGTGCTCTTTGTGATGGGAGGCATCTTCGTTGCCGAGACCGTCTCGGTCATGATGCAGGTTCTTTGGTTCAAGTTCACAAAAAAATATTATGGACAAGGGCGACGGATATTTCGGATGGCACCACTTCATCATCATTTTGAACTAGGCGGTTGGCGTGAGACCCAAGTGGTTGTGCGGTTTTGGATTATCACCATTCTGTTGGTATTAGTTGGCTTATCAAGTTTGAAATTACGTTAGGTATTTATTAATAAATAATGAAACAGGTATTACAGAATCCCTTTTTAGGACAAGCCGGTGCTGATGCATCCCAGCGATCTGCACCCCAACGTTTCTTGATTGTGGGTTTGGGAGAATCGGGCTATGCCATGGCAAAGTGGTGTTTGGTTCAAGGGGCATTTGTTCGTTTAGTAGATACCCGTGCTCATTCTGACCTGCGTTCGCAACAACTGGAGTGGTTGGCTGATTTACAAAAATTAGGATTACAAGACGCATGCTTTGAATCAAGTGATTGGAATACTTTATTAGATGGGGTGGATACAGTCGGTATTAGCCCTGGTTTGTCCCCGATCCAAGAGCCAACAGCAGAGCTTTTGCATCTATGTCAAGAACGTAATATTTCAGTGTGGAGTGAGATCGAGTTCTTTGCAAGAGCAATCCTTGCTTTGCAAACTATGTCCATACCTGCCGAAGATATATACAAGCCAAGTATTCTTGCGATTACTGGCACGAATGGTAAGACAACGACTTGCGCACTGACCGCCCAGATCTGTCAGCGTGCAGGTAAGCGCGTTGCTCTTGCAGGAAATATTAGTCCCGCCGCACTTGAGAAATTGCTCAGCGTACTTGCTGAGGCTAATAGCTATTCAGAGCTGCCAGAGATCTGGGTGCTTGAGTTATCTAGCTTCCAATTGCAATTTACACATACCTTGGATCCAACCGCAGCTACGGTTCTCAATTTATCGCAAGATCATCTCGATTGGCATGGAGATATGCAAGCCTATGCAGCAGCCAAGGCTCGAATTTTGGGAAAGAATTCTGTATTGGTACTTAACCGAGATGATGAAGTTGTGACAGCATTATTTGCCGATGAGAAAGAAAGTCGGAAGGTTATCCAATTTGGTAGCGATGGTCCTGCAGATGTAGATTCTTTTGGTATTGAGAGAGATCCTAGAGCGGGTGGGATCGATTGGCTTGTTTGGGCAGAGCCAGATGAGGCCACTTTAGCAAGCGAGCATGAAGAGGCACAAGAAGGCTTTATTAAACGCAAACGTCGTAAGAAATCAGACGTCTATGAAAAGTCCGATGAACTTCGGATCAAACGTTTAATCCCAGCTGATGCATTGCGTATTCGAGGGCGTCACAATGCACTCAATGCGCTCGCCGCACTGTCCTTGGCGCGCGCTACAGGCTTAGGAATTAGCCTTCTATTGCATGGCCTACGCGAGTATCAAGGTGAACCCCATCGCGTTCAGACAGTAGCTGTGATCGCAGATGTTGAGTACATCGACGATAGCAAGGGTACCAATGTGGGAGCTACAGTTGCTGCTTTACATGGGCTAGGATCAGCTACAGGAAGTAAAAATATTTGGTTAATTGCTGGAGGTGATGGCAAGGGACAAGACTTTTCACCCTTAGTTGAACCAATTACACGATTCGCAAAAGGTGTTGTATTAATTGGGCGCGACGGTCCTGCTATCGAAGCAGTGTGTGCTCAGGCCATAGAAGATCATGCGTTGCAACTAATACGCGCAAATAGTTTAGAGTCTGCCGTCGAGCAAACCTTTCTCCAAGCAAAAGCCGGGGATATTGTTTTATTGTCGCCAGCATGTGCAAGTTTTGATATGTTTAAAGACTATAAGCATCGGGCTGATGTTTTTGAGCAGGCGGTTCATGAGTTAGCGCATCAAATTTCATCAAGCTTGAATGATCCAGTGAGGGCGTCAGTATGAACACTCGCCCAAACCGTTTTTGGAATATCTCGCGAGAAGGTTTCGATGGCTTTCGTAGTGGTCTACGAGATGCTGTATCAGGCGTTGAGCAAACACGTTCCCGCATGATGGAGTATGACCAGTTATTAGTCTGGGCTATTTTGTCCTTAGCCTTAATTGGCTTGGTAATGGTGTATTCAGCCTCGATTACTTTAGCCGATGGCCCTAAATACGCCAATTACAGTAGTAATCATTTTTTAGTACGGCACTTAATTTCTTTAGGGATTGCAACATTTGTTGGATTTTGGGTTTTTAAGATTCCAGTCAAGGCGTGGGATAAGTTGGCTCCTTACTTATTCGCTTTCACCATTCTGTTATTAATTGCTGTTCTGATACCTGGAATCGGTAAAGGTGTGAATGGAGCCCGTCGTTGGATCCCCTTGGGGCTTATGAATTTTCAGCCTTCTGAGCTAATGAAATTCGCGGTCATTATTTTTGCCGCAAGTTATACCGTTCAAAGACAAGAGCATTTGCAGTCTTTTGTTAAGGGTTTTGTGCCGATGGGCTTAGCAGTTGCATTAGTCGGCCTGTTATTAATGTTAGAGCCTGATATGGGCGCCCTTATGGTTATTGGAATAATCGCCATGGGTATTTTGTTCTTAGGCGGCATTAACGCTAAGTTATTCGGTGGCTTGACGCTCGTAGGAATTTTGATTGTGGCAGCCGTGATTACTTTATCGGAGTTTCGACGGCAACGTATCTTTGCCTTCCTGGATCCCTGGCAGGCTGAGCATGCAGCACGCAAGGGATATCAGCTAGTTCATTCCTTAATGGCCTTTGGGCGGGGTGAGTGGTTTGGAGTTGGTTTGGGTGGCAGCGTTGAAAAACTGCATTACTTGCCTGAGGCTCATACTGATTTTATCTTGGCCGTCATTGGTGAAGAGCTTGGATTTTTGGGCGTCTGTGTTGTGATCTTGCTCTTTTATTGGATAGTACGTCGAGCATTCTTGATTGGTCGAACAGCCTTGCAGTTAGATCGTAGCTTCGCTGGTTTATGTGCCAAAGGAATTGCAATCTGGATTGGTTGGCAAGCCTTTATCAATATGGGCGTTAATTTAGGTTTGTTGCCAACAAAAGGCCTAACCTTGCCGCTAGTAAGTTATGGCGGATCTGCCATTTTGATGAATGCAGTTGCATTCGCAGTGTTACTCAAGATTGATTTCGAAAATCGGATATTGATGCGGGGGGGTAAGTTATGAGTTCAAACCCGCGCTCGATCTTGGTCATGGCTGGCGGAACGGGAGGGCATATCTTCCCTGGCTTAGCCGTTGCCGAAAATCTTCGTGGTCAGGGCTGGGAAGTTTCTTGGTTAGGCAATGCCAGTGGAATGGAGTATCGCTTAGTGCCAGCCAGGGGTTTTCAGTTTGAAAGCGTTCAGTTTGGTGGACTAAGAGGAAAAGGCCTCCTGACTAAAGTGATGTTGCCATTTAATTTGCTACGCGCCATGGCACAAAGTTGGCAAATTATTCGGAGACTAAAGCCCAGTGTTGTGTTGGGAATGGGCGGATACATTACCTTCCCAGGTGGTCTTGTAAGTTATCTTTTGGGTCGCCCTCTTGTTTTGCATGAGGCTAACTCCGTGGCAGGAAGCGCTAATCGGTTTTTAGCAAAAGTCGCCGCTCGTGTTTTGACAGGATTTCCGAAAACGATGCCTAATGCAGAATGGGTTGGTAATCCTATTCGAGAAAGTTTTGAGACCCTTACCGCTTGCGATGAACGTTATGCAGCACGGCAAGGACCTCTTCGCTTATTGGTTGTTGGGGGTAGTCTTGGGGCAGCGGTCTTAAATACGATCATTCCGGAGGCTTTAGCTCATATACCAATCGAGCAACGTCCTATGGTGATCCATCAGGCGGGCGAGAAGCATGCGAATGAACTGGTGGAGCACTATCGTGATTTGCATGTAAGCGCCGAAGTAAAACCATTTATTGAGGATATGGCATCTGCTTATGCAAATGCTGATCTAGTAATTTGTCGAGCCGGTGCCATGACTGTATCCGAAATCTCAAGCGCAGGAGTAGCCGCTTGTTTTGTACCATTCCCGCATGCGATTGATGATCATCAAACTGCAAACGCACGATTCTTATCAGATGCAGAAGCAGCCATTTTGTTACCACAGGATCAGCTATCTGCGCAGTCTTTAGCCAAGTTATTGCAGAACATCAATCGGGATGAGTTATCTGCGATGGCACAAAAAGCACAAGAGCGTGCTAAGCACCATGCTACGGAGCGGGTTGCAAGAATTTGTGCGGAGTGTGCCAAATGAAGCACATTGTTCAGCACATTCATTTTGTGGGCATTGGTGGTGCCGGCATGAGCGGTATTGCTGAGGTTCTCCTTAATTTAGGTTATCGCGTCTCTGGATCTGATCTATCTGCATCAGCAACTACAAAGCGTTTGGTTGAGCTCGGCGCAAGCATTCAGATTGGGCATGATGCAAAGCATATTGGTAGTGCTGAAGCTGTGGTGATCTCAAGCGCCGTTGCTGGAAATAATCCTGAAGTGTTAGCAGCAAGAGCAGCTCATATTCCTGTAATTCAGCGGGCGGTCATGCTAGGTGAGTTAATGCGTTTAAAGCAGGGGATTGCAATTGCAGGTACGCATGGCAAGACAACTACAACCAGCTTGGTCGCATCTGTTTTAGCGCAAGGCGGGCTAGATCCCACTTTTGTGATTGGCGGGAAGCTCAATTCAGCAGGGGTCAATGCGCGCTTAGGACAGGGTGACTTTATTGTGGTCGAAGCGGATGAGTCCGATGCATCATTCTTGCAATTATTTCCAGCCATGGAGGTGATCACAAATATTGATGCGGATCACATGGATACCTATCAGCACGATATGGCTCGTCTTAAGCAGGCATTTGTGCAATTTACCCAGCGTATGCCTTTTTATGGGATTGCTGTTTTATGTATTGATGACGCTAACGTGAGAGATATTGTCCCCTTTGTCTCACAGCCCATCTTGCGGTATGGCTTTTCTGATGATGCCGATATCCGCGCGAGCGACATTGAGGCAATTGGTACACAAATGCAATTTACTGTTCATCGCAGGACAGTTCGGCGTCATGGTACACAGCCTGGCCCACTTAAGATACGGCTTAACTTGCCCGGTAAGCACAACGTTCTAAATGCGCTTGCTGCAATAGGGATTGCAACAGAACTGGGTGTTAGTGACGAGGCGATTATGAAAGCCTTGGCACAATTTAGTGGCGTGGGGAGACGTTTTCAGCATCACGGCGATATCAAATTAGAGGGTGGACGCCAATTTACTCTAATTGATGATTATGGCCATCACCCGGTAGAGATGAATGCAACTCTTGCAGCAGCCCGCGGAGCATATCCTAAGCGTCGTTTGGTCTTGGCATTTCAGCCACATCGTTTTACTCGTACACGAGATTGTTTTGGAGATTTTGTGCAGGTATTACGTCAATTTGATGCAGTGGTTCTCACCAATGTCTATCCTGCCGGTGAAGCCCGTATCACGGGGGCTGATAGTAAGGCACTCATTAAGGCCCTTGGAAACAAAGTGCCGACCCAATTGGTTGAGGAAGTGAAAGAAATGCCCGCGGCCTTAAGTGCTCTTTTACAAGATGGCGACGTATTAATTACGATGGGCGCCGGCTCGATTTCTCAGTTACCCCATGCGATTGTGGAGATGAAGTATGTCTAGATCTCAATCACGCTGGAGCCAACAAGTAGCCATGGATCTGGCTGCTATAGATCCCAAACAATTAGGACGTGTTGCGGTTCTCATGGGAGGACGCTCAGCAGAGCGCGAGATATCACTTCTATCCGGCAATGGGGTCTTAAAGGCTTTACTAGAGAAGGGTATCGATGCGCACTCATTTGATCCAGGCTTGCGGCATCCTGCAGAAATTGCAGCAGAGAATTTTGATCGAGCGTTCATTACCTTGCATGGTCGTTATGGTGAAGATGGCACTATTCAGGGGCTTTTAGAGCTATTTGGTATTCCTTATACCGGTAGCGGTGTATTGGCATCAGCGCTCGCTATCGATAAGGTTGCTACTAAACGCATTTGGATTAGCAATCAATTACAAAATCCTCGCTTTGAGGTATTAACAGAACAAAGTAATTGGTCGCAAGTTGTTCATAAACTTGGATTACCAATCATCGTCAAGCCGGCCCATGAGGGTTCTTCATTGGGACTCAGTAAAGTAGCGCATGTTGACGATTTGCCTAAGGCCTATGCATTAGCAGCTCGTTTAGATAGATGCGTACTCGCAGAGCAATGCATTATTGGGCCTGAGTTAACTTGTCCAATTGTAGGCGAGGGCGATACCGCTCAGGCCCTACCGGTTATTCGGATCATGCCGCCACCAGCAGGATATGACTTTCATCATAAATATTTCTCCGATGAAACAAAATATTTATGTCCAACCGACTTAGATCCCAGGATTGAGGCGCGGGTTCAAGAATTAGCCGTGGCATCCTACCGTGCTTTAGGTTGTCGTACTTGGGGTAGGGCTGATGTGATGCTGGATGAAGCACATCAACTGGAGCCCTATCTCATAGAAATGAATACTTCTCCAGGTATGACATCGCACTCCTTGGTACCGATGTCCGCAATGGCGGCAGGAGTTTCCTATGCCGATTTAGTACTTTGGATTTTGATCCAGACTCTAAAGAGTGTTCCTGAAAAGATTAAAGGAGCGAGCTTATGAGTACCTTGATGAATCGGCTCTCTGAGTTATGCGTAATGGCAGCAGGGCCTGTTTGGAACTACCCAGAGCGGATGGCTGAAATTAGTCGTTGGCTAATGCGCTTCTTTGTTCTGGTTGTTCTGGTATCGGTCTTGCTGTGGATTAGTCAGCAGCCAGTATTTACCTTACGTCATGTACAGATTGAGTCTGCAGGCGATAAAGATTTACAGCATGTCCAATTAGCAATGGTTCGCAGCCAAGTATTGGATAAGGTACAAGGAAACTTTTTTAGTGTGCATTTGCAGGATGTTAAGAAAGCCTTTGAAGCTTTGCCATGGGTCAGACAAGCCAGTGTACGTCGCGCTTGGCCCAATGGTTTAGTGGTCAGTATTGAGGAGCAAAAGCCATTAGCGGTTTGGGGTAAAGCAGAGCAACAAAAATTAATGAATGTGTACGGTGAGGTATTTGCTGGATCGATCACCGAGCTTGATGAGAACACTTCTTTGGTTGAGCTCAGTGGACCAGATGGCTCCAGTAAAGAGGTCTTACGGCTTTACCAAAAGTCAAGCGCATGGTTTAAGCCTTGGGATGCAGAAGTGAAATCGTTAGCTCTCTCGGATCGTTATGCCTGGCATATCAAGTTGAGTAACGGCGTTCGAATTGAGTTTGGTCGCGAGGAAGAGCAGGCCAAAGGAGTATTGGAGCAGCGGGTTGCTCAGTTAATTCAATATTGGCCGCAGGTACAGCAAAAGTGGCCAAGTCGGGTCGATGCGGTTGATTTGCGATATCCGAATGGATTTGCAGTACGCATTGTTGGCGCACCTGTTAAGACTATTCCGCCCAGTATCAAGGTAGAAAACCGTACAGAGCAATTAATTGCTTTTGTAAATCACGATGATCAACGCAGTGAGGAATTGAAATGAGCAAAGACAACCGAGACTTATTGGTTGGTTTAGATATTGGTACATCCAAGGTGGTGGCCTTGGTTGCTGAGTTGAGCCCAGAGGGTCAATTCAATGTATTGGGTTTGGGTCAAACATCCTCGAAAGGCTTAAAGAAGGGTGTCGTTGTAAATATCGAGGCAACGGTTCAGTCGATTCAGAAAGCATTGGAAGAAGCAGAGTTGATGTCGGATCGCCGCATCATTCAGGTTTTTACTGGTATTGCAGGTAATCATATCGTGAGCTTTAACTCAAGCGGTATGGTTGCAATCCGGGATAAGGAAGTGGGAGCTGGAGACGTAGAGCGTGTTTTAGAAACGGCTAAGGCGATCAATATACCGACCGATCAACAGATCCTTCATATCCTTATTCAAGAGTTCATTATTGATGGTCAAGAGGATGTACGTGAGCCTATTGGTATGAGCGGTCTCCGTCTAGAGGTTAAGGTTCATATTGTGACCGGCGCAGTTAGTGCAGCGCAAAATATTGTGAAATGCGTAAGACGTTGTGGCTTAGAAGTAAATGACCTCATTTTGCAACCGCTTGCTTCTAGTTTGGCAGTATTAACAGATGATGAGAAAGAGCTTGGGGTTGTTCTGATTGATATTGGTGGTGGAACTACCGATATTGCAATTTATAGCCAAGGATCGATTCGACATACTGCCGTAATTCCAATTGCAGGCGACCAAATTACCAATGACATTGCAATGGCTTTGCGTACTCCAACCATTGAAGCAGAGGATTTGAAGATTCATCATGGGGTTGCAAAGCAAGAGTTAGCAGACGTTACAGCCATGATTGATGTTCCAGGAGTAGGCGATCGTGAGCCGCGTCCAATGTCAAAACAAGCCCTAGCAGCCGTGATTGAGCCGCGCGTGGAAGAGCTCTTCACATTGGTCCGAAATATTGTGCGCGAATCTGGTTATGAAGATATGGTTTCGTCCGGAATTGTCTTGACGGGGGGTACATCCATGATGCCCGGAATGGTAGAGCTAGCAGAACAGGTTTTTTTGAAGCACGCACGCATCGGTAGTCCAGAGTATCGAGGACACCTTCACGAGGTATTGCGTAGCCCGCGCTACTCAACCGGTTTGGGTTTGTTAATGGAAGGCCAGGCGCAGCTGATGCGTGGGCGTCGTTCGCTTCAAGGAGGAAATTTTCAGGGGGTTGTATCCCGCATGAAAGAGTGGTTTACAGGTAATTTTTAGAGGTTTTTTTCGTCGTCGTCAATCGGCAATCCATAGGGGAAAGCTGATTTATACAAGGAGGGTGTTATGGAATTTGAAATGGTAGAACAAGAAATAGCCGGCAAGACCATTATTAAAGTGGTTGGGGTCGGAGGGGCTGGGGGCAATGCTGTTCAGCATATGATCCGTCGAAGCGTTAATGGAGTGGACTTCATTTGTATGAACACCGATGCTGGAGCTTTGCAACGCTCACAAGCTAAAGTAAATCTGCAATTGGGGGAGACTGGCTTAGGGGCGGGAGCCAAGCCAGAAGTTGGTGCGGCAGCGGCTGAACAAGCGCGTGCCCGCATTGCCGATGTATTGCAAGGGGCTCATATGGTCTTTATCACGGCTGGGATGGGCGGCGGTACTGGAACCGGCGCTGCGCCCATCGTTGCCCAAGTTGCTAAAGAGATGGGTATCTTGACCGTTGGCGTGATTAGTAAGCCATTTGACTTTGAAGGTGCCAAGCGTTTGAAAGTAGCGGAGCTTGGCTCGCATGAGCTTGAAAAGCATGTTGACTCACTCATTGTGGTTCTCAATGAAAAGTTATTTGAGGTAATGGGAGAAGATGCCGAATTTGATAAAGCGTTTGCTTGCGCAGACGATGTATTGCATAACGCAGTATCAGGCATTGCAGAAATCATTAATGAGCAAGGTTTAATCAACGTAGACTTTGAAGATGTGAAGACTGTAATGAGCGAGCAGGGTAAGGCCATGATGGGAACTGCAACAGTATCGGGAATGGATCGTGCTCGTTTAGCAGCCGAGGCTGCAGTTGCATCGCCGCTATTAGAAGGGGTCGATCTTTCGGGTGCACGTGGAGTATTGGTAAACATTACAGCAAGTCGTTCCTTGAAGTTGTCAGAGACCCGTGAAGTAATGGCTGCGATTCGTGGATATGCTGCAGAGGATGCAACAGTTATTTTTGGAACTGTTTATGACGATAGCTTAGGTGATGCGCTCCGCGTTACTGTAGTTGCAACCGGTTTAAATGGTTCTCAAACAACGCAAAAGGATCAGCCTCAGCTCATTTGGCGTCAAGCAACCGGTACTAATGATGCAAGCCCCACTATGACCACATTGGGTGATTTTGCACCGATGAGCCCAGCTGCTGCGATGAGCCACTCAGTCACTAGCGCGCCCACGACTATGGTTACAGGACAGCCTGCACCAGTAAATCCAGCAGTTGATTATGGACAATTTGATATTCCAAAAGTTTTCAGAAACTCGCGGGATGCAGTGCCCCCCAGCTTAGGTGCGGATAGCTCCCCACAGGCCAAAGCCATGTTAGAAAAGGGGGCGGATTACTATGAAATACCTGCCTTTTTAAGGAAGCAAGCAGACTAATGAATTGACCATACAATAGTGAGTTCGAGGATTGCTAATATAGTCGCCCCTCCGGACGACGAATCCAGCGCCTGTATTAGCAGCCCAAAACCACTATTGATATGGAGATCACATGATTGCAGTCGGACAAAAATTACCCAACGCCACCCTCAATGAGTTTTTTGATGAAGAGCGCGATGGCTGTTCCTTGGGACCTAATTCGTTTGAAGTTGAAAAGTTAACAGCTGGTAAGAAGATCGTCGTATTTGCACTGCCAGGCGCATTTACGCCGACCTGTTCAGCAAAGCATGTTCCTGGTTATGTTGAGCATTTTGATGATATTAAGGCCAAGGGAGTCGATGAGATTTGGTGTATCTCTGTGAATGATCCATTTGTGATGGGTGCTTGGGGACGCGATCTGAAGGTTGGTAAAAAAGTACGTATGTTTGGTGATGGTAGTGCAGAGTTCACTAAAAAATTAGGTATGGAATTTGATCTGACCGCTCGTGGTTTTGGCGTGCGCTCACAGCGTTATGTAATGATCATTGACGATGGCATCGTCAAGCATCTTGCTGTAGAGGGCCCTGGTAAGTTTGAAGTCAGTGACGCAGCGAGCGCCCTAAAGCATCTCTAAGTATTGAAGAGAGTCAGGCCAATATGCTTAAGCAAAAAACCTTAGCAAAACCAATTAAGACCGTTGGTATTGGCTTGCACTCTGGACGTAAATCAACCCTGACGATCAATCCCGCACCAGTCAACTTTGGAATTCAGTTTGTTCGGGTTGATTTACCTCAGACGGTTCATATCCCCGCTCATGCTTTGGCTGTTTGCGATACGCGACTTGCTTCCGTCATTCAAAAAGATGGGGTTAAGGTTTCAACGGTGGAACATTTATTATCAGCCTGCTCTGGGCTTGGTCTAGATAATTTACTGATTGAGGTCGATGCTGAGGAAGTGCCGATCATGGATGGAAGCGCTGCTTCATTCTTGTTTTTGATTGAGTCTGCTGGAATTGTGGAACAAGATGCGCCTCGTAAGTTTATGGTCATTCAGAAAACGGTTGAGGTACGTGAAGGCAATAAATTAGCACGCTTGGAACCATTCTTTGGCTTTAAGTTAGACTTTACGATTGACTTTAAGCACCCTGCGGTCGATAAAACAGGACAGCACTGTATGGTTGACTTTGCTGAACATGCTTATCGGAGTGAAATTGGACGAGCCCGCACCTTTGGTTTTGCACATGAAGTAGAGGCGTTGCGTGAAATTGGTTTAGCTCGCGGTGGTAGTCTCGATAATGCGATTGTGCTTGATGAGCATCGTATTTTAAATAATGAAGAGTTGCGCTATGACGATGAGTTTGTGCGCCACAAAATATTAGATGCAATTGGCGATCTTTATTTAGCAGGGTATCCCATTGTTGGCGCCTACACGGCTGATAAGTCAGGACATGCTTTGAACAACAGTCTCTTGCGAAAGCTCTTAGAAGATGTCAGTGCTTATTCCATTGAGACCTTTAGCGATCGTAAGGCGCCTGCCGCCTATTTACAAACTGCCGATCCGGCTATAGTCTAGTTTTGCGACCGTTTAGGAGTTGTGCGACCGCTTCCCGAATACTGGAGTTGGGCGATAAACGATCATAGAGGGATTGCCATGCAAGGGTTGCGGCACCACTAAAGGGTGGAGGATCGATCCCTTCCTCGGTTTGCGGCAAGGATTGTCTAGGCCGAACTTTTACTTTGATACTCCTAAGGACCCACCTGTCTTGGCTGAGCTCTTTAATCAGGCTGGGCATTATTTGTTGTAAGCGGGCACTAATCGCTGGGCTTGAGACAAGTAAAAAAAGCTCCTCTGGGTTCTCCAATTTACATTCCACCATGATTTGGGGAGCCAATTGCCCAAATCCAAGCTTTTTTAGGGCATTTTGAACTTGAGAAGTCCGGTTTTCATGCCTTTTAGCCTGTTCCATTAGCTTTTGTAAGCCCTGCTCTTCCTGGAGGCAGTCTAACAAAGGGCGGGCAGACTTAAGTATGGGCTTATTCATCAAATGGGGGCTCGCGGGTGATAAACTCAGAGGCTAAAATTTTTTCATATTCCTTATGGTACTTGGTCTTATTAAAACACTGGTCGGCAGCAGCAATGACCGCCTCTTAAAACAATACCGAAAGGTAGTTACTAAGGTGAATTCCTTAGAGGCTAGCTTTCAGGCCTTAGATGACCTCGCCTTGCAAGCCAAAACGACGGAATTTAAGGACCGGGTTGCTGTAGGAGAATCACTTGATGATTTAGCTCCTGAGGCATTTGCGGCCGTTCGTGAAGCGAGTGTGCGCGTTATGAAAATGCGTCACTTTGATGTCCAGATCATGGGCGCATTAGCTCTCCATCAGGGCAAGATAGCCGAGATGGGAACGGGTGAGGGTAAAACACTAACTGCTACCCTGGCAGTGTATCTAAATGCCCTATCCGGTAAGGGCGTTCATGTGGTGACCGTAAACGACTATTTAGCAGAGCGCGATGCAGAGTGGATGGCTAAGCTTTATAACTTTTTAGGACTGAGCGTTGGCACTAATTTATCGCAGATGGATCATGAGGCGAAACAAAAGGCTTACGCATCTGATATTACCTACGGCACTAACAATGAGTTTGGCTTTGACTACTTGCGCGATAACATGGTGCAGGATATTGACCAAAGAGTTCAGCGAAGCTTGTCTTACGCTATTGTGGATGAAGTCGATTCCATCTTAATTGATGAGGCGCGGACCCCATTAATTATCTCTGGACAAGCAGAAGACCATACTGAACTTTATGTAAAGATCAATGCTTTACCGAGCTATCTTGATCCTCAGGTTGGGGAAGAGAAATCAGATGGCTCTGGGGTAATAAAACCAGGCGATTACTGGGTGGATGAGAAGTCACAACAGGTTTATCTAACCGAGCGTGGCCATGAAAAAGCGGAGCAGGTTCTTACTCAGATGAGTTTGCTCAAAGAGGGTGATTCTTTATACGCTCCTCAAAATATTAATTTGATGCATCACCTCTATGCTGCTTTGCGTGCACATTGCTTGTATCACCGCGATCAGCACTATGTAGTTCAGGGCGGAGAGGTCATTATCGTGGACGAGTTCACGGGTCGCCTAATGCAAGGACGTCGTTGGTCAGATGGTTTGCATCAAGCGGTAGAGGCCAAAGAAAAAGTTGGCATCCAGAATGAAAATCAGACCTTAGCGACGATTACATTTCAGAACTACTTCCGAATGTATCAAAAGCTTGCAGGGATGACTGGTACGGCAGACACAGAAGCCTATGAGTTTAAAGAGATCTATGGCTTAGAGACAGTTGTGATTCCGCCAAACCGACCCAGCCAGCGCCTGGATCGCCAAGACCAAATATACAAGACCTCCCCCGAGCGCTATGGCGCAGTGATTAAGGACATTAAAGAATGTAGTGAAAGAGGTCAGCCTGTATTGGTTGGCACCACCTCGATTGAAAACTCTGAACTTATTTCAAAGTTATTGGATAAAGAAAAGCTTTCACATCAGGTCTTAAATGCTAAGCAACATGCTCGTGAAGCTGAAATTATTGCCCAAGCAGGCAGGCCCAAGATGATCACGATTGCAACCAATATGGCTGGTCGTGGTACCGATATTGTTTTGGGTGGAAATGTAGAGCGTCAATCGATCTTGATTGAAGCAGATGATTCTGTTGAGGCTGCAGACAAAGCCAAACGGATTCAGAAACTTAAAGATGAATGGCAGGGTCTGCATGAAACAGTTGTTAATGCAGGCGGTTTACATATTATTGGTACAGAGCGTCATGAAAGTCGGCGCATTGATAATCAGCTCCGTGGACGCGCTGGACGCCAGGGCGATCCGGGCTCATCCCGCTTCTATCTTTCTTTAGATGATCCGCTGCTACGCATATTTGCGGGTGATCGGTTGCGGGCTGTGATGGATCGCCTCAAGATGCCAGAGGGTGAGCCAATTGAGGCGGGCATGGTAACTCGTTCAATTGAGTCTGCACAACGCAAAGTAGAAGGTCGTAACTTTGATATTCGTAAGCAGTTGTTAGAGTATGACGACGTTGCGAATGATCAGCGCAAGGAGACCTATCGCCTCCGTAATGAAGTCCTGGAGAGCAAAGATATTGGCGATTTGATTGCTAATTTATGCGAAGATGTCTTTACAACGATCGTTCGTAATTATGCCCCTGTTGAGTCAATGGAAGAGCAGTGGGATATTCCCGGTTTAGAAAATCTGCTTGTAAACGAATGGGGTATTCAACTTGATTTACAAAAGTGGATCACCGAAGCTGATTCAGTTGAGGATGAAGAGATCCTAGCTAAGGTAATTGAGGCCGCCAAGAAAAATTACCAGGCAAAAGAAGATCTAACCGGCCGTGAGTCTTTCGCTAGTTTTGAACGTTCCGTAATGCTCTATAGTCTTGATAGTCACTGGCGCGAGCATCTTGCAGCATTAGATCGTCTACGCCAAGGGATTCATTTGCGTGGATACGCTCAGAAAGACCCTAAACAAGAGTACCGCCGCGAGGCCTTTGAGCTCTATGCTGAGTTATTGGATGTCATTAAGAATGATGTCATTAAAACCGTATTTACAGTTCAGATCAAAAATGCTACTGAGCTAGATCAGGCCACTGAAACCATTACCGAAGACTTGGGTCAAGTAAAAGATCTGCAATTTAAGCACCATCATATAGAGAGCGGTGAGACCATTCCAGTCGAGCAAGTAGAGCATGAAATTACTGTAGCCCCACTTCGGGAAGGGCCCAAGACAGGCCGTAATGATCCATGTCATTGTGGAAGCGGTAAGAAATACAAGCATTGCCACGGAAAAATTGCTTAATTTCTAGTTTGCCATTCTAATTTACCTATGGCAGTTAACCTTCCACTCCCCAACAAGGATGAGCTCAAGCCAATTGCTGGTTTGAAGCTTGGTATTGCCGAAGCGGGTATTAAGCGAGCAAACCGCAAAGATATATTAGTAATCCGTTTAGTACCTGGGTCGAGTGTTTCTGGAGTATTTACTCAAAACCGTTTCTGTGCTGCCCCAGTTCAGCTTTGTAGGGCTCACTTATTAGAGCGTAACCCTATTGAGGCCTTGATTATTAATACGGGCAATGCCAATGCAGGCACGGGCGAAGAGGGCTTGCGTCGAGCACAACAAACTTGCGATGCGTTAGCTAATGCCTTAGACGTTAGCCCTGAGCAAATCTTGCCCTTTTCAACGGGGGTCATTCTTGAGCCCTTACCCGTAGAGAAAATTATTATCGCAATACCTAAGGCAATCTCTGCACTCAAAGAGGATGATTGGTATTCAGCGGCTGAAGCCATCATGACCACCGATACTCAGCCCAAAGCCGCATCACTCACTATTCAAACTTCCGCTGGACCGATCGTCATGACCGGAATATCTAAAGGCGCCGGCATGATTCAGCCTAATATGGCAACGATGCTCGGCTTCATTGGTACCGATGTAAATATCAATTCAGATTTACTTCAGGATCTTACTCGCGAGGCAGCCGATTTATCGTTTAATGCGATTACGATCGACGGTGATACCTCAACCAATGACTCCTTCATTGTGATGGCAACTGGACAATCGACAGTGAGTATTCAGAGTAAATCAGACCCAGCATATGCCGCATTTAGGGAGGGTTTAATTACCCTCTCTCGTCAATTGGCTCAGATGATTGTTCGCGATGGAGAGGGCGCTACAAAATTTATAACTATCCGAGTTAAGGGTGGCAAAGATAGTGTGGAGTGCAAGCGCATTGCTAAATCAATTGCGCACTCACCACTAGTAAAAACCGCTTTTTTTGCAAGCGATCCAAACTTGGGCCGAATCTTAGCAGCCATTGGTTATGCGGGTGTGGGCGACTTAGATAGTTCCAAGGTTCAACTTTGGCTAGGGGATGTCTGGGTTGCAAAAGACGGGGGGCGCAATCCAGATTACAAGGAGGCGGATGGTCAGGCTGTAATGAAACAGTCGGAGATTAGCGTTACAGTTGATTTAGGTCGTGGAAATGTCGAGGAGACGGTTTGGACCTGCGACCTTTCGCATGAGTACGTTTCAATCAATGCAGACTATCGATCATAACCATCAAAATATTTATTACTGAATAATAAGGCTATTTACGGTGAATGATAAATTAAATCGCCTCCTCGATCACCTCGAAACATTTTTACCAAAACCACTGACTGATCAGGATTGGAAAAATTCGAAGGCGTTTCGATGGCATAGACGAGATAGTATTTTTGGCAGTATTGGTTTTTTAAAACCCGTTAAGCATCTATCGGATATATCGTTTGATGATCTTAAGCACATTGATCGCCAGCGAGATGCGATTATTGAAAATACTCAGCATTTTGTTGATAAAAAGCCTGCCAATAATATTCTTCTGACCGGTGCTCGAGGTACTGGTAAATCCTCTTTGATTAAGGCCTGCTTAAATCAGTTCGCCAATCAAGGTTTGCGGCTTCTTGAGGTTGATAAAGATTATTTGGCAGACCTCCCAGACATCACTGAATTACTGGCAGTACGTCCCGAACGATTTATCGTATTTTGTGATGATCTCTCTTTTGAGGATGGTGAATCAGGCTACAAAGCGATGAAGTCCGCTTTGGATGGCTCAATCTCAGCTCAAGTGGATAACGTCTTAATTTATGCTACCTCGAATCGACGCCATTTGTTACCAGAATATATGAGGGATAACGAGTCTTATGTTCATACCGATGATGGCGAGATCCATCCGGGCGAGGTTGTTGAGGAGAAAATATCTCTATCAGAACGATTTGGTTTATGGCTATCGTTTTACCCTCCCCGCCAAGAAGAGTATTTAGCGATTGTCTCCCATTGGCTGTCTCATTTTGGACTCACCTCTAAAGAAATTGAGGCTGCTCGTTCAGAAGCTTTGGTGTGGGCTCTTGAGCGCGGGTCTCGCTCAGGACGCGTTGCTTGGCAATTTGCAAAACACTGGGCTGGGTCACACTCCTCAGGTAAACAAGACTAACAAATGACAGTTCAGTCACGACCTATTGTTGAGGTCGCCGTCGGGATTCTGCTGAAAGAGGGCAAAGAGGTCTTGATGGGAAAGCGCCCAGAAGGGAAACCCTATGCTGGGTATTGGGAGTTTCCAGGTGGCAAATTAGAGGCTGGCGAGTCTGTTGCATTGGCGCTGCATCGTGAGCTTAAGGAGGAGCTGGGGATAGCAATCTCCCTCAATCCTTCCCACTTTTCTGAGTTGATCACTCTAGAGCATGATTATCCACACGCATACGTACGGTTACACGTATGTTTAGTGCAGCAATGGCAAGGTGAGCCTGCTGGCTTAGAGAATCAGGCGCTATCTTGGCAGTCCGTATTCCACTCAAAATTGACTGTTGACCCAGTCCTTCCAGCCGCATGGCCGATTATTGAGTATTTGCAGAATTATTTATAAACGAAATAATTTAGAAATGGCAGAGTGTTAACTTAAACGGAATATCTTCATTGATCAGCGTGGGCTTTTGATCACGGTCGCACTTGAGAAGACGAATCGATAATAAGTATTTGTTGGCACTGATTTCTGCAAAGAGCGAAGGATCCTCTAAGGTAATACGCATTAACTGATAGACCTTGCCAGAAGGCGCTTGTTGAAAAGATCCTTTGTGCGCAAGAACCTCTCTACTTTCTCCAGACTCACGCAGCAGACGTAAAAATAAGTGACAAGATTCTTGCCAAGGCAGCATTGGATAAATAAATTTCTGAAGCAGCTCGCGACGGGATGTCACTGGACTGTGGCGCCATGCATAAAATCCGGGTAGATCAATCGGGCTTGTGCCCCCTGGAGTGTGTAAGCGCGTACGAATTGCATTAAGCCACTCATTGTCGGCAATGATTGCATTAGGCTTGATAACCGAGCTATTAACTTGTGTAGCAGCATGCTCAAGCTCACCAAGGGTTGCTAATAGCTTATCTTGATCTACCTCTTTAGATGATTTGAGACCATTTAAGCTAAATTTTTGGCGTTCGAATTCTTTTAATAAAAGAGCTTTAATATCGCCCCGCGCACTAATATCCCCAAGCTCAAACAAAGTGATGAGCGCATTGTGATGCAGCTCCGCATCATCAGACCTGGCAAAGTGATTAAAGCGATCGAATAAATACTCAAGGCGAAGCATGCTTCGCACCAGTTCGTTAAAGGGGTATTCGTAAATGATCACAGGCTATTATTTTATGCCCACCCGAGCCAAAAAACTACAAATCCAGCATTTTTTGGTGGAGCAGGGACGCTTGAGCCTCTAAGGCGCTGAGATCCCCCTCGTTAGTCAGGATAGTATTGGCAATGGCAAGCCGCTCGTCCCGACTAGCCTGGCTTGCCATAATCTGTAATATGGATGCCCGATCCAGTTGGCTGCGCTCCATAACCCTTTGGATGCGGAGCTCATCGGGACAATCTATTACCGCAATATGATCTAAGTGCTCTATCCACGCTCCAGACTCCAAAAGAAGGGGTACCACAAAGATAATATAGGGCGCTTGCTTGTGAATGGCCTGTTGTGCCCGGTCGATGGTTTCTTGACGAATTAAGGGATGGGTAATGGCTTCTAGAATTTGTTTGGAATTAGGATCTGTAAAAACCTGCTGACGCATTTTGGGGCGGTTTAAAGATCCATCCCCATTAAGGTAATCAGGCCCAAATTCTTTCAAAATGGCTTCGATAGCAGGCCCATTAGGGGCAGTTATTTGGTGGGCGATTTGATCGGTATCAATAACCACCGCACCCTGCTTGGCAAGAAAATTAGCAACACTAGACTTACCGGAACCAATTCCGCCAGTGAGGCCCAAGAACGGAACCTTACCTTTTAAATCGAAGAGTTGATTAATCGACTTGACCATACTATTTCAATGATGCCAGCAATTGCCAAGAAGGGGCCAAAAGGAAAGACATGGCCACTCGATAATTTATGGTGACGAAGCCAAAGCAGCCCTCCAATGATGCCAAGTAAGGATGCTACTAATAGCATTAATGGTAAAGATCCAATGCCAAGCCAAGAACCTAAGGCCGCCAGTAATTTAGCATCACCCATACCAAGCCCATCTTGGCAGCGAAAATGGCGATAGATACGATTGATGAGATATAAAGTGAAGTAACCAATCAATGCGCCTAACCAAGCCACTTGGGGATCACAAAACGCATAAGGAGTAAAGGTGTTAAAGAAGAGACCTAGGGCGATTAGAGGATAGGTCACTTTATTGGGTAATAAAAAGGTACGCAAATCAACCCAAGCCAAGTAAATTAAGACCAGTATTAACCCAGAGCGCAATAGAGTATCGATCAACATTAAATAATTTTACCGAGAGAGAAGATCGGCAAATATAGAGTCATCAATAATCCTCCAATCATTAAACCCAAGGCAAGAATCAGAATAGGCTCTAAACTCTGATTGAGGATTCCTAGCCGATGACTTAAATCACATTCTAGAGTCTGATGACGGCTATGCAGCATTTCTGCGAGGGTGCCTGTTTTTGCCCCAATGCCAAGCAAGTGCTTAGTTTCTGGATCAAAGAACTGACCCCGCGGATCACATCGATCAAGAGCTTCTCCTAAATCCCACCCCTGAGATAATTGTTTAAATAAATTAGCACTTAGGTCGTGGCTAAGCCAGTGATTAGAGGATTGGGCGGTTATACGAATGGCATCGAGGGCTCCTAGCCCTGAATCGAGAAGATAGGCTAGATTACGACACCATGTCATCTGAGCAGATAAGCGAAGTAACTTACCAAAAAATGGTAAGGCAAAGAGATGGTAATCACACCATTTTTGAATATATAGAGATTTAGTCCATACAAAAGCAAATACGACTACTAGAGTGACCCCGAACAATAAAATAAACTCAATATTCGTTTCTAAGAAGCGCGCAATGGAAATTAATAGTTGGGTGGACATAGGAAGCTCAGCTTTAAAGTTTAAAAAAATATCTTCAAAACTGGGAATCACCCAAATCATCATGGCCAAAATTATCAGAAAGGCAGAGCCAAGGGTAATGCAGGGGTAGGTAAGGGCCTGTTTCATTTGGCGGCCAAGCGACTCTTGAGCTTCTAATTGTTTACTAATCAGAATCAGCGATTGAGCTAATAGCCCAGTTTTTTCACTAATTGCAATCAAGCTAATACAAATAGGGCTAAAGCGATCTCGGTATTTAGATAAGCTACCAGAAAGACTCTCACCATGATTTAGATCAACAATGATAGATCTAAGAACGGATCTCCAATTCTTCGGGCAGCACTTCATAATCAAATGAAGTGCTTCTAATAGGGATAGACCAGCCGTTAGGAGACTCGCAAGCTGTCGCATGAAAAACATTTGATCCCGAATTGAGAAGCTTGCAAGCATCATATAAACATTTCTTGAATGCATAAAGCATTCTCAATAATGCCCCTTTGTGCAAGATCTTTAGCATTTTCAGACATGGTAGAGAAGCCCTCCAATTGAGCTATTTTTTTTATTTCGCAAAGGGGGATATTTTGTTGAATGCCTGCACAGAGGGTATTTGTAAACTCTAATACTTCATGAATTGCAATCCGACCACAGGTCGCATTGTTATCAATTCGTTTAATTAAGCGCTGTGAGCTGATGAAAAGAAGACTATTAGTAATGGCATGTCGATCAAGCCCAAGATTTTCCAGTCGGTCGATGCAGGAAAGTGCGCTACGGGTATGAATCGTACTAAGTACTAAATGACCAGTTTGTGCCGCTGACATTGCTAATGCAGCAGTGTCGCGATCGCGGATCTCCCCGATCATAATGACATCAGGATCTTGACGTAATAGCGCCCGAATAATCACACCAAAATCAAGTCCAGCTTTAGGGTGATAGGCTACTTGATTAACGCCTCGTAAGCGGATTTCAATTGGATCCTCAATAGTACAAAGATTGCGGTACTCGTGGTTAAGATGGTTGAGAAAGCTGTACAGAGTACGTGTTTTACCGCTTCCCGTTGGGCCGCATACTAAAATTAATCCATGGCTTTGACCTAGGGCTCGACGTACTATTTGACTTTGAAGATCGCTAAAGCCAATATGATCAAGCTTTAATTCATGGGCCGAGGTATTTAGGAGTCGGATGACAACTTTTTCTCCATAGAGAGTTGGAAGCGTTGAAACACGACAATCAATTTCGGTCGATGTTCGATCTGAGTAGATCTGAAGCCGACCATCTTGGGGCAGACGATGTTCTGCAATATCAAGCTTCGCTAAAATTTTGATCCGAGCAATCAGTCGAACATACTCCTCTTTGTGATAGCTCTGGAAAAGTGTGAGATCACCATCGATGCGTAATCTGATACAACAACTCTCTTCAAGCGCCTCTATATGAATGTCGCTGGCCCGAGCATTTATTGCAGCAGTACAGATCTCCTGCCACAGATAAATGATATGTTGATCGTTTTCTTCATATGGCTTGTGGGATTTGAGGGAAGATACGTAATTGAATGGAAGCAAGAGAATTACTACTCAGCTTCTTCAGGCAATGGCTTTAAGAGTTTGACTGTCTTGATGCCCTGATCATCAAAATGAATAATTTCCATTACAACCCCGCCGACCTTTACGCTAAGATCATGATCCGGGATTTCTTGCAGTTCCTCTAGGATGAGACCATTTAATGTTCGCGGTCCATCTACTGGAAGATTAAGTCCAAGAAGGCGATTAAGCTCTCGAAGATTGGCGCTACCATTTGCTAAATAAGTACCATCCTTAGCCCATTGCTCACGATGGATGAGGCCTGGAAAAGAGGTTGTGAACTCACCAATCAGCTCTTCCACAATATCTTCAAACGTAAGTAAGCCTTGGACGCTACCATATTCATTTACAACTAAGCTCAAGCGTTGACGGTTTTCCTGAAAAAATTGCATTTGTTGCATGACCGGTGTGCCCTCAGGAATAAAATACGGATCATTCAGCAACTCTCTAAAATCAGCATGGGTAAGTTCTTCGTTACCCAAAAGTGACAAAGCTTTTTTAACCGAGAGAATGCCAATGATTTTCTCTGGATCACCATCGCATACAGGCAATTTATTGTGATAGCAGGTTTCCAGCTGTCCAATCACTTCCTCAATTGGACGAGATAGATCCAAGATTTCCATCTTGGCTCTTGGGGTCATAACATCGCTTACAAGAATATGCTCAAGATTAAAAAGATTAAGCAGAATATTGCGATGCTGTTTGGAGATAAAGTGACTAGACTCAAGGACCACGCTCCTTAGCTCCTCAGCGCTCATGGTCTGTAAGTTTGCTTCCTTTTGATTCAGCCCCATAAGACCCATTAATCCAGAAACAAAGGAGTTCACCAGCCACAACAGGGGCTTGAGAATAATAGTTAGTGGATAAATAACCCAGCCAATCTTGACCGATATTTTTTCTGCGAATGCTGCACCAATGACCTTTGGCGTAATTTCACTAAAAATAATGATCAAAAAAGCAACCGTCAGGGTTGCAATAGATAGCACAAGGCCATTTGTACCAAATAAATGAAGTGCAATTCCAGTAACCAGAATAGGCAGAATGGTATTAATTAAATTATTTGCAATTAATAAGACCGATAGAAGTGTGTCAACTCGTTTTAGGAGTTTTTGGGTGATGGCTGCGCCGGCATGTCCGCTGTTAGCCATGGCACGAAGGCGATGCCGATTGCTTGCGACCATACTGGTTTCTGCCATCGAGAAGAATCCAGATAAGGCAAGCAAAAATACGATGAGTGCTGCTTGTGCCCATAAAGGCCAAGAGTCAAAGAATGCGTCCATTAATACTCTCAAAAAAGGTACAGGAGATCAATATAGCAAATACCGATTTTTCTAGCTATTAGGGGATATTGTTTTTGCTGTCAGATTAAGATTACAGGTATGACCCGTTCTAGCCATAAGCAACCCATTCATATTGACCGATGTGTTATCTCCTCCCCCTTTGGAAGCCTGCGTATTAGTACCGAATTGGTGGATGGTAGCTTGATGATTTCTGAAATAAGCTATCTTGCTAAAGGGCTCAGTAAAGTACGCCCCCAAAATGATTTGGCGCGGCAGGCAAAAGATCAAATCGAAGCTTACTTTGAAGATCCTTTATTTAAGTTCAATCTGCCACTAAAGCAACAAGGCACGCCATATCAGCACCGCGTTTGGTCAGCAATCTCCGACATCCCAGTGGGCAACACTATTTCGTACGGAGATTTGGCGAAACAGATTAAAAGTGGTCCTCGTGCAGTCGGAGGAGCCTGTGGTGCAAATTATTACCCGCTTTTAATACCTTGCCATCGAGTTTTATCAGCTAATGGATTGGGGGGGTTCATGCAACAAGGTGGTGAAATCGGTCGGCACCTAGATATCAAGCGCTGGCTCTTGCGCCATGAAGGGATAGAATTTATTAAGCCTTGAGCGCCCTAGCCTGAAGTCGAAAAAACAGCCCCATCAGGAAATCACTGCGTACGGCAAGTTTCGTAAAGATATAGAAGCGACTAACTTGCCCACGCGTGAGTTTCACATCGGCGCCCCCTTGGAGCGTTTGCCGTTGTGCAATTTGTTTAAGGGTCATAACTGCAAGCCCAAAGGCTAAGAAACAAAATTGGCGAATACCCGGCTCTGATTTAGGAATACAGCAGATATAGCGCAGGGAGTCCTCTAGTTTTTGATGGGCTATGACCAATAAATCGGTCTGACCAAGGCCTTTAGGTTTCCAGGACACCCCCCTTAATTGATCTTCCGGAGAGTCTTTTAAGATATTTGTCATTTGTAGGGCCTGACCAAACGCAATCGCTAAACTTTCTTTCCCAGAGATGGCTTTTGCAAATGCTGGGGAGTGAAGTGCAAAAAGAGTGGTTAGCATTTCGCCTACAACTCCGGCAACGACATAGCAATATTTTTCAAATTCCTGAAGGTCCTCTAGACCAATTTGATTCTGGCGTATATGAAAATAGGACATTCCTTCAGACATGATTTGCAAACATTTAGCAACCGCATGACGTTGTCTCTCATCACAGCTTTGTAAGACGCGTAAGACCCTTGGAATATTTTCAATAAGATCTTTTTCATTATGATTAGGATGATTAATAAGAGCGATCAAACATTCCCGAACAAATTGTTCTGAAAGACTATGATCAAGTACCGTTTTGATAAATAAAGTAGATAGCTCCTGCTTTGTTGTCGGATCAACACAGGTAGCATCCTCAATCGTATCTACGATGCGACACAAAAGATAGGTATTGCCGACTACTTTTTCTAAGCCATTCGGCAGCAGCGGAATCGTGAGTGCAAAGGTTCTGGAAACGGACTCAAGAATGGAGCGCTGGTAGAGTTCATCATGCGCTAGCTGATTGAAGGAGGAAGGGGGGTCGCTAATACTCTGAGGCATGCCGTCATTATGTCAAACTGTTTTATAGCAAGGTAGCTTCGCCTGTTAATTGAACTAAGACAGTTGTGCTTAAAGCCTAATGACTGGTGTGAGGTTTTTTGGGGGATATATAGGAGCCAAGTACCATCCCAAATAGACTGGCGATGAGGCCAAGGAGCTGAGGCTCAACTGGCTCCTCGATCCCAGTGATCTCCAGAACGATCCAGACGCTTAGCCCAAAGAAAATAGCTAGAAGTGCCCCAAGATTGCTGGCCCTTTTCCAAAAGAGGCCGGCCACCAAGGGAACAAAAGCTCCTGCTAGGGTAATTCGATAGGCATTCTCAACCATCGTATGGATTCGGGAATCAGTCACGAAGGCGTAATAGGTAACAATGCTTGTGAATACAAAAACGGTCATGCGGGTTGCCCATAAGAACTGCTTATCGGACATGCCAGGAGAGAAGCCTTTCAGAATGTTTTCTGTAAAGGTGACTGATGGAGCTAATAATGTGCCTGAGGCAGTACTCATAATCACAGAAATGAGCGCGCCAAAGAAAATGACCTGAATAAAGAATGGCATGTGATTTAAGATGAGTGTCGGCAAAATCATTTGAGAATCCCCTGCTAGATATTTCTCAACCATAGCAGGATCAATAATGTTGGCTGAATAGGCTAAAAAGAGGGGTACTGCTGCAAAAAAGAAGTAGGCACAACCGCCCAATATGGTTCCCCAAACTGCCACTGCTTCATTCTTAGCAGCATTGACCCTCTGAAAAACATCTTGTTGGGGAATGGAGCCTAGAGCCATCGTTAGCAAGGCTGCGATCCAGCCCAGCATATCAAGTAGATCTAGCTTTGGGAGGAAGTCAAATTTACCCTCTGCGCTAGCCTTTGAGATAACCGAAGCAACCCCCCCAGCCTGCTCAGCAGCATTGCTGGCAACCAATAAAAGGCCAATCACAATCACAACCATTTGCACAAGAGTGGTGAGAGCTACAGACCACATACCACCAAATAAGGTGTAGATCAATACAACTGCGGCACCGATTAACATGCCTTCCTTGGTAGAAATTAAATCGTTTGATAGAACATTAAAGGTAAGTCCGAGAGCGGTAATTTGCGCTGATACCCAGCCCAAATAAGAAACGATGATGCAAATCGATAGCAATAACTCGGTTTGGCGGTTATAGCGGATTCGAAAGAAGTCGCCCAGAGTAATCAGGTTCATTCGGTAGAGCGGACGAGCAAAGACAAGCCCAAAGAGAATTAAACAAATTGACGATCCTAAGGGGTCAGAGATCAGGCCACGAAAGCCTTCCTCAAGAAAAGTAGCCGAAATACCGAGAACGGTTTCTGCGCCAAACCAAGTTGCAAAAACCATTGATAAAACAAAGACCATGGGCAGATTACGCCCCGCAGTAATGTAATCCTTGGCGTTATGTACTTTGGTAGCACCATAAAGCCCGACCCCTACCGAGACAATAAGGTAGGCAATGACCAACCAAAGTAGCATCAGGAGCTCCTATCGCGACAACTAATCTAGTGACCTATTGGCCAGTTAATAACTAGCCCTGATTATAGGAGGGGATTAGCTTCTGGGTCACTAAATGTGCCGGGCGAGCCTTTATCTCAAAGGGGAGGTATTAAAAAACTAGCCGAACCCTGATTTTTTCATCTCTCGATTTGGATGCTACTTTTATTTAAGGTAGGAGACTTAAGGAGTCAATACCCTGAAAAAATATCGTACTATTATCAAAATAAAGGTTTCTATTTAGCGAGGGCGGGTTATGAAGATTTGTATTATTGGCGGCGGCGGTGCGATCGGAGGATATCTGGCGGTTCTATTGGCCAACTCCGGTAACGAGGTGACGGTCATGGCGCGCGGCGCAACCTTAAGAGCAATTGAAGAACGCGGCTTGGCCCTCATTAGTGATGAGCATCCAGAGCCCATAATTGCCAAGGTAAAGGCGGTTGAGAATCTTCGTGGTTTGCCTAAGCAGGACGTCATCATTCTGGCAGTCAAAGCACACCAGGTGGAGCCGGTCATTGATGATCTTGTATCGGTCTTAAGTCCCGAAACCATCTTGATCCCGATGCAAAATGGTATTCCTTGGTGGTATTTCCAAAAACTGAATAGCAAGTACAAAGATCACTCTGTTGATACCGTTGATCCGGGTGGCGTGATTATGCGTGCAATTAGCCCTGACAACATCATTGGTTGCGTTGTCTATCCAGCAACGATCACCCAGGGCCCTGGTGTTATACGTCACGTAGAAGGCGTCCGCTTTCCCTTGGGAGAGCTCGACGGGAAAACCACAGATCGAATTCAGAAAATTTCAGATGTTATGGGCGCAGCTGGATTTAAGTCCCCCATTTTGGATGATATTCGTGCAGAGATTTGGTTAAAGCTATGGGGTAATCTGACATTCAATCCAATTAGCGCACTGACGCATGGAACTCTTGAGGGAATTTGCCGCTACCCCTTAACTAAAGAGTTGGCACGCAACATGATGGCAGAAGCACAATCCATTGCAGAAAAATTAGGCGTCACGTTTCGGGTTGATATCGAACGTCGAATTGCGGGTGCAGAGAAAGTTGGCAAACATAAGACTTCCATGTTGCAGGATTTAGAGGCAGGCCGTTCCTTGGAAATTGATGCGCTTCTAGGTTCGGTTATCGAGTTAGGAGAGATTACCGAGACGCCCACACCTTGTCTAAATACAGTTTATGCATTAACAAAATATTTAGATCAAAACGTTCAAGACGCCAAAGGTAGCCTCATACTTCCAGTTGCTGCAGGGTACTAATTTAAGATTTATTCAAAGCGGTTATCAAGTCGACCAACGCCATCGATCACGATACTGACATTACTGCCTGGTTTCATGGATCCGACACCCACCGAGGTTCCGCAGGCAATAATGTCGCCCGCTTCCAGTGTCATATCTTGGGATATCAGACTTACTAATTTAGCCGGTGAGAAAACAATATCGCTCAAGGGATAGTTTTGGCGTTCTTGATCATTGAGGATGGTTTTAATACTTAAACTCATCGGATCAATATCAGTACTAATAACCGGTCCAAAGACTCCGAAGGTATCGAAATTCTTAGAGCGGGTCCACTGAGCATAACCGGGGTTGCGATTCAAGATTTCAACGGCAGTGACGTCGTTGACGCAGGTATAGCCAAAGATATGTTTAGCTGCGTCCGCCTCACTCACTCCATGACAGCGCCCGCCGATCACAATTCCTAATTCTCCTTCGTAAATCACTTTGCCACTATAGGATTTAGGAACCCGAATTGTTTGTCCTGCAGCAAGATACGAATTATTTGATTTGAGAAAGTAAAGGGGCTCATCTGGAATGGCGTGCTCTAGTTTTTTCACTAAAGCATGAAAGTTGTCGACTAGAGCTAAAAACTTATTGGGGACGCAGGGAATATCAATGATCACCTCTTTTAATTTGAGGTACTCACCCCTGGCGCGAGGATTTTGGAATAAATCACCGCTATGGACCGCAATTTGATCCCCTTGCAATTGACCAAAGCCAGAAATTCCGTCGTGCCGATAACGTAACCAGTGCGCCATAATAAGATACTCCTAAAGTAGTAATTACTAGGATCTTATCAAGGACTTGAGCGTTACCCTCCAAATCATGGCAGAACTCTTATTTGCACCCGAATACGATCAGCCTATTTCGTATATTCAACGCACTCGATCGTATTACCTCGGGTTGGGGTATGACAAGCCCTATGTTTGGGCGCATTACACCGATGTTCCCTTTACTCCCCTTCAAAAACCTCTTCAGAATTCAGTCATTGGTTTGATTACAACAGCAGTTCCTTTTGATCCATTAAAGGGGGATCAAGGCCCGGGTGCAAGCTATAACGCACATGCTAAGTTTTATGAGCCCTATGCTTTGGCGAGCAAGAGTAATCCTGATCTTCGTATTGCACATGTTGGTATAGATCGTAAGCATGCAAATATGGCTGAGATGGCATGTTGGTTTCCGCTAGAAGTGGCAAGACGGGCAGCAGATTGCCAACGTATTGGTAAGGTGGCCGAACGTTTCTATGGTTTGCCGACCAATCGTAGTCAGCGCCACACTCTTGAAATCGATGCCCCTCAAATCTTGGCTAATTGCAGGGACGATGGGGTCGATCTTGCTATTTTGGTTCCAAACTGTCCGATTTGTCATCAAAGCATTGCCCTTTTAGCTCGCTACCTTGAAGGGGCTGGTATTCCTACGGTCGTCATTGGTGCAGCAAAAGACATCATCGAATATTGCGGCGTTCCTCGCTTTGTATTCAATGACTTTCCTCTGGGAAACGCCGCAGGACGTCCGGGAGATCCTGAGTCTCAAAATGCTATTTTTGAGCTCGCATTAATGCTTTTGGAGCGGGCGCCAGCGCCCCGTACGACTATTCAATCAGAATTTCCCTGGAGTTCTGACCCAAGTTGGAAATTAGATTACATGAATATTGAGCGTTTATCGGATGTGGAATTGGCAAAATTACGTCTTGAGGCAGAGACCGCACGAATTGCCGCCAAGGAGATTCGGCTAAAAACGGTTGGGAAGTAATGGTCGGAATGAGAGGATTCGAACCTCCGACCCCCTCGTCCCGAACGAGGTGCGCTACCAGGCTGCGCTACATTCCGCTAATTATTATTTTATCCCTGACGAATTAAGGAGTACTCGCACAGCGCACGGAGCGAATCACTCGCCGTATTTTTTGGGAAGTCTTTAATGGTGTTTAAGGCTAGAGCCACTTCTTTGCGGGCAGCTTCTTGGGTATATTCAAGGGCACCAGATTCTTGAATACCTTGCAAAATTTGTGCAAACACATCATCAGGCAGCTCTTCATTTTGAGAGATTGCCTCTCGTGCTAGTAGGGATTGTTCGGGACTACCCTTTTCCATCAGATAGATCAGAGGCAAAGTCGGCTTGCCTTCGCGGAGATCATCACCCACATTTTTGCCCATGTCTTCTGGATTGGCGGTGTAATCCAGAAGATCGTCCATGAGCTGGAAGGCTGTACCAATGTGCCGACCAAAAGCTGCCGCTAGCTCACGTTCAATATCGCTAGCTTGGGCAATGAGAGCGCCCAGCTCGGCAGACGCCTCAAAGAGTTTTGCTGTTTTGTAACGAATAACCTGGAGATAGCTCGATTCATCGACTTCAGGATCATTCATGTTGAGAAGCTGTAATACTTCGCCTTCCGCAATCGTATTAGTTGCATTGGAGAGAATTTGCATGACCCGAATATCATTTGGGGCAACCATCATTTGGAATGCGCGTGAATAAAGGAAGTCGCCAACCAAGACGCTAGCAGCATTCCCAAAAGCAGCATTTGCTGTTTGCTTGCCCCTTCGCATGGTGGACTCATCGACTACGTCATCATGCAACAGTGTGGCTGTATGAATGAACTCGACAACAGCCGCTAGCTCCAAAGCATGGGGAATCTCTTTTCCATGCCCTAGGGCCTTGGCAATCAATAACAGTAGAGCTGGGCGGACACGTTTTCCACCCGATTGGATGATGTAGGCGGCTATTTGGTCAATCAGGACGACTTCAGACGCGAGCCGGCGTCGGATTACCTCATCCAAAGCCTTTAAATCTAGGCTAATTGGGGCCAATATTTGGCCTAAGTTATTGTTTTTGACAGTATTATTCATCCAAGATATAATACTTGGCTCGGCTCGAACTCACCGATTTCCCCAAAGCAACTCGTTTCTTAGGGCGTTTTATGGTGAAACCAGTCGATTTGTATCTTCCTTATAGTATTTTTTGAGAGGTTTAACCATGTACGCGGTCATAAAAACCGGTGGCAAACAGTATAAAGTTGCTGCTGGCGAAAAATTGAAAATAGAACAGATACCGGCGGACATCGGCAGCGATATTACTCTTGACCAAGTTCTCGCCGTAGGCGAGGGCACGTCGCTAAGAATTGGCGACCCCTTGGTGAGTGGTGCCGCTGTGATGGCTACTGTTGTCTCCCAGGGACGTCACGATAAAGTGAAAATCTTTAAGATGCGTCGTCGTAAGCATTATCAAAAACATCAAGGCCATCGCCAGAATTTCACTGAGATTCTGATTAAGTCGATTAAGGCCTGAGTTTAGGAGAAAAATATGGCACAGAAAAAAGGCGGCGGCTCAACACGTAACGGACGCGACTCAGAATCAAAACGTTTAGGCGTTAAGGTTTATGGCGGTCAAGCAATCCATGCTGGCGGCATTATTGTTCGTCAACGTGGTACCAAAGTACATCCCGGCACCAATGTTGGTATGGGTAAGGATCACACTTTGTTTGCATTGATTGATGGTCAGGTCGAATTTGGTGTGAAAGGGGCTTTGAAGAAGGCCCAGGTTTCAGTCTTGCCTCGCTCTTAAGCGGCCTGACTGAGATTTCTTTCTACTAAGTTAATCAACAGGAATGGGCCTCGCAAACTGCGAGGCCTTTTTTATTCATGAAATTTATCGACGAAGCAAAAATTGAGGTCATTGCTGGCAATGGTGGAGCCGGTAGTGCGTCGATGCGTCGCGAGAAGTTTATTGAATTCGGTGGCCCAGATGGCGGCGATGGAGGCCGTGGCGGCAGTGTTTATGCGATTGCCGATCGTAATATCAATACCCTAATCGACTATCGTTATTCAAAAACACATTTGGCAAAGAATGGTGAGCCTGGTCGAGGCGCAGATTGTTATGGTCGGGCTGGCGATGATATTGAGTTGCGGATGCCAGTAGGAACAATCATCACAGATTTTGAAACAGGCGATCTCATTGCCGACCTAACAAAGCATGGTGAACGTCTATGTCTTGCTGAGGGCGGTGTGGGCGGGTGGGGCAATATTCATTTCAAGAGCAGTACCAATCGCGCGCCCCGCCAGAAAACAAATGGCAAGCCAGGCGTGCGCCGTAAGCTAAAACTTGAACTAAAAGTATTAGCTGATGTCGGCTTATTGGGCATGCCCAATGCCGGTAAATCAACCTTAATTACAGCAGTATCAAACGCTCGCCCCAAGATTGCAGATTATCCATTTACAACGCTACATCCCAATTTAGGCGTAGTGAGAGTGGGTAGCGAACGCAGCTTTGTGATTGCAGATATTCCAGGCCTCATTGAAGGGGCTGCGGAAGGAGCCGGACTCGGACATCGTTTTCTACGCCATCTTCAGCGTACTGGGGTGTTATTGCATCTAGTCGATATTGCACCCTTTGATGAGAATGTGGATATCGTTGCCGATGCTAAAGCTATTGTGAATGAATTACGCAAGTATGACGAGGCGCTTTATCAAAAGCCCCGCTGGTTGGTACTCAATAAGGTCGATATGCTTCAGCCTGAGGAGCGACAAAAAGTGATCAAGGATTTTCTGAAGCGTTTTAAATGGGATGGTCCTGTTTTTGAGGTATCGGCCCTAAATGGTGAGGGATGTGACCGACTTTGCTATGCCATTCAGGATTATTTAGACGGTCTTCGTAAAGAGCGTGATTTAGAGGAGGAGCGGGCCGAAGACCCCCGTTTCTTGGATGAATAGTGCGACCTTAGAAAAGATGAATTGGTATGAGTAAAAGTATTGCAGGTACAAAACGAATCGTGGTCAAAGTAGGCTCCACTCTGGTTACAAATAATGGAGCCGGCCTTGATCGCCAAGCCATTGCAATGTGGGCCGAGCAGGTGAGTGCTTTATTAAAACAAGGCTGTCAAGTTTTAATGGTGAGCTCAGGAGCTATTGCTGAAGGGATGCAACGCTTGGAGTGGACCAGCCGCCCTCAAGAGATTCATCAATTGCAAGCTGCTGCTGCAGTTGGGCAAATGGGACTGGTGCAAGTTTATGAATCGTGTTTTACAAAATTTGGCGTGCATACAGCTCAAGTTTTATTAACGAATGCCGACCTTGCCAATGCAGAGCGCAATGCGAATGCCAAAGCAACTTTACAAACGCTATTAGGTTTAGGGGTGGTGCCGATCATTAACGAGAACGACACCGTTGTTACCGATGAAATTAAGTTTGGAGATAACGATAGTTTGGCGGCTCTCGTTGTGAACTTAATTTCTGCTGATGCGCTTGTTATATTGACTGATCAAGGCGGGCTCTACAGCGCCGATCCTAGAAAAGATCACTCAGCCACTCTTATTGATCATGCCCGTGCAGGCGATCCTCGGTTAGAGGAAATGGCTGGTGGAGCCGGGAGCAGTTTAGGTAAAGGCGGCATGTTAACTAAGGTGCTGGCAGCTAAAACGGCAGTACAAACGGGAGCGAGTACTGTCATCGCATCAGGCAAAGAGCCCAATGTGTTAGTTCGTCTTTATCAAGGCGAATCGATTGGTACCTTCCTAAGCAAATAATTATTTGGGTATGGCTATTAAGCCAGTAAAGTTATTTGGATCTAATGACTGCATTACTTTGGAGAAACTCTTCACTTGGCTGGCTAAATCACATAGTGCACCTTGCGCAAGTGCTGCTTGATAGCGATTAGGTACGCTATCCTTAATTGGTAACCATTGACCCAATGGATTGGTGCGCCATTGTTGGTTGGTCTCTAATGTACCGTAAAGACGCCATTGAAAAGTTTCACACCGAATTCCTTCGAAGTAGGCATTTTGTCCACCACTGGGGTTGGTAATCACAACGATATAGCGTGTAACACCATCATTCCCAATCTTGATGGATTCGGTATCGATGGCGAATTTAAAGACAGTGGTTTGAGATACCGAGAACGGTACTAAATATTTTTTATTGGGTGGATTAAGTGGCAAGGGGGTCGAACCCTCCTTAAACACCGTAGGCGCATAGGGGTCTGTACCATCAATCAGTGGATCAGAGAAGCATCCAGCAAGGGTAAGTATCAGAGCCAGGGTAGAGAGTGTGCGTTTCATGATGGGTGTGAGGATTCGAATGGTGTTCCCCAAACAAGCTGATGCATTGCAGTGCTAGTGGCAATAAAGCGTGCAAGTTCGGAGAGTGCCAATTGATAAACCTCGCGCTTGAAATCAATCACGGTCTCAAGCTCAATCCAATAGGGATGCCAGCGCCACGCATCAAATTCTGGATGGGCGGTTGCTTTGAGTTGGATTTCATGATCTTGTCCAAGCATTCGCAGTAGATACCAAATTTGCTTTTGACCTTTATAACTAACGCGCTGATTACGGTTGATGACTTGCCGACGCAAGAACTCCTCGGGAACGTCGTAACGAATCCAGTCGCGGGTTCTACCGAGAATCTCAACATGATGCGGAAATAAGCCAACCTCCTCATGCAACTCGCGATACATCGCCTGTTCTGGACTTTCACCATGCTGTATTCCTCCTTGCGGAAATTGCCATGAGTGTTGTCCTATGCGCTTGCCCCAAAATACTTCGTTACGAGCATTGAGGAGGACAATCCCGACATTAGGTCTGTAGCCTTCGCGGTCGAGCATAATCGTACCTTTGGTCCCCTATTTTTTAATCCTTTAAAATCAACGTTTTATTATAGCCACTCATGAAAGCATCACAAACCTTTCTAGCAACCCTTAAAGAAGCCCCAGCCGATGCTGAGGTAGTGTCCCACCAGCTTATGGTGCGGGCTGGCTTGATCCGTAAATTAAGTGCCGGTATTTATAACTATCTCCCTCTCGGTCTGAAGGTAATCCGTAAGGTCGAAAATATTATTCGCGAAGAAATGAATCGTGCGGGTGCTATTGAGCTCTTAATGCCTATCGTGCAACCTGCAGAGTTGTGGCAAGAGACTGGACGTTGGGAAAAAATGGGCCCTGAGTTGCTGCGGATTAAAGACCGTCACGAGCGTGATTTTTTGATCCAGCCCACCTCAGAAGAGGTTATCACTGATTTAGCTCGCACTGAAATTAAGAGCTATAAACAGCTACCCATTAACTTTTATCAGATCCAAACCAAGTTTAGGGATGAGCGCCGCCCGCGTTTTGGAATCATGCGCGGTCGAGAGTTCAGCATGAAAGATGCGTATTCGTTTGATCGCGACCATGATGGTTTGAAGCGTTCTTATGCCCTGATGTTTGACGCTTATGTCCGGATCTTTAAGCGTATGGGCTTAACATTTCGAGCTGTCACTGCTGACAATGGGGCGATTGGTGGTTCTGGTAGCCAAGAGTTTCATGTGATTGCAGACACTGGCGAGGATGCCATTGTGTATTGCCCTAACTCAGATTACGCCGCTAATCTTGAAGCTGCAGAATCTTTATCTTTAGTTACAAAACGTGATGCACCTAAAGAAGTAATGAAAAAGGTTTCGACGCCAGAACAAAAGCGCTGTGAGGATGTTGCTAGGTTTTTAAAGATATCCTTAACCCAGACTATTAAATCCTTGGTGCTAGCTGTAGATCAAGAGCATGGGCCAGCAACGTTCTTTATGCTTTTATTGCGGGGCGATCATGAGCTTAATGAGATCAAAGCCAGCAAGGTGCCGGGCTTGACAGCATTTCGCTTTGCCAGCGATGAGGAAGTAAAGACTGCTTGTCATTCACCTGTAGGTTATTTGGGCCCCGTTGGTTTGAGCTCTAATGTGCAGATTGTTGCTGATCGCACAGTTGCTAATATGAGCGACTTTGTTTGTGGTGCCAATGAAGCAGGCTATCACTTGACCGGCGTGAACTGGGGCCGTGATTTACCGGAACCCATTATTGCTGACATACGGAATGCAGTAGCCGGCGATCCATCCCCTGATGGTAAGGGGGTTGTGGATATTTGTCGTGGAATTGAAGTAGGCCATGTATTTCAGTTGGGAACACGATATTCAGAAGCAATGAAGTGTACTTACCTTGATGAGAATGGTAAGTCGCAGCCGATGGTGATGGGCTGTTATGGCATTGGTGTTACGCGTTTACTGGGTGCTGCGATTGAACAAGGTCATGATGAAAAAGGGATTTTGTGGCCGATTTCGATGGCTCCCTTTGAGCTTGTTATCTGTCCGGTTGGCTATGACAAGTCAGAATTAGTAAGACAAACTGCAGATGATCTGCATCAGCAATTACAAAACGCGGGCGTAGATGTGGTTTTAGATGATCGTGGTGAGCGTCCTGGAGCAATGTTTGCTGATTGGGAATTAATCGGCGCTACTTACCGTGTGGTCATTGGCGAACGCAGTTTAAAAGAAGGTAATGTCGAGTTTCAGGGGCGTCGTGAAAGTACTGCTCAGTTAGTGCCCGTGAATGAAATCACAGAGAAGGCTGCTGCGATCATTCGGTCTGCAAAGGACAATCTTCTCTAGAGTTACTTTTTAAAAAGTCCGCCAAGCCCTTTGGCAGCCCCACGAGCAGCAAGAGAACCCATCATCTTCGCCATCTTGCCGCTCTTCATTTGTTTCATCATGGCTTGCGTTTGTTCAAATTGAGTAAGTAAGCGATTGACCTCTTGAACTTGGACTCCCGCACCTGCAGCGATACGTTGCTTACGCTTTGCCTTTAATAACTCTGGCTTGGCGCGCTCTAAGGGGGTCATACTGTCGATAATGCCTTGCATGCGCTTCATTTGTTTATCGGCCATCCCCAAATTGGCTTTACTCGCTTGTTGAGCTATTTGACTGGGTAGCTTATCAAGTAAATTCGCCATGCCACCCATGTTTTGCATTTGCATGATCTGTTCACGGAAGTCACCAAGATCAAAACCACCCTTTTGAATTTTGCTGGCAAGCTTTTGGGCTTGCTCCACATTAACATTTTGTTGGGCCTGTTCAACTAGAGCCAGAATATCGCCCATGCCCAAAATACGGCTAGTCATTCTCTCCGCATCAAAGGCTTCGAGCCCATCCATTTTTTCAGAAACACCAATGAACTTAATCGGTACGCCAGTGATGTGACGCACCGAGAGCGCTGCGCCACCTCGGGAGTCGCCATCTAATTTGGTCAGAATGACCCCTGTGAGTGCCAATGCTTCATGGAAAGCTTTAGCCGTATTCACGGCGTCTTGACCAAGCATTGCATCGACTACAAAGAGAGTTTCAATCGGGTTTAGATTGGTATGCAAGGATTTAATTTCTTGCATCATTTGTGCATCAATACCTAGACGACCGGCAGTATCCACAATCAAGACATCGTGGTAATGGCGTTTTGCCCAGTCAAGCGCCGCATAAGCAATATCAATGGGTTTTTGTTCGACTGTGCTTGGAAAAAAATCAACTCCAACTTGTGCGCTAACCGTCTTAAGCTGTTCAATCGCGGCAGGACGATAGATATCGCAAGAGACCGTTAATACTTTTTTCTTATGCTTCTCTTGTAAAAACTTGGCAAGCTTGGCAACAGAGGTAGTTTTACCGGCACCCTGAAGGCCTGCCATCAAAATCACAGCTGGGGGTTGGGTGGCTAAATTTAACTTACCACTCTGCCCCTCATCGCCTCCCACCATAAGAGACAGCTCACGCTGTACGACCCCAACTAATGCTTGACCCGGGGTGAGGCTTCCAACCACATCCTCACCAAGGGCCTTGAACTTGATTTGCTCCATCAGGCTCTTCACGACAGGGAGAGCAACGTCAGCTTCAAGAAGGGCTAGACGGATCTCGCGTAACATCTCTGCGGTGTTGCTTTCTGTGAGGCGTGCTTGACCCCGCATGGTTTTAACCACACGACTTAAGCGGTCGGTCAGGTTCTCTAGCATTTATCGATTAGACTTTCGTAATGACTATTTTAGGTTACTCAGGATTTGGCTGGTTGCCATCCATTCTTTATCTCTTATTGATCGTCGTTTTGGGCTATCGTGACCAAAAACGACCCGAGACCCCATTTTTTATCGGTTTAGTGCAAATCTTGATATTGATCGTCTTAATCATTCACGGAACCTTATTGCATGATTCCATCTTTAACGGTGATACCTTTGTATTCGGCTTTGCTCAAGACCTTTCTTTAATGGCCTGGGTAGGACTCAGTTTTTATTGGATTCAAAGCTTCTTTTTGCCCATCTCTAGTCTGCGCTTGATGGCGATTAGTATGGCGATGTTTTGTGCTGTCTTACCTGACTTATTCCCTGGATCGGTAATCTCTCAGCGTGCCGTTGCTGATCCTTGGTTTAAGGCACACTTTATTGTGGCTACCTTTGCGGTCGGTTTCTTTAGTTTGGCTGCGATGCTAGCGGTGCTCATGAATGTCCAAGATCGAGCTTTACGCAAGGGTATGGCAAATGGCATGGCAGGCTCACCTACTTGGGTCGAGAGTTTGCCGCCTTTATTGACCATGGAAAGCTTTTTATTTCGCTTGCTTTATGTGGGCTATGGTTTATTAACATTGACTGTATTTTCGGGACTATTTTTCTCGCAAGAGTTATTTGGTAAGCCCTTAGTGTTTGACCACAAAACAGTATTTGCGCTCCTCTCCTGGGCTTTATTTACAGGGCTTGTAGTCGCTCGTATTCGAGTTGGTCTGCGAGGGCCAAGTGCGGTGCGATGGGTCTTGGGTGGATTTCTTGCCCTACTCCTGACCTATGCGGGAACTCGTTTTGTCGCTGAAGTTATTTTGCAGCGAGTATAGCCTTGCTTAAGTGGGCATTATTGGTTTTAGGGCTGGGGCTTGCTTATTGGTGGCTGATCGCTAAAAAGAAAAGCAAGGCTCAGACAGCTGATAAAAAGATTCGGCAAGGAGAAACCCCCTTAACGAGCTCCCAGCGGATGATCTCGTGTTCATATTGCGATCTCCACCTCCCTGAAAGCGATGCGCTCCCCCAAGACGGACGTTATTACTGCTGCACAGAGCACCGCGATAGCATTAGCCAAAAGGGCTGGTGGGGTAAAGCGCAATGGTGCGCATCGACAAATTTTGACGAACGACCAGAGGATATAGCCATCAATTTGGCGGTGATCCATCACATTAGCTTGCCGCCCGGTGAATTTGGAGGGCGGAATATTGTTGATTTCTTTCAGAATAATTTAGATCCCAAGGCGCATCCCTACTTTGAGCAGATTGCTAACCAAAAGGTATCGAGCCACTTTCTCATAGACCGGAGGGGAAAAACAACACAATTTGTGTCCCTTTATAAACGCGCTTGGCATGCGGGTGTATCGCAATTTTGTGGACGCGAGAAATGCAATGATTTTTCGATTGGCATCGAGTTAGAGGGCGATGGAGATACCCCATTTACAAATGAGCAATACGCGAGCTTGGCCGAGGTGACCGGGGTTTTGCTTAAGAAATATCCAGACCTTCAGTTTGCGGGGCATAGTGATATTGCTCCAGAGCGGAAGACGGACCCCGGACCATCCTTTGATTGGGTGCGCTTAACAAAAATAGCAAAGCTATCAGAAGAGAAATTACCCTTTGGGAGCGCTTCTCGCTAAGCATTAGTTCAATGGGTAAGCGTTTGCTTACTTAGTATCAGCAGAACAGATTTTTTCGAAATTAATAGGGAAATTACCAATAAATAGAGTCAGAAAAGACTTACCAAATTTAAAATATTTGCCTATACTTAGTGCCTAGTGCGATAGAAAACCACTACATCTAGTGTTTTTTCTGTAAATTTAGCCTTTTTTCAATAAAAATATACATATAGCAGGAGTAATATGACCTTCGCCGATCCACAAGCTGCAGGCCAATCAAGTTCAGTAAACCAAGGTGGTCTTGGCGCAGGGGCTAGTTTGACCCAAACCCCATCCGCGAATTTTGTAGCGGGTGGCGTAGGTCTGGCGCAAGCAACGCAACTCTCGGACTACAAAATTATTCGGCGCAATGGTTCTGTAGTCGCATTTGAGCCATCCAAAATTGCAATTGCCGTTACCAAGGCATTTTTGGCTGTGAACGGAGGCCAGGGAGCCGCTTCGGCTCGGATTCGTGAGCAGGTAGAACAGCTAACCCAAAACGTAGTGCGCGCTTTATTGCGCAGCCGTCCCAATGGCGGCACATTTCATATAGAAGATATTCAAGATCAAGTTGAGCTGACCTTAATGCGCAGTGGTGAGCATAATGTTGCACGCGCCTATGTCCTTTATCGCGAGAAGCGTAATCAAGAGCGCGCTGCCCAGCAAAGTGCAAGTCAAGATCAGGCTGCCGATGCCGCATTACCCTCCGTTCAGGTCAACGATAATGGTATTAGCAAACCCCTCAATGTTGTTGGTCTCAGAACGGTGATTGAGGCTGCATGTGAAGGATTGGGAAATCATATTGATGCTAGCCCGATCATGAGCGAGACTATTAAGAACTTATACGATGGCGTGCCAATGGCGCAGGTCTATGACTCGGCGATTTTGGCTTCGCGGACTTTGATCGAAAAAGATCCTGCTTATAGCCAAGTTACTGCACGTATTTTGATGCACGTGATCCGTAAAGAGATTTTGGGCCGTGAGGTTTTGCAAGGCGATATGCAAGCCGAGTACCCTAATTATTTCCCACAATTTATCCGCCAGGGCATCGAAGCTGAACTGCTTGATCCGCGCTTACTCGAGTTTGATTTAGCTAAGATCTCATCTGCTCTTAGCGCCGACAGAGATTTGCAGTTCAATTACCTTGGCCTGCAAACCCTGTACGACCGTTATTTCTTACACATCGAGGATCATCGTATTGAGATGCCGCAGGCCTTCTTTATGCGGGTGGCGATGGGTCTCGCCTTAAATGAGCCAGAGCGCGAGCGTCGTGCCATTGAGTTCTACGAGATTCTTTCTACCTTTGACTTTATGTCAAGCACCCCAACCTTGTTTAACTCGGCTACCTTGCGTTCACAGTTATCCAGTTGCTACCTGACGACCGTTGACGATGACCTTGATGGTATCTACGAAGCATTAAAAGAGAATGCTCTCTTGTCTAAGTTTGCAGGTGGCCTAGGTAATGATTGGACCAATGTTCGTGCTCTAGGAAGTCATATCAAGGGTACAAATGGAAAGTCACAGGGTGTGGTGCCATTCCTTAAGGTGGTCAACGATACAGCCGTTGCAGTTAATCAAGGCGGTAAACGCAAGGGCGCAGTTTGTGCCTACTTAGAGACTTGGCATTTAGACATTGAAGAGTTCTTGGAATTACGTAAGAACACGGGCGATGATCGTCGTCGTACCCATGATATGAATACCTCGAACTGGATTCCGGATTTGTTTATGAAGAGGGTGATGGAAAACGGTGATTGGACTTTGTTTTCCCCATCAACCACCCCGGATTTGCATGATAAGTATGGCAAAGCCTTTGAGCAAGCCTATGTTGCTTACGAAAAGCGGGCAGAGGCTGGTGAGATTAAACCATCAAAGAAAGTGCCAGCAGTTCAGATGTGGCGCAAGATGCTGGCCATGTTATTTGAGACCGGCCATCCGTGGATTACCTTTAAAGACCCTTGTAATATTCGGAGTCCACAGCAGCACGTTGGCGTGGTGCATTCCTCGAATCTATGTACCGAGATCACCCTGAATACCAATGAGACTGAAATTGCGGTTTGCAATTTAGGTTCAGTGAACTTGACTGCCCACATGACCACCGATGCAAATGGTCAGATGGTCTTGGATCACGCCAAGCTCAAGAAAACCATTCAGACCGCGATGCGTATGCTTGATAACGTCATTGATATTAATTACTATGCCGTTGCCAAGGCGCGCAATTCAAATGTGAAGCATCGCCCAGTGGGTTTAGGCATCATGGGCTTCCAGGATTGCTTACATATGCAGCGTATTCCGTATGCTAGTGATGCGGCAGTGAAGTTCGCAGACACTTCGATGGAAGCCGTTTGCTATTACGCCTACCAGGCATCTAGCGAGTTGGCCAAAGAGCGAGGCGCTTACAGCAGCTATCACGGATCTTTGTGGGATCGCGGCATTCTTCCCCAAGACACTCTCAAAATGCTTCAGGATGAGCGCGGCGGCTATGTGGAAGTCGATCAGTCCAGCACTATGGATTGGAATGCATTGCGTGCTCAGATTAAGCAACACGGGATGCGCAACTCTAATTGCGTGGCCATTGCTCCAACAGCAACGATTTCTAATATTATTGGGGTATCGGCCTGTATTGAGCCCACTTTCCAAAATTTGTTTGTTAAGTCGAATCTATCTGGTGAGTTTACGGTTGTGAACGACTATCTCGTTCGCGATCTCAAGGACCGCGGGCTTTGGGACGAGGTGATGATTGCTGACCTCAAGTATTTTGATGGCACTTTGTCAAAGATCGATCGGGTTCCACAGGATTTGCGTGATTTATACGCTACGGCCTTTGAGCTTGAGCCAAGTTGGTTGGTCGAGGCGGCCTCCCGTCGCCAGAAGTGGATCGATCAAGCGCAATCCTTAAATATTTATATGGCAGGTGCCTCGGGCAAGAAATTGGACGATACCTACAAACTCGCCTGGTTGCGTGGTTTAAAGACTACCTACTACCTGCGTACTATGGCTGCTACCCACGTTGAGAAGTCGACCGTAGCAACAGGCCAGCTGAACTCTGTTTCGAACGGAACAGAAACAGCCCCAGCTCTAGCGGCAGATGGGCCGGTATGCACGATGCGCCCTGGCGACCCTGGATTTGAAGAATGTGAAGCGTGTCAGTAACCCTTGCTGTAATTAAGTCTATAGGAAGAATTAGGAGAAGATTATGTTGAACTGGGACGATGAAGTTGCACCCGCGTTAGCGAAGGCGGGCTTTGCCCCGCCCCCATCGATGCCTGTGCCCCCAGCGCAGCCACAGTTAGCACCTGTTCAAGCGGATAGCGTTGCTATGGCACCGCCAGCGCAACCAGTCAAGCCTGTTGCAGAAGCGATTGAGCGGCGTGTGAACGTTGCCGATAAACGGGTCATTAATGGCACGACGGACGTTAACCAATTGGTGCCATTTAAGTACAAGTGGGCTTGGGAGAAGTATCTAGCAGGTTGTGCAAACCATTGGATGCCACAAGAAATCAATATGAACCGCGACATTGCCCTATGGAAAGACCCCAATGGGCTTACAGAGGATGAGCGACGCATCATCATGCGTAACTTAGGATTTTTCGTTACTGCCGACTCTTTGGCGGCTAACAATATTGTTCTTGGTACCTATCGCCAAATTACTGCCCCAGAGTGCCGCCAATATCTGTTGCGTCAGGCTTTTGAAGAGGCTATTCATACTCATGCCTATCAGTACATTGTTGAGTCTTTAGGCCTTGATCAAGCTGAAATCTTCAATGCTTATCACGAAGTTCCCTCGATTCGGGCTAAGGATGAGTTCCTAATCCCCTTTATCGATGTACTCACAGATCCTGCTTTTAAGACTGGAACTTTGGAAAATGATCAAAAATTGTTGCGCTCTTTGATTGTTTTTGCCTGTGTGATGGAAGGATTGTTCTTTTATGTTGGTTTTACGCAAATCCTCGCAATGGGTCGCCAAAACAAGATGACTGGTGCAGCAGAGCAGTATCAATACATCCTGCGCGATGAGTCAATGCACTGTAATTTTGGGATCGATTTGATTAACCAAATCAAGCTGGAGAACCCACAGCTATGGACTTCTGCGTTCAAAGAGGAGATCCGTAGCATCTTTGAAAAAGCGGTTGAGTTGGAGTATCGCTATGCCGAGGATACGATGCCAAGAGGGGTGCTTGGATTGAACGCGCCAATGTTCAAAAGCTACCTTAGATTCATCTGTAATCGCCGATGCATGCAAATAGGACTTGACTCCATGTATCCAAATGAAGAGAATCCATTCCCATGGATGTCAGAAATGATAGATCTGAAAAAAGAGAGAAACTTTTTTGAGACCAGAGTGATTGAGTATCAAACCGGTGGTGCGTTAAATTGGGAGTAGACATAGCCTAAATTAGCGCCCCGTCCGGCAAACATAGGAGATAGGACGGTTGATTAGTACTCGCAGTCGATTAAAACAGGCACAAATGCGAAAACCCAGCGTACAGGGTGACCGGATCTCTTTCCCCATTTTTTTTACCCCATTTAAAAAGCCGCTTCCTGCAAAGGTTGCGGCTTTTTTTCCAAGATTCATTAGCGTGCAGCAGCAAGTTTCAAGCCGCGCGCCGATGAATAGCTCGCTCGTTTCCTATATGGCACCGCAAGGTGCTCTACAGAGTAATGGTCGGGTTTTCTTAAACAGTAGTTTGTTCTAATCCTCACGTGAAGGAGAATCACTATGGCAATCGCCAAAAAGAAGTCTGCTGCAAAGAAACCAGCTGCTAAGAAAAAAGTAGCTGCTAAGAAACCAGCTGCCAAAAAAGCAGCTAAGAAGCGCCCAGCTGCCAAAAAAGCAGCAAAGCGCCCAGCTGCCAAAAAAGCAGCTAAGAAGCCTGCCGCTAAAAAAGCTGCTAAGAAAAAAGTAGCTAAAAAGCGTCCTGCTGCTAAGAAGAAAAAAGCTGCCAAGAAAAAGCCTGCTAAAAAAGCAGCTAAGAAAAGGCCTGCTGCCAAAAAGAAAGGGGCTTCTGTAAAAAAGCCCGCGGCTAAGCCCGCCGTTGCTGAATCAGCGCACACTGCGTTGAACCCGGCTGCGGCTTGGCCTTTTCCTACAGGCAGCCATCCCTAAGCGAAAGCTGAACGGACAGTTGAGCTAGTACTGATGGGGTCCTTCGGGACCCCATTTTTATGGCTTAGAAAGAATAGCCAAAGGCGTCTTTAAAACGCGCCATGATCTCGGAGCGGGGGGGTTGATGATTTTGGGGCCCTTGATGAGCGATTTTGATTGAACCCATTAGGCTGGCAAGTCTTCCCGTGGTCTCCCAATCTAATGTATTTTCTAGACCGTAGAGTAGTCCCCCGCGGAATGCGTCACCGCAACCGGTTGGATCAATCACTTTTTCCGGTCTGACCGCGGGTATGGCAATACTTTTGCCATCAGCATAGATTTGTGCCCCTTGCGCCCCTTTGGTCACAATCAGTGCTTTTACTTCCTTAGCAATTTGATCTAAAGATAGGCCAGTGCGCTGACAAAGCATTTCACCTTCATAGTCATTCACGGCAACGTAACTGGCAAGCTTTACAAGTTCGAGAAGCTCTTGACCATTAAACATTGGTAAACCTTGGCCTGGATCAAACATAAAGGGTACGCCTGCCTCTACAAATTGGTGACAATGCTCCCACATACCAAGCCGTCCATCAGGCGCTACGATACCGAAGTGTGGACTCGCGGAACCAAGAGTGCTAAGGCAGTCTGTAACGCGATTGAGGTGAGAGTGATTCATGGCGCCTGGGTGAAAGGCAGTAATTTGGTTATTGGCCATATCGGTTGTGATCATGGCTTGTGCAGTGAAGGTCTCATCCAGTTTCTTGACATGGGATCGGTTCATTCCAAGATCATCAAGGCGCTGAAGGTAGGGCTCGGCATCTGCCCCAACCGTTGCCATTACCAAAGGCTCACCCCCTAGTAGTTTGAGGTTGTAGCCAATGTTCCCTGCGCAACCACCAAATTCTCGGCGCATGCTAGGTACCAAAAAGGCTACATTCAGAATATGAATCTGATCGGGCAAGATCTGATCTTGAAAACGACCTTCAAAGGTCATGATGGTGTCGTAGGCAATAGAGCCACAAATGATGCTAGCCATAAATACTTTCTGTCATGGATTGGTGGGAGATTGAGTGGGATATGCTACACGCAGGCGATAGCCTGCGGCATTCGAGGGAACTTGAAGGGGGATTGATAGGTTAAATACCTCTCCCGCTGATGCGCCGGTTAATAAAAAATCAGGATGTGTGCTTTGCCAGGTCTTCGGAAGCCACTCTTCAGGAGAGAGCAGTATGCGGACAATGGTTTTCTCATCCGCATCGGTCAAAATGAGTTCGAGTCCAGGAATGGCGATGGGGAGAGCTAAGCGGTTTTGTAACTCGATTTGTAACATCGATTGCGCGGCTGGCAAGCCAGGATCACGGTTGTTTATTTCTGCAATGCCTAGATTGGCCGATATAAAGCGCCATGCTTTGAAATCAGAAATAGCCTTACGATCACATGGAATCAATTCACATAAAAAGTTATCGATCGTTTGAACGGCTTTGAAAGCAGATAACCCGGTTGAGTTAGGACTGCCATCCATGCTTGGGGCAAGCGCATGAAGCATAGGCATTCGCCAGAACGCTGTAGCAAATGGATAAGCGATCAAAAGTACTGCTAGTCCAGCCAATAATTGTTTTTTGATAGAAAGAGGCTTTTTTATGAGGCCCGATTTTGTAACGATATGTTTCAATCCTGAGCCAGATAATTTTTTTGGTTCGTCATGAATCGATCGTGGGGAGCTAAACGCCATATTTTGAGCTTTAGGGCTATATTTACCGATTAGGCATACCCAACCCTCATCGATACCCCAGACAGAGAGTTGAAGGCTGTTCTGATAGCTTGCAATCACCTCATCAACTTGACGCTCTAATATTCCGGACAGAACGAGTTGACCGCCTGGTTTAAGGCGTGCAATAAGAGCTGGTGCGAGCACCTGCAAAGGGTTGGCCAAGATATTTGCAATCACTACATCAAATACTTGATTGCCAACGGCATTCTCGATATCGTCCGGCAATTGAAATTGAATCCGCGTTTGGTTTTGTTGAGCATTTGTTCTGGCTGATTCAATCGCCTGTGGATCAATGTCTGTACCGAATACTTCCCCAAAACCAAGTTTGAATGCTGCGATCGCTAGGATTCCGGAGCCACAACCATAGTCTAAGAGGCTCTGACTGTTTAGTGCAGATTCTTGGCTACATTGTTCCAGCCACTCTAGACAGAGTCGGGTGGTGGGATGGCTACCAGTTCCAAATGCGAGGCCAGGATCAACTGCTAAGCAAATGGCATCCGGATCATTAGGCGTTTGATGCCAGGACGGAACAATCCAGATTCGCTTACCCACGTGGATAGGCTCAAATTGACTTTGGGTTAAACGAACCCAATCCTGATCTGGAACGATGACTTCTTGAGGGGGGGTTACTGAAAACCCAGCTTCCTTGAGTTCGGCAACTAAATCATTAAGGGGTAGATCCAGATCTTTACTAAAGAGAGCTTTGACACTCGAAAGATCCCATGCTTGTACCTCTGGTGAAAGGCCGGGTTCTCCGTAGAGGGGATTTTCATCATATCCGCCGGCAGCTGCATCTTCCACCGAAACTGAAAGAGCGCCAATTTCGATTAGGGCATCACCTAAGGGCTCAGCAATTTCAGCACCTACCGTAAATTGGAGTTCGCGATACGGCATCTAAATTAGAGAATCAAAACAAGTAATTATTTCTTGCCGCGAGTAGCTGACTGCTCCTCAAGACGTTGCTCAAGATAATGAATGCTCGTGCCGCCTTCCACAAATTTTGAGTCGAGCATCAGTTCCCGATGTAGCGGTACATTCGTCTGAATACCATCAATCACCATCTCTGAGAGTGCAATACGCATTCTACGAATAGCTTGTTCTCGAGTCGCCCCATAGGCAATCAATTTCCCAATCATCGAATCGTAGTTAGGTGGCACCATGTAGCCGCTGTAGGCATGAGAATCAACTCGGATTCCAGGGCCGCCTGGCATGTGCCAGGACTGAATTCGCCCTGGGCTTGGCGTGAACTTGAAGGGGTCTTCAGCATTTAAACGACATTCGATAGCATGCCCTCTAAAGATAACATCGCGTTGGCGAAAACTAAGTTTTTGCCCAGCCGCAATCTTAATTTGCTCCTGCACAATATCAATACCCGTAATCATTTCAGTAACTGGATGCTCAACCTGAACGCGCGTGTTCATCTCAATAAAAAAGAACTCGCCGTTTTCATATAAGAACTCAAACGTACCGGCACCCCGATAGGCAATTTTTTTACAAGCATCAGCACAGCGCTCACCAATCTTAGCAATTAGTTTTCGATCAATACCTGGTGCTGGAGCCTCTTCGATAACCTTTTGGTGGCGACGTTGCATGGAGCAATCACGCTCACCAAGCCAAAGGGCATTGCCGTGTGTATCAGCTAACACTTGGATCTCGACGTGGCGTGGCTTTTCCAAGAACTTTTCCATATAAACCTCTGGATTACCAAAGGCTCGTCCCGCCTCTTCGCGGGTCATATTTACGGCACTTAAAAGAGCTGCCTCGGTATGAACTACGCGCATCCCACGACCACCACCACCACCGGCTGCTTTAATGATGACGGGGTAGCCAACGCGTTTAGCGGTCGCAATAATTTCTTTGGGGTTATCGGTGGGTAATGCTCCTGCCGAACCGGGCACACAGGGAACCCCGGCCTTGATCATGGCATTCTTAGCAGAAACCTTATCACCCATCAGACGAATGGATTCGGGGCGAGGACCGATAAATGCAAAACCCGATTTTTCAACACGCTCTGCAAAGTCTGCGTTCTCTGATAGAAAGCCATAGCCTGGATGAATTGCTTCAGCATCAGTTACCTCTGCAGCAGAAATGATGGCCGGCATATTAAGGTAGCTCTGACCAGAGGGGGCTGGCCCGATGCAAACCGCCTCATCGGCAAGCTTTACATATTTAGCCTCTTTATCGGCAGTGGAGTAAACCACCACGGTCTTGATACCAAGCTCACGACAGGCGCGCTGGATGCGTAGGGCAATTTCGCCGCGATTAGCGATGAGGATTTTGTCAAACATGATTTGGGCTTTGGTGTGGATTAGGCGATGATAAAAAGAGGTTGATCGAATTCAACACCTTGACCGTTTTCACATAGAACTTGTTTAACGATGCCCGCTTTCTCAGATTCAATTTCATTAAGGAGCTTCATTGCTTCAATGATGCACAAGGTTTGCCCAACCGTTACGGTGTCGCCTACATTGACAAAAGCAGGTGCCTCGGGGTTTGGTGAGCGATAGAAGGTTCCAACCATCGGCGATTTTTGGGTAAAGCCTTCTGTCGCCACGCTGGGTGCAGTAGCAACAGCGATAGGGGCGGGGGAGGAGGGTTCTAGCGGTATCGGTGCCGCCATGACAACGGTGCTGGGGCTAGAGCCAGCATAAGTACTTGCAGTTGGGCCGCCCCGTGTATTCACAATACGAACTTTATCCTCACCCTCGCTAACTTCTAGCTCTGAAATCCCTGAATCTGAGACTAGATCGATTAATGTCTTTAGTTTTCTTAAGTCCATGCCAAACCTCGTATTGAAGGATGTTTATGTGGAAGATAGTTTGTGTTGAATCGTATTGAGGGCAAGTTCATATCCATGAGCCCCTAAGCCGCAAATAACACCCATGGCTAAATCGGAAAAGTAAGAATGCTTGCGGAACTCTTCGCGCTGATGGATATTGGATAAATGAACCTCAATAAAAGGAATCGCAACCCCAGCAAGAGCATCCCTTAGGGCAACACTGGTGTGAGTAAAGCCCCCTGGATTAATGATGATGAAACTAACCCCATCTTTTTTCGCCTTTTGAACGCGATCAATGAGTTCGCCCTCATGGTTGCTCTGATAAGTCTCTAAGGAAATATCAACCTGTTTTGCTAAGTCAGCCAGTTTTTTATGAATGTCTTCGAGGGTAATTGTGCCGTAGACCTCTGGCTCCCTCATGCCTAATAGATTTAAATTAGGCCCCTGGATTACAAGAACCGATCGATTAACAGAATTTTTTTGCATAGATCGCTACAGTTATTGAAAAATATCACTAAATTTAGGTAGGAACTAAGGTAAATAGTGAAAGATGAAGTATACCCTTAAGGTCTGCGGATTCCCAGAAAAAAGCAGTTTTAGGTGGAAATAAGGCATAAATGGCTTAAAAAGACCAACCGAAATTTGAGCTAAGATTCATGATCTTTCTTTAAATAACGTCTTTTATCATCTTTCTAAGCTCATCTTCAGATATCTTACCTAATTTACGGCTTTTAATCTCACCTTTGGAGTTGATGACCACAGTAAATGGTAGGGCCCCAGAGGGATTGCCAAGCATTTTATTAATCTCATTCCCGCCAAGCCCCCCTAAAACAATAGGATAGGAAATGATCGTTGTTTCTATAAATTGACGAATATTAGAGGGTGAATCGATGCCGATACCGACAATTAGCATATTTTTAGGGTCATATTCCCCTTGAATTTTGTCTAAAGCAGGCATTTCTTCGACGCAGGGTGGGCACCATGAAGCCCAAAAATTGACGACTAGGACCTTATTTTTCCAATCCACTGTTGAAATTGGCTTTTGGTCTGGCGAAAACCATTCCCGTTCAAAAAGTGCCTTGACAGCCTCATGCGAGGCCGAGCCAACGCTTGTTCTCCAGTTAGCTATGAGGGCGCCAGCGGCAGCTGCAATGATGGCGATACTGCCACCGAGTAAAAATTGACGACGGTTCATGGAGCTCCTTGGCTAAAATCCTCGCATGCATATACATATCTTGGGCATTTGCGGAACCTTTATGGGTGGGATAGCGGCAATTGCCCGTCAAGCAGGTCATCAAGTGACCGGTTGCGACGCCAATGTTTATCCTCCCATGAGTACTCAGCTTGAGGCCCAAGGAATAGAACTGATCGAAGGATACTCTCCCGATCAATTACAACAATTTAAATCGAAACCAGATTTATTTCTAATTGGCAATGTGGTGTCGCGTGGTAATCCTCTGTTAGAGGAGATCCTAAACCAAGGACTGCCTTACACCTCTGGTCCGCAGTGGTTGGGCGAGCATGTTTTAAGGGGTCAACACGTCATGGCGGTTGCTGGTACTCATGGCAAAACCACAACAACTGCGATGCTCACGTGGATATTGGAATTTAATCAACAAAGCCCAGGTTACTTAATTGGTGGGGTCCCTTTAAATTTCACGGTATCGGCTCGCCTTGGGAAGGGCGCTTACTTTGTGATTGAGGCTGATGAGTATGACACCGCCTTTTTTGATAAACGCAGCAAGTTTGTTCACTATCGACCACATACTGCAATTCTTAACAACCTAGAGTTTGATCACGCTGATATTTTTCCAGATATCACGGCTATTGAGGCCCAATTTCATCATCTCGTTCGAACTATTCCTCAAAAAGGTTTGGTGATTACAAATTCTATGGAGCAATCGCTAGAGCGAGTGATTGAGCGTGGCTGCTGGAGCCCATTAGAGCGTTTTGGAGAAAAGATAGGCGATTGGTCAATGGTAGACCTGCTGAATGCAGAAGGGAAGCCAGGTGCTGATTTTGCAGTTCTACAGAGAGGGCAAAAATGCGCTGAGGTCCATTGGGCAAGCAACTCTGGGGTGATGGGCAAGCACAATCAAATGAACGCTCTAGCTGCTATAGCAGCGGCAAACCATATTGGTATTCATCCGGAAGATGCTGCGAAGGCGCTGGCTGAGTTTAAGAATGTGAAACGGCGTCTTGAGTTAATTGGTATTAAGAATCATATTCATGTTTATGATGATTTTGCGCATCATCCCACAGCGATTGCAACGACACTCGATGGTCTTCGAAAGCGGGTCGGTAATGAACGTATCCTAGCAGTATTAGAGCCTCGTTCTAATACGATGAAGTTAGGGGTTATGAAATCACAACTCCCGGAGAGCTTGCACGCTGCTGATTTGGTCTTTGCATATGGCGCAATTAGTGGCAAGGATGCTCTGGGCTGGGACTTGCAAGAGGCTATCGCTCCTTTAGCGGAGCGCGGTAAAAGTTTTCAGGATTTAGGTCGCCTCGTAGAGAGTATTTGTACATCTGCAAAACCGGGCGATCATATTTTGGTAATGAGTAATGGTGGCTTTGGTGGTGTGCATCAAAAAATATTGCAGCGCTTGTCTGAAGTAGAAATCAGAAACAGTAAAAAGGAGTAGTGATGCGATTACGCAATAAAGTGGCTTTAATTACAGGCGGTGCTAATGGCATTGGTTTTGCTACCGCCAAGCGCTTTGATGAAGAGGGTGCGAAGGTCATACTGACGGACCTTAATGCGAATGCGGTCAAAGAAGCGGCATCTCAACTGAAGCAGGCCGAGCCCCATGTAATGAACGTTACCGATCGCGCCAGTATTCAAGCGGTGGTCGATGAGGTGATTGCCAAGCATCAGCATATCGATATATTGATTAACAATGCGGGCATTACTCAAGATGCCCGCTTGGTCAAAATGACTGAGCAGCAATTTGATGAGGTGATTGATGTCAACTTAAAGGGTGTATTTAACTGTACGCAAATTATTGTTCCCCACATGCTTGAGGCAAAAAAAGGCTCGATAATCAACGCTTCAAGCGTAGTAGGTTTATATGGCAATTTTGGGCAGACCAATTACTCAGCTTCTAAATTCGGCGTAATTGGATTTACCAAGACTTGGGCAAGAGAGTTTGGTCAGAAGGGCATTCGCGTCAATGCAGTTTGCCCAGGTTTTATCGCCACAGAGATGGTGAAGGCAATGCCAGAAGATATTTTGCAAGGGATTGAGAAGCGGTCGTGGATGTCGCGCCTGGGATCCCCCGAAGAGATAGCCAATGTGTACCTCTTTTTAGCGAGTGACGAGTCAAGTTATGTCAATGGAGTGACCATTGAAGCCAGCGGTGGGATTTCTCTCTAATGCATCTTCTGTATGAGGAGGGTGGCGATATACGTGCGGCTACCGTTTTATCTTCCTCGGGCTCTGGTGATACGCAGTCTTGGCAGGTTAGTGCACTATCGGGCAAGCATCTTAAGATTAAGGCAAAAGAGGTATGGCTAGAATTTGAAAAGCCCGACGCACAAACGCTCATTAGCAACGCCAATCAATTGGCCCAAACGATTGATTTACAGTTGTTATGGGATTGCGCACCGGATGAAGAGTTCTTGTTTTCAACGATAGCTAAAGAATACTTCGGAGATGCGGTATCAACCGAACAACTCGTCGCCTTGGCCATTGCATTACAAGGAGCCCCCGTCTATTTTCGTCGCAAGGGCCGCGGAAAATTTATGCGGGCTCCGCTTGAGCAACTCCAGGCCGGTTTGGCTGCGATTGAGCGCAAGCGGAAAGAATTAGAACAGCAAGCGTTGTGGCAGTCAGACCTTGTGGCGGGCCAAATGCCTGAGGCATTGCGACCGCAGGTGAATACATTGCTATTCTCGCCTGATAAAAACAGCCTTGCGTATAAAGCCTTTAGTGGAGCTTGTGATCAGACCGGCGAGCATCCAGCCCAGTTAATGATGCGTTGTGGGGCATTGGATTCCCCCCTGACTTATCACCATGGACAGTTTTTGCGCCAGCATTTTCCGGGCGGGGTTGGATTTTCGGCAGACTTCAGTATTGCACCGGATGCATGGAAAACATGTATCGAAGGCTTGCCCACTGCCCAAGTGCGGGCGTTCTCAATTGACGATGCAAGTACTACGGAGATTGATGACGCTTTATCTCTAACGCCTATTGAACACGGGCATTATCGATTGGGTATACATATCGCTGCACCAGGTCTATTGATACAGAAGGATGATCCATTTGATCAAGTGGCCCGCCAGCGAATGTCTACCGCCTACTTTCCGGGCAATAAGATCACCATGCTCCCAGAAAGCTTTATCCATTATTTTTCTTTAGACCAAGGAAAAGTTTGTCCAGCAGTTTCTCTTTATGTAGAAATCAGTGCTCAGGGAGAGTTATTAGATCAATTACCTGAAACCAAGATAGAGTTAGTTCCCATCGAGGCCAATTTGCGTTTAGATGATCTGGAGGAGAGTGTCAATGAAGAGTCTTTGATGGATCCCGCCGCAGGCCTACCCTATCAAAAAGAGTTATCCATCCTTTGGAACTTGACCAAGTTTTTACATAGCAAGCGCCAAGAGCAACGTGAAAAAAATGGCTTGCGGGTTGAGCAACTCGGTATTAGTGATACCAATGCCTTAGCACGAGACTTTAATTTCCATATTAGCGCTGATCAAAGTGTCGTAGAAATAGAGCCACGCTTACGCGGTTCTATTTTGGATTCGATCGTTGCAGAATGCATGATTTTGTGTAATCGCATTTGGGGACAGCAGTTAGCAGAGCACGGCCTGCCCGCTCTATTTAGAACCCAAAAGGGTTGGGGCCCTCAGCGTACACGTATGCAAACAACTCCGGGACCTCATGAGGGCTTGGGCCTTGATTTCTATGCATGGTGCACATCCCCCTTGCGACGCTATTCTGATTTATTGAATCAATGGCAATTAATAGCACTCGTCCGAAATGGAGTAACCGCAAAGATGGTGGCACCATTCTCGCCTAAAGATGTGACCTTGATGGGGATTGCGGCTGACTTTGAGAACGTTTATCAACACTATGGCGAGCACCAAGATCGAATTGAAAAATACTGGTGCTTACGATGGCTTTCCCAGCAAGGCTTGCCCAAGTTAATACATGCCCGTCATCTTAAAGAAGGAATGTCCCGCCTTGAGCCTATCCCCTTGCATTTACCGATTCCTGAGCTGGCCAATCAAGCGAGGATGGCTCGGGCTAAGATTGAGGTTATGGATATCGATCTATTGCAATTGACCGCTGCCGCTCGTTTGGTCGAGATTGAAAGCCTTCCCGACCTAGGCGAGCCCGCAGCCTCTAATGAAATTGCAATGGGCTCTTCAGAGTGAACCTCACTATGAACCTGGCCCGTCCGCCTATCCTTATCCGCCCCTTGTGGATTGCCTTAGCTCTTTCTCTGTTAGTCCACGTCTTACTTTTGGGTCATCGCTGGTTTGAGGCGCAGGAACAGGATCGTCGCCTAAGTACACCATTAAGCGTTGTCCTAGTAAATGCTAGTACTAAATCGCCACCTCAAAACGCACAGAAGCTTGCCCAAGCAGATCTCGATGGGGGTGGTTTGACCATTAATCAAGATGCCAGCGCGATGCATCGCGCGCGTTTGGGCGCAGATGCAAAATTGGAAGCACTTGAGAAACGTCAAAAGCAGTTGCTGTCTAAATTAGAGGCTGATAAAAAACAGGCTTCCGGTAAACGAAGTGGGGAAGAGGCTAAACAGATTACAGAAATGAATGCTCTAGAGGCTGAGTTAGCAAAACGTCTTAGCCCCGAGGGGCGATTACCGCGGCGGGCAGTGTTAAGCGCTAGTAGTACAAAGACCGTGGCCTTTGCGTATTACTACGATGCTATGCGCCAAAAGATTGAGGCCTATGGCAATACTTTCTTTCCGAGAGTGCAGGGGCGTCCTATCTATGGAAGCTTAGTTTTAACAGTCAGTGTCGATGCTGAAGGCTATATTGCTACAAATAGTAAGGGACGCGAAGGTATTGAGGTAAGCCGTTCATCAGGAGTTCGGGAGTTAGACCGTCAAGCGATTGCGATTGTGCGAGCGGCCGCACCATATGGCCCCTTTCCTCCAGAGATGCGTCGGCAGCTCGACATTTTGGATTGGGTCTCTACTTTTGAGTTCACACGCGACACCAAAGAGCAATCTGGAAACCGTTTTGAATTAAAGAATGGCATGAATCAATGAGTGCTTATCCATTTCTGTTGCGATTAGAGCCCGAGCTTTTTAAAGATAGGGATGTGTATGCTGTCTTTGGCAATCCCATTATGCACAGTAAATCCCCTTTAATTCATGAGCAATTTGCTCGTAATAGTGGACAACGTATCAGTTATATCCGTATACAGCCCGAGCTCGATCAATTCGCCAAGATGCTTGCTGCTTTTTTTCAAATGGGCGGTAAGGGCGCCAATGTAACAGTCCCTTTCAAGCTCGATGCTTTCGTCCAATGTCAGCAATTAAGTCCACGCGCCAAATTAGCGGGTGCTGTTAATACCTTATGGCTTGAGAATGGTCAATTGATTGGTGACAATACGGATGGAATCGGCTTGGTCCGTGATTTGCAGTCACAGGGTATTGGGCTAAATAACAAACGTGTATTGATAGTAGGCGCCGGTGGCGCCAGTCGCGGCATCATTGGCCCTATTCTGCAAGAAGTGCCAAATAGTCTGGTGGTGGTAAATCGGACCATTCATAAGGCCGAAGAATTAGTTGCTACATTTAAAAATCTTGCCAATTCCTTGGCGGTGGATTTAGAGGCCTGGTCACTCTTAAAACTAGAGCAAGATAATGTGCCTTTGTTTGATTTGGTTATTAATGCAAGCGCAGCCGGCTTGGAACAGCAAAGCCCATTGAGCGATTTGGCCGCAAAGCATGTATTCCAGTCCAGTTGTTTTGCCTATGATTTACTTTACGGCAAGATCACGCCTTTCATGCATCAGGCTCTGCAGAACGGCTGTCGGGTTAGTGATGGTCTTGGAATGTTGGTGGAGCAAGCAGCAGAAGCATTTATTCTTTGGCGCAAGCTGAATATAGAGTCGCTAGGAACACGCCCAGTCCTTTCGAGTCTGCGAAAGGCTTAGGCCCCATGCGGTGGCTGACCTATTTCTTAAAATGCATTGCTTGGGGATTTGTTTCGATCCAATTGTATTTTGTAGTGCAAATTACATTATGGATCTTTATTAATCCAAGTAGCACCGCTTTTCAGAGGGCAGAGCATTGGCGACTATGTCAGTTTAGTTTCACTTGCCCGATTCAACATCGTTGGGTTCCTTATGCACAAATTAGCAATGATCTCAAGCGCGCAATTTTAGTGAGCGAGGACGATATCTTCTTTATACATCCAGGCGTTCGAATTGAGGATATGCAAAAAGCTTGGGAGAGAAATCAAAAAGCAGGCAGTAAGGTCGTGCGCGGCGGGTCCACGATTACTCAACAATTGGCTAAGAACTTATTTCTCTCCTCAGAGAAGAATTACTTCCGCAAGACTCAAGAGCTAATCGTTACGGGATTATTGGAACTTATTTTATCAAAACAACGAATCTTAGAAATCTATATGAACTCGGTCGAGTGGGGCGAGGGTATTTTTGGAGTTGGTGCTGCTACCCAACATTACTTTGTGAGCACTCCCAAAAATATTACCCGTGATCAAGCTGTCTCTTTGGCATCCGCCTTGCCGGCACCAAAATGCTTTGATAAGAGTAAATATTGCAAACGAGGCAGCATTGACTTTAGTGCTCGCCAACAATTTATCTTGGAGGGTATGGACCGAATTGCTCTTCCCAAGCCAAAATAGAAAAAATCCAGCGGCTTAGTTTCTGACTGGATTGTTACTTTAGTTTTACTTGGGCAGTACGCAGCGCATTGCGGGTCTCTTGCGCAACCCCTCTCGCAGCGCTCACATAATCGTCACCTGAGCTGGCATACAAAATTGCACGAGAAGAATTAATCATCATCCCGATACCTGGACGCTTAGAAATTGCACCAGCCATCACAGTAGCCTCAATATCGCCACCCTGTGCACCAATTCCAGGAATTAATAGAGGCATATCGCCCACAATCGATCTAACTTTGGCAATTTCTTGGGGATAGGTTGCACCAACCACCAGAGCAACCTGACCGGATTGATCCCATTCTTTTGCGAGCTGGGCCACCTTTTCAAAGAGAGCCCCATTATTCCCAACATGAAGGTTTTGCAGATCGGAGCCACCGGGGTTAGAGGTTCTGCAGAGAATGATTACTCCCTTGCCTGCATGTTGCAAATAAGGCTCAATCGAATCCTTGCCCATATAGGGATTGACCGTTACTGCATCGGCCCCATATCGTTCAAAGGCCTCTAGGGCATAGTGCTCCGCAGTACTGCCAATATCTCCACGTTTGGCATCCAAGATAACGGGGATATTGGGGTACTTGGTTTTGAGATGAGCGATTAGCTTTTCGAGTTGGGCCTCGGCCCCCTGAGAGGCAAAGTAGGCAAACTGTGGTTTAAAAGCACAAACCAGGTCTGCGGTCGCATCGGCAATTGTCTGACAAAACTCTAGGATGGCTTGAGGCTTACCGGCTAGGCAGGATGGGAATCGCTTGGGGTCTGGGTCTAGCCCCAAACAGAGCATGCTGCCCTGTGAAGCCCAAGCAGCCTCAATCTGATCCCGAAAGGACCCACCCTTTTTTGTCACATGTAATGAACTGTTCATAGTGCATAGGATAAACTAGCGCATTCGTCGGGAGTTCACCATGATCAACTTGTTCGTCCTACAAAATGGCCGTCTATCGCAAGAGCAAGTCGAAGATCGCAATGAACTACTTCAGCACCATAATCCTATTTGGATTGACGTCATCGACCCGGAAGAGGAAGAACTCCTCTGGATCAAAGAAGCTTTTGCAGTTCAACTGCCAGAACTGGATGATTTAGGTGATTTGGAAGCGTCTGCTCGTTACTTTGAGGCAGACGATGGGCATCTGCATATTCGCACTGATTTCTTGTTAGACGAAGAAGACACATCACGCAACGTGAGGGTGGCTTTCGTATTAACCAACCAAGTTCTTTTCTCCATTCACGATGAAGACTTACCAGTATTTAGGCTCGTTCGTCTTCGTGCGCGGTTACGCCCAGGCTCTGTTAGTAATGCCAAAGATGTTCTCCTGGATTTGTACTCAACCGATGCTGAATACTCGGCAGACGCGCTTGAGGAGGTTTATGAAAATCTAGAGCAAGCGGGTAAGCGCGTCTTATCTGAAACTATTACCGATGCCGATGCCGCAGGTGTTCTAGAGACGATTGCGACTGAGGAGGATACCAATGGCCGCATTCGTCGTAACGTAATGGATACTCGACGCGCCCTCTCATTTCTAATGCGCAGCAAATTACTCTCAGATGAGCAGCAAGAAGAGGCTCGTCAAATCTTACGCGATATCGATTCCTTAGAAAACCATACTGCATTTTTGTTCGATAAGATCAACTTCTTAATGGATGCAACCGTCGGCTTTATTAGTTTGAACCAGAGCAAAATTATTAAGATCTTCTCTGTGGTTTCGGTCGCCCTAATGCCGCCCACCTTGCTCGCTAGCATTTGGGGTATGAACTTTGAGTTTATGCCCGAGTTAAAAGAGACCTGGGGTTATCCGGCCGCCATCATCACCATGATTATTTCAGCGATGATTCCATTGGGGTACTTCCGCCATAAAGGTTGGCTTAAGTCTAATTAAGAGTCAACAACTCAGTCTGGACGGCTTAGGATTTGTATTAATTGGTCTAGAGCATAAATACAGGCTTGTTCACGGATTGCCTGACGATCGCCATTGAAGTACTGAGTGTTTCCGATCAGCCGCACAGGATTACTTGACTTCTGAATTGCCCAAGCAATGCAGACCATACCAACTGGTTTGTTTTCAGTGGCGCCGCCTGGTCCAGCAATGCCGGTGATGGCGATACTTGTTTGGGCTTCGCTGTGTTTCAAAGCTCCCTGAGCCATGGCTTTGGCGATCTCTTCACTGACCGCACCGTATTGCTCAATTTGTGAGGGCGATACCCCAATACTCTCGGTCTTGGCCACGTTACTATAGGTGACAAAGCCACGATCAAACCAACGGCTTGATCCTGCTTGAGCTGTCAGGTGGGCTGCCAATAAGCCGCCTGTACAGGATTCTGCTAAGGCAATCTTGATGGACGATTTCTCCAAAAGATTGGAAAGCGTTTGTACAAGTGAAGCAATAGATTGATTCATCAGAAGAGTCTCATCCCCAACAGAATAAGAATGATTGTAAAAAAAGCCGCTAAGAGATCGTCTGCGATGATTCCAAAACCCTGCCAGATAATTGCCTGCGCTGAATTTACATGAGCATTTCTTTTGAAATATCGGTCAATGCGATTGATGGGCCAGGGTTTGATGGCATCCAAGAAACGAAATAATGCAAAAGCAAGAACTTGGATTGCAAATGACCCAGACCCAATACAAAGAAGAACTAACCAAAACGCAATAATCTCATCCCACACAATGCTGCCATGATCAGGATAGCCAAGATCTTTGCTGCAAATACCGCAAGCCCAGCAACCATAGACTAAGCCAAAAATAATTACGATCACTATCACTGCCTCTGAAAAAAATACTTGCATCACTAAATAAAGAATCCAAGCAAGGAGAGTCCCAGCAGTTCCAGGAGCAAAGCGACTCAGCCCACTTCCCAGACCGAGTGCAACAGTACGATGGATGGAGCCTAGCATCCAGGCAAAAGATAGTGTGGGAGAAAGACTCATGATTGCTGAGGGCTGATTACTTGAAATGATCAAAGGATTGCAAGAGAGTATTTGTTAGCGCTGCCCCTAAAAGCTTGCCGTCATGATCAAGTAGAGTAATGCTTTGTGCATCCTCCTTACTCTCGACCAGTTGGCCAATGCGAGTGAGCGTAATTCCTAGGTCGTTGGCAATTTGTTGAATGTGAAGACGATGCTTTTGATCGGCTGTAAAACAAAGCTCATAGTCATCACCACCTGCCGCTGCACATTGCTGACGAATCTGCGCTTCTTGTTCGTGTAAAACATTCGATATTGGTAAGGAATCAATCCAGACCTCAGCATGAAGGTGAGATGCTTTCAGAATATGCTTGAGATCGCCTAGCAAGCCATCAGAGATATCAATCCCTGCACTTGCAATACCTCGCAATGCAATACCCAAGCCTACGCGCGGCATTGGTTCATGTAGTCGCTGATTAATCATTTTTAAATGGGTGGCACTTAGATTGAGAGACCATTCATTACGGGCATGAGCGAGTGCTAAGCGCGCATCACCAATTGTCCCAGATACCCAAATATCGTTATTCACCTGTGCGCCGCTTCGCTGAATGCTTTGCTGACGAGGCACGCTACCAAGCGCAGTGATGCTAATTGTTAATGGTCCAGCGCAGGTGTCGCCACCAATCAAGGGACAGTTAAATTGATTAGCCTCTTCAAACAATCCTCGCGCAAATGTTTGTATCCAAATATCATCCATACTCGGTAATGCAAGGGAGAGTGTGAAGCCCAGTGGGTTTGCACCCATAGCAGCCAAATCAGAAAGATTGACCGCTAGGGATTTCTTCCCTAAGCAGTATGGGTCAGCATCTGCAAAGAAGTGTCTTCCCGATACCAGCATATCGCTAGTGATTGCAATGAGCTCCCCCTCCTTGGGTTTGAGTAAGGCGCAATCATCACCAATACCTAATGCAGGGGTATTTTCAGGATTTTTTTTGGCCATTGCTTCGGCGCCTGCCTTAAAGACCGATTCAATCAGGACAAACTCTCCCACCCCCTCTGTGGGCACCTTTATTGTGTTGGATATTGGCTTAGACATAGACTCATTTTAGGCGGGGTTTGGTATATCTCGTTCCGTGCGTGAACGGCGTTAGCTGGGAGTGCGCTCAATACCCCTTTCGCAGCAATCCTTTGGGAGGAATAGAATAGACATTTGAGCAAATATTTAACAAAAATGATCATTGTTAATTGCAACATTTAGAGCCTCCTAGGCCTTAAAAGCTATTTCACACCCATAAAACCCCTCCACCTCTTACCTGCAGATCACTATGAGTCAGTCTGGAAACAATCCCAATCAAAATAAAGAAGAGCAAATTAAGGCTCTGCGCCAAGCCGCCTTGCAATACCACGAGTTTCCGGTTCCTGGAAAGATAGCGGTTACGCCAACCAAACAATTAACCAATCAGCGGGACTTAGCCTTGGCCTACACCCCAGGGGTTGCCGCTGCTTGTGAAGAGATTAAAAAAGATCCTTCCACTGCATTTCGGTACACCGCCCGAGGAAATTTAGTGGGTGTAGTAACCAATGGAACCGCTGTCCTGGGCTTGGGCGATATTGGCCCACTTGCCAGCAAGCCGGTGATGGAAGGAAAGGCCGTCTTGTTTAAGAAGTTTGCGGGTATCGATGTATTTGATATTGAGGTCAATGAAAGCGATCCTGAGAAGTTGGTGGAAGTGATTGCTGCTCTTGAGCCTACCTTTGGCGGAATTAATTTGGAGGATATCAAGGCGCCAGATTGCTTCTTGGTGGAGCGTAAATTGCGCGAGCGCATGAAGATCCCGGTCTTTCATGATGATCAGCACGGCACTGCTATTGTGGTGGCAGCAGCCATTCTCAATGGCTTGAAGGTTGTTGGTAAAGACATTGGTAAGGTCAAGCTGGTCACCTCAGGCGCTGGTGCGGCAGCGCTAGCTTGTTTGGAGTTATTGGTGGATTTAGGTTTACCGAAAAGCAATATTTGGGTAACCGATATTGTCGGTGTGGTTTATGAGGGTCGAACCGAGTTGATGGATCCAAAAAAATTACCGTTTGCGCAAAAGACCGATAAACGCAACTTAGGTGAAGCGATTGAGGGCGCCGATGTTTTCTTGGGATTGTCCGCTGGAGGAGTTCTAAAGCCAGAAATGGTGAAACGTATGGCCGATAAGCCGCTCGTATTTGCATTAGCCAATCCCACCCCTGAAATCCTTCCCGAAGAGGTGAAATCAGTTCGGCCAGATGCGGTCATGGCAACAGGGCGGACCGATTACCCCAATCAAGTCAACAATGTTTTGTGTTTCCCTTTTATATTTCGTGGCGCTTTGGATGTGGGCGCTACCACCATTACCCGTGAGATGGAAATTGCGGCGGTTACGGCTATCGCTGACTTGGCGCGAGCTGAACAAAGCGATGTAGTAGCTGCGGTCTATAGTACTGAGAATTTGGCATTTGGCCCTGATTATTTAATTCCCAAGCCGTTTGATCCCCGCCTGATTACCGTGATCGCGCCCGCCGTTGCTAAGGCAGCTATGGATTGTGGGGTTGCTAGTCGACCCATTAAAGACTTTGCGCTTTACAAAGATCAGTTGCAACAGTTTGTGTATCACTCAGGCACCATCATGAAACCGCTCTTTGGCATTGCCAAGAAGATTCCGGCAGAGCAAAAACGGATTGTTTTCTGTGAGGGTGAGAATGAGCGTGTCATGCGCGCTGTGCAAATCATGCTTGATGAAAATTTAGCAAATCCGATCTTAATCGGTCGCCCCTCTGTAATTGAGCATCGCATTGAGAAATACGGCCTGCGCATGAAGCCTGGTGTTGATATTGAGATTGTGAATCCCGAAAGCGATTCGCGCTTTAGGGATTTTTGGCAGACCTATTTACAGCTGACAGAGCGTAAGGGGGTAACGGAGTCCTTTGCCAAATTAGAAATGCGTCGTCGTAATACTTTGATTGGTTCTATTCTTCTAAAAAAAGGTCACGCTGATGGCATGATTTGTGGAACGATTAGTAACGTCGGCACCCATCTCAAATATATCGATGAAGTCATCGGCCACGAACTGGGGGCGAGTGTTTATGGGGGGATGTCGGGGCTAATATTGCCCAATCGCCAAGTCTTCTTGGTAGACACCCATGTCAATGTTGATCCCACAGCTTCCCAGTTAGCAGAAATTACTTTGTTGGCGGCTAGCGAGATGCGGAAGCTGGGCATGACCCCCAAAGTTGCCCTTTTATCCCATTCCAACTTTGGTTCAAGTGATGCGCCTTCGGCCCTCAAAATGCGCGAGGTCTTGGCAATTTTGCAAGCGACTGCACCCGATCTGGAAGTCGATGGTGAAATGCATGGCGATTGCGCTCTTGACCCTGAAATCCGCGCAGGGGCGGTCACACAATCCAGATTGAAGGGCGAGGCTAATTTATTGGTCTTACCCAATATCGATGCCGCCAACATCTCGTATAACTTATTGAAAACTGCTGCTGGGAACGGCGTAGCAATTGGCCCACTCTTACTTGGTGTGGCAAAACCGATCCATATTCTTACCCCGGCAGCCACTGTGCGCCGTATTGTGAATGTGACAACCTTGGCCGTGGTTGAGGCTGCAAGTCAATCTAGAGGGCTATTTTAAGTAATAGTAAGTAGTCGCTTACTTTTAATTTATTTATATAAATCAATAGCTTATAAAATAAGTAGTTGAATTGGGCTTGATTTGAGGGCGGGATAAGGGTAATCTACTACCCATCATGAACATTCTTCCTGAAAACATATCTTCAGCAAGCGTCGAAGACCACAGTCGCGCAGAAAATTGGGACAGAAACGATCAAGCTGACCGAGAAGCCTCGGCCGCGAGCATCTATGCCCAAGGCGGTTTGTCCCGTCTTCAGACCTATGCTGCCAATCAAGACCTAGGAAAAAAAGTGACAGCTTCTTGGCGCGCCGCTTTGGCAATCAGAGATGCTGGACCCCCAGCAATGTTGCGCAGTGTGCGCCCCAATATCGTGCAATCGATTCGTGCATTTAGAACGAGCGATTTAGCAGAGGCCGCTACCGAGCTTGGGCAACACTTTGTATACGCTGCATGTACTAATGCCAATACAAAAGGTGAGGTGCTTGAAGCCATCGCGAATGCTTACATGTTTACTAAGCAACAAGCGAAAAACTTTGATCCTCTCTTAGACGCATTAACGACCTTGGTTGATAAGGCGGGACCACAACCAGGTTTTGTGGTGGTCCTTGAGGGGCTTCCTTGTACGCAAAAGTTTGATAAGGAAGCGCGCGAAACTCTGTTAGATGTATTCCGTGATGCAGTCGAGTTCTGGTCTGAGCGCCGTGTACCGTATCGCGTGTTCTATTCTTTCGCTTAAATTATCCTAAGCTCTTTTTAGATTCCAAACAGCATGAACTGCTGTGATCGCTACGATCCCAGCAGTTTCTGTTCTCAGTACGCGCGGCCCTAGAGAGAGTATTTCGAAGCCAGCCTGTTGGGCTAAGACTTCTTCATTGGACGAGAGTCCGCCTTCTGGTCCAATCACAACACATATATCGCTAGGCGCTTGTTGATTTAAAAAGCCCTCAAATGAACCCTTGGCTTCAGGGCTTAGAAGGGCTTTAATCTTCGCTTTTGAAGTCTTGACGGCATGGTCATAATTTTGTACTGGTTCAATCTGAGGAATGACCGTTCGATCGCATTGTTCGCAAGCAGCCTCCGCAATTGCTTGCCAGTGAGCTAGGCGCTTCTCGGAACGTTTGGTATCGCTGCGAAGTCGTAGAACTGAGCGTTCGCATTCAACGGGAATAATATGGGCAGCACCCGTTTCAACCGCTTTTTCAATAATCCAATCCATTTTGTCACCCCCTGCCAATCCCTGAATGAGCGCAATGCGATAGGGCGACTCTCGGTGCAAATCCAGCTCGATATCGGTGATTTCTATTTGCCCAAATTGCTTAGAGAGATTTAGTAATGTCGCTCTTGCAATATGCCCTTTTCCATCAAAGATAGTAAATGATTCAGAGTCGGTGATGCGGCGCACACGAAGATGGTGAACAAGGTCGGCATTGATATCACAAATCAATTTTGCTTGATCGGAGTAGGCCCAATCACCTGCTAGATAAAACTGTGGCATCAGAAATTAACCTAATCCCTTTTTGGTTTACTTCTTCTTATTACGGCAATTTTTTTTCTGGCAATGACCATACATCGCCAGTGAATGCTCTTGTAATTTAAAGCCAAGAGACTTGGCAATCTCGTTTTGACGCTTCTCAATAGCGGGATCTACAAACTCCTCAACGTGTCCACAATCTAGGCAAACCAGGTGGTCATGATGCTTCCCTTCATTAAGCTCGTAAATGGCTCGGCTATCCCCCTTGCTTGACTCAAAATGGCTCCGCAAGAGGATCCCGGCTTGCTCAAACTGGGTTAAAACTCGGTAGACCGTAGCAATGCCGATATCTGAATCATCTTTAGATAGCGCCATATAGACCTCTTCGGCACTGTAATGGGAGCTAGGGTTTTGCTGAAAGAACTCTAGAACCTTGATGCGCGGTGCGGTCACCTTTAGGCCGATTTCTCGAAGTTCAGCAGGGGAGGAGTTTTGGCTCATAGGGTTTTAGATCATATTTAGGCATTGGGCGCTAAAATCAAGTACTTAATGATACGTTGAACCTTTAGTCCATGCAGATTAGCATTTTTACCCGTCCTGTTAGAAGTAATTTGGCCAGAAGCCAAAGAGCGCTATTTGTTAGCTTATTTTGTCTTGCTTTGGGAGGGTGCTCCTCAGCAATCGACAATACGCAGCGGGCGTGGATGAATAGCATTTTTCAGCCCTATGTCCCAGATATTGTGCAGGGCAATTTTATTTCGAGCGAACAGTATTCAAACTTAAAAGTAGGCATGACACGTGAGCAGGTACGTCAAATTATGGGCACGCCCTTATTAGCAAGTTACTTCCATGCGAATCGTTGGGACTATGTCTTTGAGTTCAAGCGTGAGGGCGAGACTGTTGGTAAGGAGCGACGTGTCACATTAATTTTTGAGGGAGATCAACTCGCTAAGTTTGGAGGGGACGCCCTACCAACCGAAGTTGAATTGGTGGCAGAAATTGATACCTACGCACGGGAGAGACGAAGTTTTTGGGATGTGATGACTGGCAAAAATAAGCCCCCCAAAAGAGAAAAAAAGGTGGCCCCTGAAGTGATGGTAATTAGTCAGCCAAATAATTTACCCTTGCCATCCCCACAGCCAAATACAGTAATTACGCCTGTTAAAAACTAGTGGATAGAAGGTAAATCATGCCAATGAAATTTGCGGTTGCCGGCGCTACCGGAAAGATGGGCAAGATGCTCATCGAGACCATTCTGAATGATCCAAATGCGGAGCTAACTGGCGCACTCGAGCATAGCGCATGCCCACAATTAGGGAACGACGCAGGGGCATTCTTGGGGAAGGCAACAAAGGTCCAAATAACTTCTGATCTAGCCAAAGGTTTGACAGGGGCTGAGTATTTGATTGACTTCACAAGACCCGAAGGTACTTTATTGCATGCAGTTGCGGCACAAAAGGCGGGGGTCAAAATGATTATTGGAACCACCGGTTTCACCCCCGAGCAATTAAAGCAGTTACAGGCCACCTCAAAAACCATTGCAATGGTCTTTGCGCCGAATATGAGTGTGGGCGTGAACGCTACTTTCAAGATTTTGCAGGTCGCTGCGCAGCTGCTTAATCAAGGCTATGACATTGAGATCGTGGAAGCCCATCATCGGCATAAAGTGGATGCACCCTCTGGCACTGCTCTAAAGATGGGCGAGGTAATTGCTAATGCACAAGGTAAAACATTAAGTGATGTAGCAGTGTATGCACGTGAAGGCCATACTGGTCCAAGAGTGTCAGGAAGTATTGGCTTTGCCACCATTCGTGGCGGCGATATTGTGGGTGATCATACGGTGATTTTTGCGGGTGAGGGTGAGCGGATTGAAATTAGTCACAAATCAAGTAGTCGTCAGTCTTACGCTCAAGGTGCTTTGCGGGCAGCCGCCTTTTTACAGAATCAAGCGAAGGGTTGGTTTGATATGCAGGATGTTCTTGGCCTCAAAAAATAACCACATCATTTAAAAACAAATAAAAATTTAGAGTAAGACGGCGATGGCAAAGGATTATGATTTTCGTAGTATTGAGGCAAATGCACATAGCGATTGGATCAAGAATGAGGCTTATCGCGTAATCGAGAATGCAAAGAGTGCAGACGGCCTGGTAAAGCCCAAGTTTTATGCTTGCTCGATGTTGCCTTACCCATCGGGTAAATTACATATGGGCCATGTGCGCAACTATACCATCAATGATGTAATGGCTCGTCAGTTACGCATGCAAGGTTATAACGTTCTAATGCCCATGGGCTGGGATGCCTTTGGCATGCCAGCAGAGAATGCAGCAATTCAGAATAAAGTTCCACCTGCGCAATGGACCTATCAAAATATTGATTACATGCGTAAGCAAATGGCTGCGATGGGATTAGCAATTGACTGGTCACGCGAGATCGCTACCTGTCAGCCGGATTACTACCGCTGGAACCAATGGTTATTTTTGAAGATGCTAGAAAAAGGTATTGCGTATCGTAAGACCCAAACAGTGAACTGGGATCCCATTGATCAAACCGTTCTGGCTAATGAGCAGGTAATTGATGGACGTGGTTGGCGTTCTGGCGCCCCAGTAGAAAAGCGTGAGATCCCCGGCTATTACCTCAACATCACCGCTTATGCAGAAGAACTGCTTACGGACCTAGATCATTTAGATTGGCCTGAACGCGTCAAGATCATGCAGCAAAACTGGATTGGTAAAAGTCAGGGGGTTCGTTTTGCATTTGCTCATCAAATTAAAGATGATGCTGGTCACCTTATTGGTCAAGGCAAGATGTATGTCTTTACCACGCGTGCCGATACCATCATGGGCGTTACATTTTGCGCAGTGGCGGCAGAGCATCCCTTGGCTAGTCAAGCAGCTAAATCAAATCCAGCCTTGGCTGGTTTTATTGAGAAATGTAAGACCGGGAGCGTGATTGAAGCAGATCTTGCTACGCAAGACAAAGAGGGCATGCCAACTGGCTTATATGTAAACCATCCTGTAACGCAAGAGCCAATTCCTCTATGGGTGGGCAATTATGTTTTGATGTCTTATGGCGACGGTGCGGTGATGGGCGTCCCGGCACACGACGAACGCGACTTTGCATTTGCAAATAAATACCAGCTCCCAATCAAGCAAGTCATTGCAGTAAAGGGGAAAACTTCTTTATTTAACGCAAGCCTTTGGCAAGACTGGTATGCCCAAAAAGATAATGTTGAGTGCATAGATAGCGATCGCTACGATGGCTTATCTCATGAAGAGGCTGTCCAAGCTGTTGCGCAAGATCTCAAGGCAATGGGATTGGGCGAACTCAAAACCACCTACCGCTTGCGTGACTGGGGGATCTCGCGCCAACGCTATTGGGGAACGCCAATCCCGATTATTCATTGTGAGAGCTGTGGTGAGGTTCCGGTGCCCGAAGCCGATTTGCCAGTAATGCTTCCAGAGGACTGTGTACCCGATGGTTCTGGTAACCCCCTAAATAAACGAGATGATTTTCTAAAAGTGGATTGCCCTAAATGCGGCAAATCGGCTAGGCGCGAGACCGATACGATGGATACCTTTGTGGACTCGTCATGGTATTTCATGCGCTATACAGGGCCTGATGCAAAGACGATGGTAGATGCACGTAATGAGTATTGGATGCCAATGGATCAATACATTGGCGGTATTGAGCATGCGATTTTACATTTGCTATATGCGCGCTTTTGGACCAAGGTCATGCGCGATATGAAGCTCATCCACTTTAATGAGCCTTTTCAGAATCTGCTAACCCAAGGCATGGTCTTAAACGAAACCTTTTATAAAGAAGATGCCGGTAAGAAGCTCTGGATTAATCCCTCGGAGGTTGAGCTTGATTTGGATGAAAAAGGCCGACCTATTGCCGCTAAATTAATCAAGGACGGCTCGCCTGTAGAGATTGGTGGCGTTGAGAAAATGGCCAAGAGCAAGAACAATGGGGTTGATCCGCAGGCTCTCATTGATCAATATGGCGCAGATACGGCACGTTTATTTACGATGTTTGCCGCTCCCCCTGAGCAACAGCTCGAGTGGTCTGGGGCAGGGGTTGAGGGTGCCTCACGTTTTCTGAGACGACTCTGGATTTATGCGAGCTCTCAGGCGCAGGTACTTCACAATGTCCAAACAGTAATTACTGGTGAACTCAATACAGCTGAGAAGGATCTACGCTTTGAGGTGCATACGATTCTCAAGCAGGCTAATTTTGACTATCAACGTCGTCAATACAATACAGTGGTCTCTGCTGCGATGAAGATGTTAAATGTTTTAGAGCCCATTAAGTTAGATGGCGCATCACAACAAATTAGTCCAGCTGTTCTATCGGAGTCTCTCAGTATTTTGTTGCGTATTTTATATCCGGTAGTTCCCCATTGCACTTATGTACTTTGGCAGGAACTGGGCTTTATAAAACAGTTTGGATCCCTATTAGATGCTCCATGGCCCACGGTGGATGAATCTGCTCTGGTGCAAAGTGAGATAGAGTTGGTATTGCAAGTCAACGGCAAGCATCGAGGGCAGATCAAGGTACCTGCAGATGCCACCAAAGAGGCAATTGAGTCTATTGCCCTTCGTGCCGAGTCGGTTCTTAGGATATTGAATGGCGCTAATCCCAAGAAGGTCATTGTGGTACCGGGTAGACTCGTGAATGTCGTAGCATAGCAATATGAGCCATTTATTGACCCACAATCGCCGTACATTCTTGGGCACCCTAGGGGGCATCACTCTCTTGTCCTTTGGAGGGCTCTCTGCGTGCGGATTTAGGCTACGAGGATCGGTCACCATCCCCTATAAAGCGATTTTGATTTCTGGCCGTCCTTCGCCCCAGTTACGTTATGACCTGGAGCGCATCATTGTCACTGGCTCAAATGCAAAAGTAGTAAGCAATGGCAAAGATGCCGATCTAATTTTAGAGATTGTGAGCGAAGAGAGTACAAGGCAGATTTTGACCTACACTTCCACTGGTCAGATCTCCGCTTATCGTCTTAATAATCGTGTGATTTTTAGAGCCTTTGATAATGTTGGTGCTGAGGTTATTCCAGAGTCTGATATCTATGTGACCCGCGATTTAGATTTCACGACCGCAACCGTTTTGGCATCTGATCAGCAACAACAGCAGTTCTTAGAAAGTATGCGCGCAGATCTTGCTTTGCAAATATTGCGGCGAGTCGCAACGCTTGGTCGGGTAGCAAGATAGCTCACTATTTACCCTAGGAAAGTGGCATGATCAAAAGCGACGCATTTCATATGCATTTGACTGCCCTTGCAAAAGAGCAGCATAGCTTTAAGCCCCTTTATATTTTTAGCGGTGATGAGCCCTTATTGATGATGGAGGCAATCGATGCCTTGCGAGCTCTTGCTAGGACTGGTGGCTTTACTGAACGTGAGGTGTTGGTGCAGGATCGCTATTTTGACTGGGCCGCTCTAATCAATGCCGGGCAAACCATGTCTTTATTTGGGGATAAGCGTTTTGTAGAGCTGCGTATGCCTACTGGTAAGCCTGGTCGAGATGGCGCTGAATCTTTAAAACACTTTGCTGAGCAAATTAACAATACAGGCAATGGTGTGGACACGATCATTTGTATTATTTTGCCGCGCTTAGATTCGAAGACCAAAAGTTCAGCATGGTTCTCCGCTTTAGATGAAGCTGGTATGGCCATACAAATTGACTCAATTGATCGCCTTGCCCTTCCACATTGGATTGGACAACGCCTTAAAAAACAATCTCAGGAAGTGGAGGCAGGTGAAAGTGGGCAACGTGCGCTCCAATTTATGTCCGATCAGGTTGAGGGCAATTTAATTGCAGCACATCAGGAGATTCAGAAATTAGCATTACTTTATCCAGCTGGTCAATTAAGCGAAGAGCAGATCCGTTCTGCAGTATTAAAAGTAGCTCGCTATGATATTTTTGAGCTTACGGAGTCGATGCTCTCTGGCGATGCAGCACGTTTGAACCGAATGCTAGAAGGCTTACAGGGGGAGGGTGAGCCATTGCCATTAATTTTATGGAGTGTGAGCGATGAGCTCCGAACCCTCCATAAGGTACAGTCTGCATTATTGGCTGGTGATGCCCTAGCAAACTTATTACGGAACTATCGAATTTGGGGAAAGCGCGAGAAGTTGTATCCAGTTGCACTTAAACGGATTGCACCTAAAAAACTGAAGCAAGCCATAGTTTTGGCTGCGAACCTTGATAAACAAGTGAAAGGTTTATTAGTCCGTGACTTACCTAGCAATCCATGGGATGGTCTTCGCCTGATTGGTGGCTTATTGCGTTAGAGTATGGTCTATGGGAGCACAAAACCAATCCACGATTGAGCAAATGATGTTGGCTATTGGCCAGCAAGCGAGATCCGCATCGCGGGCGATGGCAAAAGCAAGTAGTGAGCAAAAGAATCGGGCATTGCTTAATATTGCGACAGCTATTCGTCGGGATGCTGCCAAAATATTGGCGGCTAATGCGGTCGATATAAAGCGTGCTAAGACCAATGGTAATGATGTAGCCTTTATTGATCGGTTGACCATGACCGAGAAATCCATTGAGAACATGGCTTTGGGCCTTGTGCAAATCGCTAGTCTGGGAGATCCTGTTGGGCACATCGGTGCTTTTAAGAAACAAGCTTCAGGAATTTTGATCGCGCAGATGCGCGTGCCTTTAGGGGTCATTGGTATTATTTATGAGTCAAGACCCAACGTGACTATTGATGCTGCCGCACTATGTTTGAAGTCAGGCAATGCAGTCATTTTGCGAGGCGGTTCAGAGGCAATTGACTCAAATACCTACTTGGCGGGTTTGATTCAGGAAGGATTGGCTGCGGCACAACTTCCCGCAGAAGCTGTTCAGGTGGTTCAAACAACCGATCGAGCCGCTGTTGGCAAGATGATTACCATGACCGAATACATTGATGTCATCGTACCCCGTGGTGGTAAGAGTTTGATTGCTCGTTTAATGGCGGATGGTCGAGTGCCCATGATTAAGCACCTTGATGGTATTTGCCACACCTATATCGATGAAGGCGCTGATCTTGATTTAGCAATACGGGTGTGTGATAACGCAAAGACACAACGTTATGCCCCATGTAATGCGATGGAAACCCTATTGGTCAACACCAAGATCGCTAAGGATGTGTTGCCACCTCTTTGCAAGATCTATCAAGATAAGGGTGTTGAGTTGCGGGTTGATTATAAAACCCGCAAGGTTCTGGAGGATAGTGGTTTTGTTCATTTGGTTGACGCAAGCGAAGAGGATTGGCACACGGAGTATTTGGCACCCATCTTATCGATTAAGATGGTTGAGGATTTAGATGAGGCCATGGATCATATTGAGCACTATGGTAGCAAGCATACAGATGCGATCATTACGCAAAATCAAGCCCACGCCGATCGATTCTTACGAGAGGTCGATAGTGCGAGTGTGATGGTTAATACCAGCACCCGCTTTGCTGACGGCTTTGAGTATGGCCTTGGTGCTGAGATTGGGATTTCGAATGACAAATTGCATGCTCGAGGCCCCGTTGGATTAGAGGGCCTTACATCCCTAAAGTACGTCGTCATGGGCCATGGCGAAATACGACAATAAATTATCAATTTAAAGAGAAGCTATGTTTGATGGATACCTTTGGGCTAAGACCCTCCATATTGTCTTGATTGCTTCCTGGTTTGCCGGTTTGTTTTATCTACCCCGTATTTTTGTGAACTTGGCACAAGAAACAAATCTAAAGGCATACTCTCGTCTGCTTCTTATGGCACAGCGCCTATATCGCTTTATGACTATCCTGATGATGCCTGCTGTTGCTTTAGGCTTGGTATTGTGGCTTTATTACGGCGTGGGTAGAGGCTCTATTTGGATGCATATAAAAGTCCTCTTAGTGCTGGTAATTATTGCCTATCATTTACAATGTAAGAAATTACTAAAGAGCTTTTTAGAAAAAACCAATACAAAATCACATGTATGGTATCGCTGGTTTAATGAGGTACCCGTTTTACTCATGCTAGTAGTAACTGCACTTGTGGTGATCAAGCCCAATTGATTTTATCTAAGAGCGAACTGAACTCACCATGAAATTTTTTATTGTTTGTCCAGGTGGGCTAGAGAGTGCTTTGGCGCGCGAACTTGAGGAGATTGCAAAGCGAGCCGAGGTAAAGACCTTGGGGGCTACTCAAATTGACCCTGTTCCTGCCAATATGACAGGTGGTATTGGCGTCAATGGTCCATTAGCAGTCGCGATGGCAATCAATCTACATTCTCGTATTGCTAGCCGCGTTTTACTAAAAATGGCTGATGGCCCCTATAAGACTGAGGATGATTTATTTCGTTTGGCCAAATCGATTGGATGGGAGGATTGGTTTAGTTCTCATCAAACGCTTCGGGTAGACCTGACCGCACAGCGTTCACCCTTAAAGAGTTTGAACTTTGCAACCCTTCGTATTAAAGATGCGATTGTCGATCGTTTGCGCGAGCAAACGGGCGAGCGCCCCAATATCGATACAGCTAATCCAGATGTGCGTGTACAGGCCCATTTAACCGCTGATCAAGCCACTATCTACTTGGATACATCAGGCGAACCTTTGTTTAAAAGAGGTTGGCGCGAGGAGAAAGGAGAGGCGCCGTTAAAGGAGAACCTGGCTGCAGGGATTTTGGCACTTACTCCATGGCAAACCAATCAAGTTTTATACGACCCCATGTGTGGCAGCGGTACTTTTTTGATCGAGGCCGCACAAATGGCGTTGCATATTCCGCCAGGGGCAATACGCGCACAGTTATTTGAGGAAAAGAATCTATCTGCGTCAACGAAGCTTGGTGGCTGGAAACAAGCGGTAGAGCTTTCTGGATTTGGCTTTACCCGATTAAAGCCATTTAATACCTCTCTCGAGAAAAAGAACTGGGCTGGTCTTTGTGATGTCTCAAAAAAAGAGATAGCAAGTTTTGCAAAGTTTCCCATTGCAATTAGTGGCAGTGATATCAATGAAAAGATGATCACGATTTGTAAGGCTAATTGGCAAAGGGCCCATTTGCCAGGGTTGCCGAATGTGCGACAGGTCGATGCTATTGCAGTGAAACCTGCTTCAGACCAAGGTGGGGTGATGGTGTTAAACCCTCCTTATGGAGAGCGCTTGGGTATAAAAGGCGGAGATCAAGACAAAATATATCCATTGGGAGATGAGGATAAATCTTATATGCAAAAGCGTCGCACTAGTCGTGAGCCCTTAGTCAAAGAACCTATTGATCCTCAATTTGCTGCATTTTTAGATCAATTTAGCAAACAATTAAAGGACCACTTTGGTGGCTGGGAAATTTATGCATTGACGGCAGATATGGGCTTACCAGGGCACTTGCGGATGAAAGAATCCAAGCGCACCCCATTGTTTAATGGCCCTTTAGAGTGTCGTCTGTTTAAGTTTGATATTCGAAAAAGAGATTAGTCAGGCTTGGCTTTAGAATAGAAATCTTTAATAGAAAGAAAAAAGTTTTATGGAATTCAAGACCTATATGTGTTTAATTTGCGGTTGGATCTATGACGAATCTAAGGGCTGTCCAGATGACGGAATTGCACCAGGCACCCTCTGGAAAGATGTTCCAATGAACTGGTCTTGTCCAGAGTGCGGAGCGCGTAAAGATGATTTTGAGATGTCGGTAATTTAGTCTGCAGATCCACAAAACTATTTCACTTAAATATCATGAGTCAAAACGAGCAATTATTTAATCGTGCCCAAAAAACAATCCCCGGGGGAGTGAACTCTCCGGTTAGAGCTTTTCGTCAAGTCGGCGGGGTACCCCGATTTGTGGCACGAGCAGAGGGGCCTTACTTCTGGGATGCCGATGGTAAGCGCTATGTTGATCTCATCATGTCTTGGGGCCCAATGATTGCTGGCCATGCCAATCCAGAGGTTGTCGAGGCGGTTCAAAAAGCTGCAACCCAAAGTTTTAGTTACGGGGCGCCCACTGCTGGCGAAATTGATTTAGCAGAACGCATTTGTGAGTTGATGCCAAATATTGAGCAGATCCGCATGGTTTCCAGTGGGACCGAGGCAACAATGAGCGCACTCCGCTTAGCCCGAGGCTATACCAATCGTGATCTGATTATCAAGTTTGAGGGCTGCTATCACGGCCACGCTGACAGCCTATTAGTGAAGGCGGGCTCTGGGCTCCTGACCTTTGCTGATTCGACAAAGAACGCTCCTTCATCAGGAGGCGTTCCTCAAGATTTAGTGAAGCACACCTTGGTATTGCCATATAACGATGTTGGTGCACTTGAAGAGGCATTTAAAAGACATGGTGATCAAGTGGCTGCATTAATTGTGGAGCCAATTGCCGGTAATATGAATTTGATTCGTGCTACACCAGAGTTTGTTAAAGCGCTTCGAGCGCTTACTGAAAAACATGGTGCAGTTCTAATCTATGACGAAGTGATGACCGGATTTAGAGTCGCCCTTGGCGGTACTCAATCATTACATGGCATTAAACCTGATTTAACCTGTCTTGGTAAGGTGATGGGCGGGGGAATGCCGATGGCTGCGTTTGGTGGGAAGCGCGAGATTATGGGTAAGTTGGCGCCATTGGGTAATGTCTATCAGGCGGGGACGCTCTCGGGGAATCCAGTTGCCGTTGCTGCTGGAGCAAAGACTCTGGAGATTATCTCTAGAGCTGGATTTTATGAGTGCCTCAGTGAGCAGACAAAAAAACTAATGAGTGGCTTAAAGCATGAAGCAGATTTAGCAAAGATACCCTTCTCGGTGGATAGTGTTGGTGGAATGTTTGGCTTTTACTTCTCTGATCAAGTACCCACTTCTTATGAAGAAGTTACCAAAACGAATATTGAGTCCTTCAAACGGTTTTTCCACGCCATGCTCGATGCTGGTGTATATCTTGCACCATCAGCCTATGAGGCGGGTTTTACTTCGATAGCACACGACAATAAAATTGTTGATGAAATTATTACCGCTGCCAAGAAATCCTTCGCACAGCTAAGGTAATCATTACGAAAGCATTACATTCGCATTGGGTGATCGCAACCTGCAACGCTTAGTGTTTTAATCTTTAGGCCTTGATCAGTGGTGGTTGATCTTATTGTCTCATTTGCGCTTGCTAAATGATCTAGATCAATTGCTGTTAATGTGCCACCCCAAACGCAGCCCGTATCAATCCCTACGACACGATGCCGATTTAGTAGGCCCAAGGTAGACCAATGGCCAAATACAATAGGCATTTCTTGTGTTTTGCGTCCAGAGATCTCAAACCAAGGGATATATCCAGCGGGACCGCTTTCTAGACCCTCTTTACTTTTGAACTCCATCTCACCCTCGGGGGTACAAAAACGAACTCGGGTCAGAGTGTTTGTAATAAGACGGAGACGATCAATCCCTTTGAGCTTTGGATCCCAGTAATTTGGCGTGTTGCCATACATTTGTGCCAAGAACTGTTTGTATGTCTTTTGGCGAAGCGCTTGTTCGACTTCAGCAGCAAGTTCTAGGGTGCGCTTTACACTCCATTGGGGGAGTACTCCTGCATGAACAAGCAGCACCTTTCCATTACACAAAGCCATAGGTCGGTGACGCAACCAATCAATTAAGTCTTTACGATCTGGTGCTCGCAAAATATCATCAATCGTATCGAGCGGCTTGGAATCCCGGAGACCAGCATCGCAGGCCAGAAGATTGAGATCATGATTACCTAGAATACATTCTGCTACCCCAGTTTCTTGAAGATGTTTAAGGCGACGTAGACTTCCCAAAGAATCTGGTCCACGATTAATCATATCGCCTAGGCAAATAATCTTAGAAGTGCGAGGTAATTTTTTGATCAGTTGATTAAGCGAACTTAAGCAGCCCTGGATATCGCCAATTGCAAATACGCGGGACATGCTCAGGAGACCTTTTTGACCACGTTATACCGAATCAAGGTAGCTTTGCGGGCTTCATCATGATCGATTATCGGTAAAGGATAGTCTTTGCCTAGAGTAATTCCGGCGGCCTGAAGCTCAATTTGACCGACTGTCCATGGCGCATGAATTGACTTATTTGAAAGCTTCTCAAGAGCAGGAATATAGCGTCTGATGAACTTGCCTTCGCTATCAAAGCGTTCGGATTGGGTGGTGGGATTAAAGATCCGAAAGTAGGGCTGTGCATCGCAACCCGAGGAGGAGGCCCATTGCCAACCGCCATTATTCGATGCGAACTCAAAATCATTGAGATGGTCTGCGAAGTATTGTTCACCCCAGCGCCAATCGATTCCAAGATCTTTGCACAAAAAACTGGCTACTACCATGCGCAGGCGATTATGCATATAGCCACTTTGGTTGAGTTGATGCATCGCTGCATCAACCAGCGGATATCCAGTTTGACCATCACACCACGCTTTAAAGAGTTTCTGGGCATTAGCCCCTTTCTCCCATTCGATTTTGTTGTAATCGGGTTTAAAGGACTCCCCGCTTGCAATACGGGGGTGGTTTGCCAAGATCATGAAATAGAAATCTCGCCAAATTAATTCGCTTAACCAGATACTTGCCCCAAGACTGCCCGCTAGCATTCTGCGGTGAGCCTCGCGAACCAATCCTCGAATGGAAACATTGCCAAAGCGTAGATAGGTGGATAAATAGCTCACACCTTTGATCGCAGGAAAGTCCCTACCGATATTGTATTGATCGATACGCTTTAAAAAATCGTTTAGAAATAACTCTGCCCCTTGAGGGCCTGGTGGTAGGTAGGATTCAATACCAGTAGGTTTAAATCCCATAGACTCTACAGCGGGTAATACCTGATCAAGTATTTTGGGAATCGGTGCAAAGTGCCCAATCAAGCCTTTAGTACCCAGTTCGCAAGCATGGGGCTCTAAATCAGCAGGCGTTAATCTCTTGAGCCATGCATTCTTATAGGGTGTAAATACTGAGAATACTGTTTGAGAGTTGGTTAATACCTCGGTCTTTTCAAAGATAACCTGATCCTTGAAATGCTCAAACTGAATATTTTTCTTGGACAGTATGGTAGCGACTGACTGATCCCGTTGGATAGCGGATGGCTCATAATCATGATTAGAGAGAACGCAATCCACTTGAAGTTGCTCGGCCAGTTTGGGGATGAGTTCTGTGGGGTCCCCATGGCGGACTAGTAGGCCACCCCCATGGGATCGAAGTGTTTGATCCACTTCATGAGCGCATTGCCAAAGAAAATCAACACGCCGGTCAAAACCAAGTCCCTTTTTCAGGAGCGGCTCTAGGATGGTGGTATCAAAGATAAATGCAATCCATACCTCTTGATGTGAGCGTAAGGCGTGGTGAAGCGCTGCATGATCATGCAGGCGCAAATCGCGACGTAGCCATACTAACGCTTTACTCATAGACTCTATCTTAGCCCTTAATCCCAATTTGATTATGATGATGGTTTATGGAGCATCTATTTTTCATTAGCTCAAAAATCGTTCAGTTTTTGATTGAACCCCTTAATCTATTATTTCTGATCTCTGTATTAGCCTTATTCTTTTTGATTCTGAGAAAGCCAATAGCCACTAAGCTTTTCTTGTGGCTTTCTGTGATTGGTTTCATATTGGTAGGCTATGCCCCCATACCCGAATCTCTAGCCCGTATTCTGGAGAATTCCATTGAAAAAGTGGATATCAATAAGATGCCTAGTGAACAGATTGCGGGAATCATTATTTTGGGCGGAGCCATCAGTGGAGAGGATATTGCTATTGATCGGGGCGAGGTTTCAATGAACTCTTCAGCAGAGCGGGTGACAAAAGCATTAGAGCTCATTCGTCGCTATCCAGGCAAGCCATTTATTTTTAGTGGCTTCTCGAACAGAGTGATTCCGCGAGGAATGTCTGAGGCTGAAGCCTTTAAGCAATTAATCCAAGAGCAGGGATTGGCACAGATTTCCAAAGATACTGCATATTATGAAAACCAGTCTCGTAATACGTATGAGAACGCAATATTCTCTAAGAAAATTATTCAGAACCTTAATGATATTCATCCGTTGGGTGCTAACAAGTCATGGTTATTAATTACATCAGCAAGTCATATGTATCGCTCGGCTAAGATTTTTCAGAAGCAAGGGATTCCAATCATTCCAGTGCCTGTGGACTATCAAACTGCGCATACCCTGCAATGGAGAGAGTTTGATTTGACCGACGGAGCATTTCTTTGGAACATATTGCTTAAAGAATACATTGGTATTGTTGCTTATAAGTTAACTGGAAAAATTTAGCTTTTAGGGAAAGCTCTTGCTTGGTAGAATGAGCTATGAGCGCACAGTCGCATTTGCCATCCTATTTATCAGCTTCTAGCTATCTTGCTAATCAATTGTTGTTAGCAATGCCAGGAATGCTCGATGATAACTTTGCAGGATCGGTCATCTATCTGCTCGAGCATACGGATAAGGGTGCAATGGGATTGGTGGTCAACAGACCCACGGAGCTTGTTCTTTCGACCTTATTTGAAAAGATTGAGCTCAAATTAGAAATTGCTCCTCTTTTAGATCAGCCGGTCTATTATGGCGGCCCAGTTCAGGTAGAGCGTGGCTTTGTATTGCATCAAACAAACTCTTTGGAGAAATATTCTTCATCCCTTGTCATTGCGGATGGCTTAACGATGACCACATCAAAAGATGTGCTCGAGGCAGTCGCTAGCGGAAATGGCCCACCAAAATTTATGATGACCTTAGGGTACGCTGGTTGGGGTGCTGGTCAACTAGAGGAGGAAATAGCATTAAATGGCTGGATGAATGTTCCACTATCTAGTGTGGAAATGAGTAAGATCATTTTTGATACCCCATATGCTGAACGGTATCAGCGAGCAATACAAAATCTTGGTTTTGATCTATCAAGCCTTTCAGGAGAGGCGGGTCATGCATGATTCCTCTCCCATTCATAAACCTTTAAGCGTGATGGCGTTCGATTACGGTGCCAAACGAATCGGTGTGGCAGTTGGTAACTCCTTGACTAAGTCGGCACAGAACTTACCGGTTATTTTGAACGCTGGCGAAGAGCAGCGATTTGCTGCTATTGCAAAGATTATTGCCAACTGGGCTCCCGATGCGATTGCAGTAGGCTTACCCTTGCATCCAGATGGGGCTGAGCATGCAATGACCCAAAAAGCACGGCGCTTTGGTCAGCAAATAGGAGGGCGTTACTCTAAGCCAGTTTATTTTGTCGACGAGCGCTACTCCTCGGTAGTTTTAGAGGGCGATGTTCAATATCATGAATCGCTAGACTCCCATGCGGCGGCCCTTATTTTGGAGCAGTTCTTTAGGGAACGAAAATTTTAGGAATCAGCGCAATAAAGCATTAACGGCTTTGAGATCCTCATCAGAAAGACTGGCTGCTTGAGCTTTTAACTTAAGCGCATTCATGATCGTGTCATAGCGAGCCTTATACAGCGATGCTCTGGTTGTAAACAAGGTATCCAAAGCAATAAGGACATCAATATTGATTAGGGTGCCAACTCGATAACCTAGCTTACTGGACTCTACTGCAGAAGCTGAGGATTTCTCTGCAGCTTCTAGGGCTTTCACTGTGGCTAAACCACCATAAAATCCAGTGAATGCTTGACGAGTCGCCTGGGCCGCTGTTCTTCTAAGGTTATCGTAGTCTGCCTTTGCCTTATCTGCCAGAGCAGCATTTTGCCGAATCACAGACATATTGAAGCCACCAGAGACAATTGGTAAGGTCATTTGTAGGGCAATCGTATTGTTGAAAATATTTTGGGTAGGCGAAGGATTAAAGTTTAGTGCAGACCCATTAGATTGATTAAAGCCAGTCGTTCCTACAAAATTAACGCTGGGGTAGTTTGCTGCTAATGAGGATTTATAGGCACTCTCTGCCAATTGAACTCCAAGTTGACCAACGAGAACGTTATAGCTGGCATTTTCAGATTGCGTAATCCAATCCTCTAGGGCTTGACCTGGCGGAAGTTTAGGATTAACGCTCTCAGCAATAGGCACACCTTTTTCATCTCGATTCTTGGATCTGGGATCTGCGACCACCCCGGCAATCGATATATCTTTTGCCATGGGTTTAATTTGTTTTACTGGATGACCAATCAGCTGTTCAAGAACACCCCGTTTCACAACAAGTTCCGCATGCGCAGCAATCTCTTGAGCGTTGGCAATATCAAAGCGCGCTTGCGCATCATTAGCATCCACAATAGTCGCTGAACCAATCTCAAACTTAGCTTTTGCAGCATCTAATTGCTCTTTGATGAGTCCTTTCTTGTTTCTAAATAGTTCAACATTATCCTGGGCTGTTAGAACATCAAAGTAAGCTTGAGATACCCGAATAACTAAATCTTGTTGGGCCTGCAAAAACTGTAGATCGGATATTTTGGTATTCAGGTCACCTTGTTTAAATATTTGTATTCCTGCTAAATTAAATACAGGCTGAGTTAGAGTCACCGTGTAGCTCTTTTGATCAAATGCTCGATTATTCCCCTCACCATGTTGAAAAAAACGGGTTCCAGTTGGATTGGCAGATACTTGCGGTAAGAGTACCGATAAGCCTTGCCAAAATAGTTCTTTGCGAGCAGTAAGATTAAAGCGAGCACTATTAATCACTGGATCATTAAAAGCAGCTTCTTGGTATAGACCAATCAAATCCATAACACGACCATCTTTGAGTCGATCGCTCTTTCCATCTACTAAATTTGAGTTCACCGGTAATGCCGGAATTGCAACTTGTGGGGGAACCTCTAGTTTGATCAAGTCTTGGGGGCTAAGTGTTTTTGGGAGAATAGAGTTATTGGCTGGCGTCACGGTTACAGAGCCCTGCGAGCCCATTATGTTGGGTGACCCCTGACTTTGGCCATAGCTAATGGAACAGGGGAGCAAGCCCATTACAAGAAGCAAAAAAGCAGTTGAAATAAAAGGCTTATTCATGAACATGATTTGAAGTTTAAGCCCAAAATGGTTTATTAATAGGTTTGGCTAACGAAGGCTTTAGTATTGATACCCATGGACCCATTACTATTATTTAAAGCCCTCATTTTAGGAGTGGTTGAGGGCCTCACTGAATTTTTGCCCATTTCTAGCACTGGGCATTTAATCTTGGTGGGCGACCTACTAAACTTTAATGATGAACGTGGCAAAGCCTTTGAAATCATTATTCAGTTCGGAGCTATTTTGGCAGTGTGTTGGGAGTATCGTCAGCGCCTTCTGAAAGTGACTAGTACCTTATGGACTAGTAAACAATCTCAAAAATTTGTATTGCATGTCGTCATCGCCTGTGTTCCGGCGATGGGTTTGGGGCTTCTATTTGGTAAATACATTAAGGCATACTTATTTTCACCAGTGCCAGTAGCCAGCGCTTTTATCGTAGGGGCATTCATTATTTTTTGGGCTGAGTATCGGCAAACCCGATCTAGTAATATGAAGAAGATCAATAGCGTTGATGAGCTTACCCCCATAGATGCTCTAAAAATTGGCCTAGCTCAGTGTGCTGCATTAATACCTGGGACTTCTCGTTCGGGGGCAACGATTATTGGCGGGATGCTGTTTGGCCTACCCCGAGCTGTAGCAACCGAGTTCTCATTCTTCTTGGCGATCCCAGTCATTGGCGGAGCAACCGCTTATGAGTTATTGAAAATCGCTAATTCAAGTCATTCGATTGGGTTTGGAGACTTTGCGCCAGCATTGCTAGTGGGCTTTGTGGCTGCTTTTATTTCGGCCTTTATATGCGTACGTTGGCTGATCCATTATGTTGCACATCACAACTTTATTCCATTTGCTTGGTATCGCATTATCTTTGGTGCAATTGTCCTATTCACTTCCTATACTGGCCTAGTCGCCTGGTCTAATTAGCTTCAGAATTTAGAATAATCACTATGAACTTAACGATTGATACTATTCAGGCTAATATTCAGTTAGCTTTAGCCCCAGTATTTCTATTAACAGCGGTGGCTACTCTGGTCACGGCTATCACGGCACGCTTAGCCCGTAATGTGGATCGGATGCGTTTTATACAGAATGAGTTATATAGTAATCATGAGTTAAACGACAAATTACGACTGCATTATGAAAAAGAAATCATAGAGTTCAAAACACGCGGACGCTTATGTACCTTAGCAATCTTTTTTGATGTGCTCGCTGGAGTCCTGATCTCGTTAACCGTACTGGAGCTATTTTTCTTACAAACAGGCGCCGCACGTATAGTAGAGGTGGGTTATGTCGTCATAACCTTTGTAGCTGGTTTAGTATCGTTTGTTATCGCTCTCGCGCTGATATTGGTGGAGGTTGTATTTGCGTATCGCTCGACAAGCTGGGATTTGCCTACGATTGATAAATCTAATAAAACCCGTATGTACTAAAAATACAAAAAAATTTATTAATCATTAAGACAACGTATTTTCAGAAGAGAGAGATCAGTATGTCCTTTAATCAGAACAAAATCCTTATCACTGGCGGCGCAGGTTTTCTGGGTTCACACTTAACCGAGAAATTATTATCACAAGGCAATGATGTTTTGGTTGTTGATAATTTTTTTACAGGAACAAAACAGAATCTAGCGCATCTTTTAGGCAATACCAATTTAGAAGTCATACGTCACGACGTGACCCTTCCCCTGTACGTAGAAGTAAATCAAATTTATAACCTAGCCTGCCCTGCATCTCCAGTTCACTATCAATTTGATCCTGTACAAACCACCAAAACGAGTGTGCATGGAGCGATTAATATGCTGGGCCTTGCCAAAAGAACTAGAGCCCGGATTTTGCAAGCCTCAACTAGTGAGGTGTATGGGGATCCAGAGGTGCACCCTCAGCCCGAAAGCTACTGGGGTAAGGTCAATCCAATTGGTATTCGCTCATGCTATGACGAGGGTAAGCGTTGCGCCGAAACTCTGTTTTTTGATTATCACCGGCAGCATCAAACCGATATTAAGGTGGTGCGTATTTTTAATACCTACGGGCCCCGCATGCACCCCAATGATGGGCGCGTAGTGAGTAATTTCATTGTGCAGGCTCTTCAAGATAAGGACATTACTATTTATGGGGATGGCTCACAAACACGGAGCTTTTGCTACGTGGATGATTTGATAGATGCCATGATCAAAACGATGAACTCAGAAAAAGGGTTTACTGGTCCAGTCAATATTGGCAATCCGGATGAGTTCACGATGTTGCAATTGGCAGAAATGGTTCTTAAGCTATCGAATAGTAAATCCAAAATTATTTATCAACCCCTACCATCAGATGACCCCAAGCAACGCCAACCCAATATTGATTTAGCTAAAACTAAGCTTGGTTGGCGGCCCAAGGTTAATCTTGAAGATGGTTTAAAAGAGACCATTGCTTACTTCAAAAGAATGATCTAACGGGTTTTAATGGAAAAAACCAAAGCCATCGATGGGCGGATTCGCAAGATCCGCTCCTTTGTTCGAAGGGCTGGAAGAACTACTAATGCTCAATCTAGGGCAATGAATGAGTTAGCTCCTCAATTTCTGCTTCCTTTTGATAGTAAGTTATTTGATTGGTCTATTTTTGATTCATTGTCCAGCCCAGATCAAAATCAATTCCCGCAGCGTATTCTTGAGATTGGCTTTGGGATGGGCGAATCCACAGCTCATATTGCTCAGGTTCGGCCCCAAGACGTATTTTTAGGCATTGAGGTACATGAGCCTGGCGTAGGTGCATTGCTTAAGAAAATTGGCGAGTTGCAGTTAAGCAATCTCCGCCTGATTCAGTACGATGCTGTCGAGGTGTTGGAGCACATGATTGCTAGAGAGTCTTTGGATGGCGTGCATATATTCTTTCCGGATCCTTGGTATAAGAAGCGACATCATAAGCGTCGCTTAATTCAAGAAGACTTTATTACTCTTTTGGCGTCACGTCTTAAAAGTGGTGGGTATATTCATTTGGCAACAGATTGGCATCACTATGCCGAGCAAATGTTACTAGTTCTAAATCAACACCCTAAGCTCGAAAATAGCTCTAAGCAGTTGGTGTTACTAGAAGCAATAGAACTAAGCAATGCCAAGCAAGAAATCGGCGGAATAGTATTTAGCCACGAGCACTTAGCCAAGCCACACGCTGGCTATGTGGAGCGGCCCGCTTATCGACCCATCACTAAGTTTGAGAATCGTGGCCTTAAGTTAGGCCACGGGGTTTGGGATTTACTCTATCAAAAGAGATAACTCTTTATAGCCCAATACAAACGTATTTCATTTCGAGGTACTCATCAATGCCCCAAGAGCTTCCCTCCCGACCTAGACCGGATTGTTTTACTCCACCAAATGGGGCGACTTCGTTTGAGATCAGACCGGTATTAACACCCACCATCCCAAATTCAAGGGCTTCAGCGATCTTCCAAATACGACCAATATCCCTGCTATAGAAGTAAGAAGCCAATCCGAATTGACTGCTATTCGCTAGTTTCACGACATCCTCATCGCTCTCAAAAGGAATAACTGGAGCCACCGGTCCAAACGTTTCTTCCACGGTGATGAGCATCGAGCTATTAACACCTGCTAGTACGGTAGGCTCATAGTAGGTGCCACCTAGACTGGAGCGCTTTCCTCCAATGACGAGACGCGCTCCTTTGCTGAGTGCATCGGCCACATGCCGTTCTACTTTCTCAATGGCCTGTTGATCAATCAGAGGGCCTTGCGAGATCCCTTGTTCAAGACCATTACCAATCTTGATCGATTTAGTAGCAGTCGCCAGCTTTTCCACAAAAATATCATGGACCTTTTTATGAACATAGAAACGGTTGGCGCATACACAGGTTTGGCCTGCATTGCGATATTTAGAGACCATTGCACCCGCCACCGCAGCATCAATATCAGCATCGTCAAACACAATAAATGGCGCGTGACCACCTAACTCTAGAGCTAGTTTCTTGATCGTAGGCGCAGATTGGGCCATTAAGATGCGACCGACCTCGGTTGATCCAGTAAACGAAAGGTGGCGCACGATGGGGGATTCGCAAAGCACCTTACCGACCGCAATGGATTCTTCTGAGTCTGCGGTCACGATATTAATCACCCCATCGGGAACCCCGGCCTGTTGGGCTAGGTAGGCAATTGCCAAGGCTGATAGGGGGGTTTGCTCAGCAGGTTTAATCACGATCGTGCAACCTGCTGCCATGGCTGGCGCAATTTTGCGAGTGATCATGGCAATTGGAAAGTTCCAGGGAGTAATGGCCACACAAACCCCAATCGCTTGTTTAAGGACGATGGTGCGTTTATCGCCCCAGGTGCTTGAGGGTATGGCCCCCATTACGCGTTTGGCTTCCTCAGCAAACCATTCCACAAAAGAGGCCCCGTATACAACCTCTCCTTTAGCCTCCACCAGAGGCTTGCCCTGTTCCAATGTCATCAGGGTTGCTAGATCATCGGCGTTAGCCAAAATTAATTCAAACCATTTACGCATAATCCCAGCGCGCTCTTTGGCAACTTTGCCCCGCCATGCGGGCAGGGCTATATCAGCGGCTTGGATCGCCTCATGGGCATCGGCAGTGTTGAGGTTGGCTACTAATGCCAGGTTTTGGCCCGTCGCAGGGTTGCGAACCAGGAAGCGCTGGTTGGCTGATGCCTTAATCCACTGCCCATTGATCAGGGCATCTTGCCTAAATAGGGCGGGATTTTTAAGAAGCGTGGCGGGGTTAGCAATCGATTCTGGGGCGTTCATGGCTAGGCGGTCTCGTTGAGTAATTATGGATAAGTTTTCAAGTGTAATACCTTGGCTTTCAAGGACAGAGAACTCATTTCATCCAAATCGATTGCAATCTGAAAGTCCCAATTACCTATTAATTTATTGTTCTCTGTATAGCTAATATAAAAACATAAGCAATACTAGCGGTAGTAGGTAAGATAGAATTGACATCCTATAGGTAGTTTTAAATAGACATTTTTTCTTTCAAATTATGAAAATAACTCCGGCAATTTGGTGTTTTTCATGATGAGGAATAAGTGATGACTAACCACTCTAAGCTTATGAATTAAATGAATATTAAATTTATAGCACTGCATCATATTAGGGTTTTAACTGATTACTGCGTATAAAAGTAATAAAAATACACTTCTTTATGCTTGACAGGTTATATAGGGATTCCTAAGATGCCACATGTTTAATAAATGTTGCGTTGCAATATAACTAGATATCCAAACAGATATTTCTTTGTAAAGCAGTGTGATCCTGAGAATGAACCAATATATTTTTGACAAGTTGAAAGTTCTAGATCTTCACAAGATGGATCTTTTGGCGGCCTTACAGCGATGGGGTCAATCGATGCTTGCCTTGCTAGTGGCCGCTGTTTTGGCTGTCTGGCTGATTGGGCCTAAAACCGGTGCCGGGCTCTTTGATCTAGCCCACTATTTAGTACCAGCCGAGGCGCGGGCATTAATCTTAGGTACTGATAGTGCAGAAATACTAACTGCTGATGAGTCCGCCAGCCAACTCAAGCTATGGAATTCTGCTGGGCGTGATATTCCTTCGATCGCTAGTCAGGCTGCTTTAATTCCGACTCACTTAGTCGATCACTCCGCTATGGACAGGGGTATTTTGCGAACAGAGGCTGAGAGAAAGGCAGTTGCATCCCATTTAGCTAAGAAGTTTCAGTTATCTCCAGAAGATACGGCTCACTATGTTGCGCAAGCGATTGCTGTCGGCAAGGAAGTCAACCTAGACCCTACCTTAATCTTGGCAGTGATGGCCACCGAATCAAGCTTTAACCCCCGGGCAGAGAGTCGGGCTGGCGCACAAGGCCTAATGCAAGTTCGCACCCACGTTCATCAAGAGAAATTTGAGCCCTATGGCGGCCCTCTGGCGGCATTTATACCGGAGGCGAATATACGCGTAGGCGCCTTGATCCTAAAGGCCTGTATCGCAAAGGCTGGATCTTTAGAAGCGGGTCTTAAGAACTACCTTGGGGCACCAAATGCTGCTAGTGGAATCAATACCTACACTGGTAAAGTATTTTCTGAGCGGGAAGAATTACGCAGTATTGCTCGGCGCTTTAGCAATAACGTTTAATACAGAATGGTAAAAGATTTTGTTATTCTGATTTAGCTGCTTGTTTCAGCATGTCGTAGTTTTTGGGCGAGTTGATCAAGAACGCCATTCACATATTTGTGGCCATCCGTTCCCCCAAAGGTTTTGGTTAGCTCAACAGCTTCATTGATGGCTACTTTGTAGGGGACTGACAGGTCCGCTGCGAGTTCATAGGCACCAATTAAGAGGGCAGCATGCTCCACAGGAGAAAGCTCAGCAATGGGCCGATCGAGCTCTGGGGTAATGAGAGCATCCAGTTCTTGACTGCGATTCATGACCCCTTTGAAGATACTTGAGAACAAATCCTGTTGGCATTTCTGAAAAGCAGGATCTTCACTCAATTGCTTGGTAACAGAACTAATCGCCAAGGGAAGATCATTCAGCTCCCCAGCTATTTTAAGAACCAAGCATTGATAGACGCCCTGAAGTGCGTATTCGCGCGCACGACGGCGAGGTGTGAGTGAGCGCTTGTGCGCCCCAGTATTTGCTGTTTTATTACTCAAGCAATCACTCCGACTCAATTTCAATATCAGGAGTAAGTGCTAGAGCAAGGTTTGCCATTTCAACAGCAGCTCTGGCACAATCGCGCCCTTTCTCACTCGTGCGAGCAGTCGCTTGCTCGTCGGTATCGCATGTAAGAATGCCATTCGCAATCGGCACACCGGCATCTAGGCTAATGCGTGTAATACCACTAGCAGACTCGTTAGAAACTAACTCAAAGTGATAGGTTTCCCCACGAATTACCGCGCCTAAGGCGATGAAGGCATCAAACTCATCTGTTTTTACGAGTTGAGAAAGAGCAAAGGGTATCTCTAGAGCGCCAGGAACGGTAACAAGTTGTATATCGGTATGGGAAACACCCAAGGCAAGCAATTCATTAATGCATGATTCTGACAGGGCTTGGCAGTGCTCTTCATTAAACCGCGCCTGCACAATAGCAATCCGTAGATCCTGTCCGTCTAAGTCTGCCTCAAAAACATCGATGTCGTTCATGGATGGCCCCTTTTAGATGAATTGGCAGAGTAGGGAATGTTCCCAGTAATTTCAAGTTTATAGCCAGATAGACTTGGTACACGAGCAGAATTAGCCAAGAGGCACATTTTTTGAACTTGCAAATCTTTGAGGATCTGAGCACCAATACCGTAACTCCGAAAGTCGGTCTTTCGTTCAATGCTAGATTTAGTGTTGACACTTGACGCCTTATTGTTGACATCTGTAGCTTGTTGGCACAGCTTATCAAATTGATGTAGCCACTTCAATTCAGAGGGTGCTGCAATTCCAGCAGCATTGAGAAGTACGGCAACCCCGCTTGTAGATTGAGCAATTGCCTCTAGTGCCTTACTGAGAGGCCAGGAGTGCGTGGAGCTCTCGGTGTCCAGAAGATCCAAAATGGTGACTGGCTCGTGCACACGAACTAAGACCTCTTGATGAGGCTGAGGTTGTCCTTTAATCAGTGCTAGGTGCAAACAGTTGCTCGGTTTGTCACGATAGACCACTCCCTGAAATTTACCCCAAGGGCTCATAAACTCGCGCTCGGATTCGCGCACCACAATACTCTCTGTTTGACTGCGATACTGAATCAGGTCGGCAATGGTACCAATCTTGAGTTGATGCGCTTTTGCAAACTCTAGGAGATCAGGCAGGCGCGCCATATTACCGTCATCTTTCATGATTTCACAAATGACTGCGGTCGGAGAGCAACCAGCAAGACTGGCTAGATCACACCCTGCTTCAGTATGACCGGACCGAATTAAAACACCGCCCGGTTGAGCCATCAAGGGAAATACATGCCCTGGCTGAACTAAATCATTGGGCTTAGCATTTGGCGCTACAGCCGCCTGAATTGTGCGGGCGCGATCAGCTGCAGAGATACCCGTGGTCACGCCGGAGGCTGCCTCAATCGAGACGGTAAAGTTGGTCCCAAGGGCAGTGCTGTTTTCACGAACCATTAAAGGGAGATTAAGTTGCTGACAACGCTCTTTACTTAAGGTTAAACAAATTAAGCCCCGTCCGTGCTTGGCCATGAAGTTAATTGCTTCTGCATTGACATGATCAGCAGCGAGCACTAGATCCCCTTCATTTTCACGATCCTCCTCATCGACCAAGATAATCATCTTGCCGGCGCGTAGCTCGGCAACGATTTCTTGAACAGGACTAATGGCAACAGATTGAGGGTTTGGCATATCAGCTTAGATTCTAAATAGATCGTCATTTTAAGCCCTTAGGCTGCTTTGTAGGGGAATACAACAGAACGATCCGTAAAGCCTGATTTTGGAGTGCCATTCACTAAAGCAGAATGAATGGGAACATTCAATTTCTTCAAATCAGACAAATCAGTGATGTCGGTATGCAAAAGTTCAGTAACTGTAATGAAAAAGGCTTTGTGTTTTTAGAGCTTTTAATTGCCATGACTATCCTGGCAGGTAGCATCACAGCTTTGCACGGAATCTATGGAAATTTAGTAGTTAAGCAAATTAAGCTACAGAAAGCACAAGCTTCTTTGATCGAAAGGGCCAATCAATCAGAAACTTGGATTGCTCGAGAGCGTTTAAAGCAGGCGCCGCCACAATGACACTTCTATCATGCATTACCGCCTTAACTCTCAGCGCAGTGGTTATCTACTCACCGCTTAAATTACTGAGCGATGTATTGCTGAAACAAGCCGAGATTGAGGAGGATATCCTTTTAAACCAGAATATGAATCGTGCCATGGAGTTATTGATGAGGGCTATTCGTGAAGCAGGATATCGCTCTAACCAGAATAGTAAAAATGAGAATGATATTCAGATTAAGCAAGGTGGTTTATTTCGCGGATCGGATGCAATCGAGTTGATGCAAGATCTGCCCAAGCATATAGCATACGACTGTATGGGAAACGTTCTTTCTAAGGAACGCACTCGTCATCGCAAATCGTATCAACACTTCTACCTCGAGCGAAGCCGTAATGATCCACGTAGCGCCATTCTGATTTGTCAGAGTCTAGATCGTCAAGGGCGTTTACATCAAGCAGAGCTTCTCAATCAGGTGCAATATCTTCAAATACATTGGGTCAATCCTCATGCAGTTGATATCAGTAGCGTGACTCCTAAAGTAGCCTCTGGATTGATCAAAATCAGTCTTGGGGTAGAGCGTAAATCACAGGCAGGTAAGGGAAACACCTTGATCGAGCAAGTCCGTCTTGTTGCTCCACGACATATATGAAAGCGCCCTAATGATATTGCTATGGGTGATGAGTATTTTGATGTATCTAACATGGGCAATCACTCAGCTTGAGCAGTATTTAGTATTGGAGCTCAAAACGATCGCTGTCTACCAGGGTCATTTGGAGGATTTTCAGAAGACTGAGCGTGTATTACTGGCTTGTGAACAAAGTCTCCTCGAACCTGTTTCACTAGAGACCTCCCAATTAAAAATAACTTACTCTCAATCACCGGCTAAGGGCACTCCAATGCCATGCATGATCGAGGCCAGCGGTCTTGTTGAACCAAGAAAAGGATCGAGCAAAAATGTAATCCAAAACCCAAAGCGCCTTTATCACGTTAGGGTAGGGGATCGCATTCGTATGGAAAGTACGATAGTTGTGGATCATCTAGCTGGAACGTTGACACGACTCAATTGGCAACAACTCTATGATTAACAGGGACAAAGAAAAAATATCTATCAAGTCTATATCCCAGCAAAGCGGCTTTACTCTAATGGAGTTATTAGCAGTGATCACCTTATTAAGTTTGATGCTTTTTTTGGGTCTACCGCTTATACAATCCCAATACTATGGGCATGAGTTGGAGCATACAGCGAGGCAGTTTATTCGGCACGCTCAATTTGCTCGGCAACATGCTTTATATAGCGGGACACATACCGTAATTCATCCGCGAGAAGAGGGCGAGGATGGATGGGGTCTTGGCTGGCAAATCAAGGTCTTAACGCCATACTCTGCTGATGAGATGGCTAATTCCATATTGGTTCAGTATGATTTACCTGCTTCTATTCAAATTGATTCGCATCGTTTTCGAGATCCGCATTCCAAGGTGATGCAAATCATCTTCAATCCAGCTGGTGCGGCTAAGACCCAGCATGGGGGCTTTGTAGCCAACCGCTTAATCGTCTCCCATGCAAAGGCCAGCCACTTACAGCGCCACATTATTTTGGCAGCTAGCGGCCGATGGCGTATCTGTGATCCAAATACTCCAGCTTCTAAAAAAGATGCCTCATGTTGACCATGTAGGTAGATTGTCTAAATCGGGTTTAATAGAGGGATGGCTCAATTTAGTCCCTTTGATCAACAAATGATGTCCCTTGCTTTACAAGAGGCAAGGAAGGCTTTGTATCTCTCTAATCCTAATCCACGCGTAGGTTGTGTGATTTGTAAAGGAGACAAAATCTTAGGACAAGGTTTTACGCAACGCGTTGGAGGTAATCATGCTGAGATTGAGGCAATTGCCAACGCACGTCATCTAGGCGCTAGTGACTCTGATTTACAGGGAAGCGCTGTATATGTTAGCTTAGAACCATGCTCACATAAAGGTAGGACACCACCTTGCTGTGATGCTCTAGAAAGGATTGGTCCTGCGCGAGTAGTCATTGCAATGCAAGATCCAAATCCAAAGGTCTCCGGACAAGGGGTGGCACGTTTAGTTCAATTGGGCATTACCGTCCATTGCGGGCTTTTGGAACAAGAAGCTACTTCGCTCAATCTTGGGTTTGTGAAGCGCATGACCCAAGGCTTGCCCTATGTGCGCATGAAGATCGCAGCGAGCCTTGATGGAAGAACGGCATTATTGAATAGACAAAGTCAGTGGATTACAGGAGCTGCAGCCCGTGCCGACGGACATCATTGGCGTGCCCAAGCTTGCGCTATTTTGTCGGGCGGTGGGACTGTACGAGAGGACGATCCTCAATTAACAGTGCGTGATGTTGTAACCCAGCGACAACCTCTACGAGTAATTGTGGATTCTCACTTAGAGACACCCCTAAATGCAAAGGTATTAAACGATGCAAACGTATTACTGGTGTGCGCCAACCCTGAGCCCAAGCATTTGCGTGCGATGCAGGATGCACTAAAAGAGAAGGGGATTCCTATCCTAGAGCTTCCTAACCCCAAGGGTAAGGTAGATCTACCAAAATTATTTTCGTATTTAGCCAAAGAGTATGAGATCAATGAAGTTCATGTTGAGGCTGGTTTTAAATTAAATGGCTCACTGGTTCGAGAGAGTTGCGTGGATGAACTATTAATCTATCAGGCCCCCTGCTTTTTGGGGGATGGACTGGGTATGGCCAATATCGCCAGTCTTAATCAACTATCCGATCGTCAAGATTGGACGATTATTGATCACAGATTGATTGGCGGTGATCTACGTATTCGGGCTGTACCGAATAAAGCAAAGAAGTAAACACTGCTATAGTTTCTCTATGTTTACTGGAATCATTACCGCCATTGGTGAGATCACCAAGATTGCATCTAAAGGGGACGGCTTTCATCTAGAAATCTCAACACCAGCCACCTATCTCGATGATGTGGTGATTGGTGACAGCATTGCGATTCAGGGCGCCTGTATGACCGTTACCGGTTTAAGAGGCACTCTGTTTGAGTGCGATGTTTCTCAAGAATCAATTAGTAAGACCGCGGGCCTTGATAAACCCTCTAAGGTCAACCTAGAAAAAGCCCTTCGCTTTAATGATCGCCTAGGGGGGCATTTAGTGAGCGGTCACGTCGATGGGGTTGGCAAAGTTTCTGAATTCAAGCCAGTAGACAATGATCCCTATGCCTCTTGGAAGCTCGTCATTTTGGCTTCAAAATCGCTTGCCCCCTATCTTGCTTATAAGGGCTCTGTAGTGGTCAACGGCGTATCGTTAACGGTCAATCAAGCTGGATCAAAAGATCTACCCGAGTGCCCAATTGAGATCAATATCATCCCGCATACGCTTGCGCAAACTACTTTGGGGCAACTAAAAGTGGGCGATGCTGTGAACTTAGAGATTGATCTGATCGCGCGCTATGTAGCGCGTATGTTGGGTAAAGATTAAATAAAGTCTAGATACTGATTTGGTAGCGGGTGGGATCGGAAACGCCTGCCTCTGCAAATCCAGCTTTACGAAGTTGGCAAGACTCGCAAATACCACACGCCTCACCCTGACTATTGGCTTGATAACAAGATACCGTCTGACTGTAGTTAACACTCATCCCAGCGCCCAACTGAATGATTTGTGCCTTACTTAATTGAATAATTGGGGCATGGATACGAAAGCAATTTTCTGGATCGAGCGACTCAACCCCGGCTTTAGTAGCTAGATTCGCCATTGATTCAAATGAGCGAACATATTCAGGCCGACAGTCTGGATAGCCAGAGTAATCGACAGCATTGGCCCCATAAAAGATATCTAAACTTGAAATTGACTCAGCCCACGCCAGTGCCAGCGATAGCATGATGGTGTTGCGCGCAGGTACATAGGTAATCGGAATACTTGGCTTCTTATCACCCAAGATAGCTTGATCCTTACTTGTTGGAATATGCAAGGAATGATCTGTGAGCGCAGAGCCACCAAACCGCGGAAGATCTAAATGAATAATCTCATGTTGCAAAACCCCGATGGCATGAGCAATTTGTTTAGCAGCCTCTAGTTCTGAGGAGTGTTTTTGTCCGTAATTGATGGAAAGGGCGTAGCAGCGATAACCCAGCTGTTTCGCAAGGGTGAGGATTGTCGTGGAATCGAGTCCACCAGAAAATAAGACAACAGCTGGAGCATTTTGGGTTCGTGGTTTGCTTAGATGAAAAGCAGAGGTAGGAGATTGATTCACGGATAAAACTACAATCGATTACAACTCTAGTTTATTTAATGCTTGCCAAGATAGGCTTCGCTTCTTTTGCAGCATCAGAATCTGGATATTTAGTAATTAGATCCGTTAACAACTTCTTGGCTACAGCCTTTTTACCAGACTCCAGATTAGCGTTTGCCATAGTAAGAATGGCTGCTGGCACGCGCTGATGCCCTGGGTAGCGAGTAATCAGACTTTGTAATTGAGTGATGGCTGCGTTGTAATCTTTTAGGACGTATTTGGTATTGCCGGACCAATAGAGCGCCAGAGGAAGATAAGGACTCGATGGATATTTGCGAATAAAGGTCGTGAAATCACTGTCAGCTTTTTTACCTTGGCCTGCCTGAAAGGATTTGAGGGCGTCATCGTAGGCTGTCTTTTCTCCAGCCTGAACAATGCCAGTCACCCCTTCCACCTCGACAGTTTGTGGTTCTAGGCGCGCAAGGCGCGCATCAAGGTCTTGATAATAGGTCTTTTGATTGCTACTTAGATCATCACTTTGTTTTTGTAGGGTCTCAATTTGACCGCGCAATTGTGCATTCTCGGATTTGAGTTTATCGATCTGATTTTGGAGGTCCAAGATAGCAGCCTGTGATGCGCTAACAGATTTACGTAACTCGAGAATTGCTTTACGTGCTTCATCATCTGAAAATAGTGCCCATGTATTTTGTGAAAGCAGTAATAGCGCTCCGAACACATACGGGGCAGGTTTAAATCTAAAAATCACGATGATTACTAGCCTCTATTACTTGGTGAGGTAGATGATATCGGCACGGCGGTTTTCTGCCCAAGCCGCCTCGTTGTTACCTTCAGCCTTTGGCTTTTCTTTACCAAGACTAACCGCTTCTATTTGACCATCAGGCACACCGAGAGCAGCAAACGCTCTCCGAACTGCATCGGAGCGACGTTGACCTAGAGCAAGGTTGTACTCAGCAGTACCGCGATCATCCGTATTTCCTTGGATCATGATTTTTTGTTGAGGATTTTGTTTGAGGAAGGCTGCTCCTGCTTGCAGCATATTTTGATACTGAGGTTTGATGGTGTACTCATCAAAGTCAAAATAAATACTGCGTTGGAATAGGGGGCTCTTAGGATCATTCCAAGGCTGAGAAGCAAAGTTACTACTGTCGCTACCGCCGGCTTTGACGGTACTTAGATCATCCAACTTAACACCTGATGAGCAGGCGCTCAAGAAGCTTACTGCACTAAGAATACCGGCAAGGGCTAAACGACGCTGGGGTGATGTGGTTTTCATATGCTCTCCCTTAAGTAAATGCAACTTTATTTTTATTCGATCAGTACAAATTTAGAAGTTGATTCCAAACCCTATTATGCCTTCTCATGATGACAGGCCCATTCAGAAACTATTGATCCATGAATGGGCCCCAGGAGGGCTGGCGTACATCCGATCCCGGAATGCTTAATATTTGCTTGACGTAGCCATCAACGGAGACTGCAGCCAATACCTTTTTACCACCGACTTGGGTGGCATAAAGAATATAGCGACCATTTGCGGCAAAGCTAGGAGACTCATCAAAGCTGGTATCAGTCATAGCGGTAGAATCACCAGTGAGTAAGTTCATTAAGTAAAGCTTAAATCCACCCCCAACACCAGCAATATAAGCTAGGTTTTTACCGTCCGGAGAAATGCGAGCCGAGGTTGCATAGGGCTGCTTAAAGCTAATCCGTCTTGCCGACTCTCCTCGTTCCCCCTCAGCACTCATGCGATAGATTTGTGGGTTACCACCGCGATCGCTGGTGAAATAAATAAACTTACCGTCTGGAGAAAACTGTGGCTCCGTATCGATGGTGCTGCCTAGGGTTAGGCGTTGTAAATTACTGCCGTCTGCATTGACCCGATAAATTTGAGTATTACCATCTTTGGATAATGAGATAGCAAGCGATTTTCCATTTGGTGCCCAGGAGGGGGCGCTGTTGTTGCCTTTGGCATTAGATAAAACAATACGTCTTCCAGAGGCAAGCTCATGTACATACACAATCGGTTTACGATCCTCAAATGACACGTATGCAATCTTTTGACCATCGGGCGACCACGCCGCAGAAATAACTGGCTCACTACTATTCAGTGCATTACGGATATTTTGTCCATCGGCATCGGAGATGACTAAGCGAAAGCGCTTGCCCTCTTTAATTACATAAGAGAGGCGAGTTGAAAACACACCTTTCTCGCCAAGAAGCTTAAAGATAATGTCATCCGAGATGCGGTGGGCTGCTAAACGAAGATTATCTGCGCTGGCAGAAACAATTAAACCATTGAGACTTTCGCCTTTGCGAATGTCATACAAGCGATACCGAACCTCATATTGACCCGGTGATTTCTCAGTGACGGATCCGACCGCGAGCGCATCAGCTCCGCGCGATACCCAGGTCTTGAAATTAGGAACAAGCTGATCATCCTCAACGCCATTACCTACTTCTGTATTTTTGAAATAGCCACTACGTGCAAGATTTTGTCGGACAACATCCGTAATGCTCACAGGGAGTTTGTTCTCATCTTTAAAGCGTGAGACTGCGACTGGGTAAAGGGATTGGCCAACACCCTTAATCTCAATGTTCATCTGTGCCTGAGCACTTGGCAAAGAGAGAGCAAATGCAATAAGCCCTAGAAGAAAAAAACTAATTCGATTTTGTGCCATGCACACTATTTTATGTCCTTCGCACTGTGAAAGGTTTAATCCTTAGGCTTGAAGGTTAATTTAATTTGGCGCATAGGGATCTTGCCGTTTTCGTCCCGAGGGAGGCTCTCAGCCCGCTCAATTGCTAAAAGAACGGCTCGGTCCCAGGCTGGGTCCGAGCTTGCTGTGACCACAGTGCGTTTTAGGATCACGCCATCAGGCGCAAGATCAAGCAGAACCACTACTGCAGGATTTCCAGAAACAGCCTCCGCATTAAAGATGATGAGTGGTTTGATCTTTTTGCGCACCCTATCGGCATAGCCTAGAGGAGCATTACCTCCTGCACCGACACCGTCACCCACTTTACCGCCACTGCCCCCTTCGGCACCAGCGGCTGCTTTTAGGCGAGCAAGTTGGTCGGCACGAGCTTTTTCAGCGGCAGCCGCCGCTTTTTTAGCAGCAGCCTCTTCTTTCGAGTCCACTTTCTTCTCGGGTGGTTTTACCTCAGGCTTTTTCTCCGGCTTGGGCTCTATTTTTTTGATCACTTCTTTGGGGGGCTCAGGATTTACCTTTGTCTTCTTAATTGCAATATCTGCTGCTTCTTGTTTGACCTCAATCGTTGGCGCAGGAGTGATGGTTTGAGTTGGAACGCTTGCATCCCAGAGCTCTACTTCTAAGCCGGCGGGGCTACTGGTTTTCCAACTAATGCCCATGGTTAAGAGCGCCAGTAAGAGTAAATGTGCTGCTAAAGAAAGTGTGAATGCCTCTTTGGTACCAGGTTCACGATCTGCATGAAATTGCCAGGATGAGTTTAGGGCGCTAGTACTCATGGCATTTTATTGACTACGTACTGCTAATCCAACTCGCTTCACACCATTCTCTTTAAGACGCGACATGACATCCATTACCACTTCGTATTTGATCGATTTATCAGCGGCCAGCACGACAGGCTGCTCAGCAGACTTTTCAGCTTGAGAGCGAGCAAAGGCTCCAAGCTCTAACTTGGTAATGGTTTGCGCCGACTCACCCTCTTTGCGCACTGTAATGACTTCATCGGCACCAATGGTTAAAAAGATTGGGGGAAGTGCTTGTACTTTTGCGCCACCAACGGTAGGAAGATTAACGACCCCCGGATTTACTAAGGGCGCGGTGACCATAAAGATCACCAAAAGTACTAACATCACATCGATGTAGGGAACTACATTGATATCCGATATCGCTCGGCGTCGTGAGGTTCTGAGAGAGGAGCGGCCTGCCATAAATCTTAGAGGCGATTGCCTTGACGTTGAAGAATATTGGTGAACTCTTCAATAAAGGTCTCAAAATGAATCGAGAGACGATCAATATCAGTAGCGTTGCGGTTGTAAGCAACTACTGCTGGAATGGCAGCAAACAAACCGATGGCCGTCGCAACAAGGGCCTCTGCAATGCCAGGAGCGACGGATGCCAAGGTTGCTTGTTGCACATTGGCCAATCCTCGAAAGGCGTGCATGATTCCCCAAACAGTACCAAATAGTCCGATGTAGGGGGAGACAGAGCCTACCGATGCCAGAAAGGGTAGATTTGCCTCGAGGCGATCCATCTCACGCTGGTAGCTTGCCTTCATCGCACGACGTGCCGCATCTATTTCTTTCGCCTTTACAAATTCCAACATGCCAGCAGCAAAAATACGTTCTAAGACAGCGGCGTTGGCAGCGCTGCTGGAGCCACTCATTTTGCGTTGGGCAGACGCTAGCAAAGAATTTAAATCACTGCCTGCCCAAAAATCCCGCTCAAAGCGCTCGGTCTCGCGACGGACCGCCCTTAGGGTTGACCCCTTGCGAAAAATGATGGTCCAGGAGGCTACTGAAAGGCCCAAGAGCAATACCATCACCGCTTGTACAAGCAAGCTGGCATTGAGCACAAGGGACAAAATAGAGAGGTCTTGAGTAGGGTTCATAAGGACTTTGTATTATGGAGGGTAATTTTAGCGAATCCCCACTTGAAATAAAGCAATTTATCGTCTTTTATTGATATTACCTAGGAAGCCATTATGTTTGATCGTCAGCACACTTTAGCGCACATTGATCCCGAGTTATGGACCGAGATCCAAAATGAGAACCGTCGTCAAGAAGAGCATATTGAATTAATTGCCTCCGAGAACTACACCTCGCCAGCAGTCATGGCTGCGCAGGGCTCTCAGTTAACGAATAAGTATGCCGAAGGTTATCCAGGCAAGCGCTATTACGGTGGTTGCGAGTTTGTTGATATTGCTGAGCAGTTAGCAATCGAACGCGTTAAGAAGTTGTTTGGAGCAGAAGCTGCAAACGTGCAGCCCCATTGTGGCGCCTCTGCTAACCAAGCGGTCTTTCTGGCTTTCTTAAAACCAGGCGATACCTTTATGGGAATGAGCTTGGCCGAGGGTGGTCACCTATCACATGGCATGGCACTCAATATGAGTGGTAAATGGTTCAATGCTATTTCGTATGGCTTGGATAAAAATGAGGCGATCGACTATGAACAGATGGAGCGTTTAGCTAGAGAGCAAAAGCCTAAACTCATTATTGCAGGTGCATCGGCATATTCATTAGCAATTGATTTTGAGCGCTTTGCTAAGGTTGCTAAAGAAATTAGTGCGATCTTTATGGTGGATATGGCTCACTATGCAGGTTTAATTGCAGCGGGCGTGTATCCTAATCCTGTGCCCTATGCGGATGTGGTTACATCCACTACCCATAAGAGCTTGCGTGGCCCCCGTGGCGGCATCATTTTGATGAAGGCCGAGCATGAGAAGGCGATCAACTCAGCAGTATTTCCGGGCATGCAGGGCGGCCCCTTAATGCATGTGATAGCTGCTAAGGCGGTCGCATTTAAGGAAGCACTTGAGCCGGAATTTAAGGATTATCAAAAACAGGTGATTGCTAATGCACAAGCTTTGGCTAATACACTAATTGAAAGAGGTTTGCGGATTATTTCTGGCAAAACCGAGTCCCATGTAATGTTGGTCGATCTGCGCGCCAAGAAAATTACCGGTAAAGAGGCCGAGGCAGCGCTCGGTGCGGCGCACATCACGGTGAATAAAAATGCCATTCCCAATGATCCAGAAAAACCATTCGTGACCAGCGGTGTTCGCTTGGGGTCCCCAGCAATGACCACGCGTGGATTTAAAGAAGCTGAGGCTAAAGAGGTGGGCCGACTGATTGCAGATGTTCTAGATAATCCCCATGATCCCGCCAATCTCGCTAAGGTCAAGGAGCAGGTGAATGCCTTAACAAAGCGTTTCCCCGTTTACGGTAATTAAAAATTATGCGCTGCCCCTTTTGCCATAGTGACGATACCCAAGTGATGGATACACGGGTATCGGATGAGGGTGATTCAGTTCGCAGGCGCAGACGTTGCGCCTCTTGCGATAAGCGCTATACAACCTACGAGCGAGCAGAGCTTAGTCTGCCAGCGATTGTTAAAAAGAATGGTAGTAGGGTGGAATACAGTCATGACAAATTAGTGAGCTCAATTAGGCTGGCATTACGCAAACGCCCAGTATCGTCTGATGCTGTCGATGATGCGATTGGCCGGATTGAAGAGAAACTCATGTCTTTTGGCGAAAAAGAAATTCCCAGCGAGCGAGTTGGAGAATTAGTGATGCGCGAGCTCAAGCGCTTAGATAAGGTTGCCTATATTCGTTTTGCTTCTGTCTATCGTAGTTTCGCCGATATCGAATCGTTTGAGAGCGCTTTAAAAGAGCTGAAGTAAACCATAATTTCTAGTCGAGATTAGTGGATTTCATATTATAGTCCCAAAATGGGACTATAATACTTGGATGAGAGTCATTGCTAAAAAAACATTAGTTATTTTCTGGAAAAAATACAAAGATTCTGAGCAGCCATTGAAGTCTTTGTACGACGAGGCGATTAATGCAAATTGGAAGGCACCAAGTGACATCAAGGCGCATTACAAAAGTGCAAGTTTTGTAGGAAATAATAGAGTTATTTTTAATATTGCTGGAAATAAATATCGATTAATAACGGCTGTTGCGTACCAGTTTGGAGCAATTTATATTAAATTTATTGGCACGCATAGGCAGTATGACAATGTTGATGTCCTAAAAATCGGTTCGGAGGGTGTATGAAAGAATTAAAACCAATTCGTAATAGAACTGAATATCAAGCTGCTTTGCTTGAGGCTTCGATTTATTTTGACAAACCCCCTGAGCTTGGTACAAAAAAAGCGGATCGTTTTGAGATTCTTTTAATGCTAATTGAATCCTATGAGGCAAAGGAGTATCCGATTAGTCCACCAGATCCAATCGAGGCTATTAAATTTCGTATGGAACAGGCTAACTTGAAACCAAAAGATTTAAAACCAATGATTGGAGAGCTAAATCGTGTTTATGAGGTGCTCTCGAAAAAAAGACGACTTACGCTATCAATGATTAGAAGATTGCATACCAGCTTGGGCATTCCGGCAGAAAGTTTAATTGCCTGATTATTTAAGCTCAAAAAAAATCGCTTTTGTAATATCTTCGACCGATCCCGATCCTGACACTTTTCTGTAAGCTGGAGCCTTGATACCAGTGGCCGATGGTTCATTGGCCCACTTGGAGTAGTAGTCGACTAGTGGGCGCGTTTGATCGGTATAGATCTGTAAGCGCTTGCGAACCGTTTCTTCTTTATCGTCATCGCGCTGAATGAGGGGTTCACCGGTAGGATCATCTTTGCCTTCCACCTTTGGAGGATTAAATTTGACGTGATACGAGCGACCTGAGGCAGGATGAACACGACGACCGCTCATGCGTTCAATAATCGCATCAAAGGGCACATCGATCTCCAAGACATAGTCGATAGGTACCGCAGCATCTTTCATGGCTTGTGCTTGGGGAATCGTTCGTGGAAAACCATCAAATAGATAGCCTTTATTGCAATCAGGTTGCGTGAGTCGATCTTTTACCAGGCCAATAATGATGTCATCGGATACGAGACCGCCCGCATCCATAATCTTCTTAGCAGCAATACCAAGAGGTGTGCCTGCTTTTACAGCGGCGCGCAGCATATCTCCCGTCGAGATTTGTGGAATACCAAATTGCTGACAAATAAACTGAGCTTGCGTGCCTTTGCCAGCACCTGGAGCACCCAGAAGAATTAAGCGCATGTTATCCCCTATTTATATTCTTGATTAACCCATAGTCTAATAGATTGCACGGTGATGGGGCAGATTTTATGCGCCCCCAATCTCAGCAAAAACCCTAAAAGAACTGGCGAGCCCGATCTAAATCCGCCTGGGTATCAACGCCCGGGGGCGGTGACTCTGGGGTGATGTGAACGGCTATGGCGTAACCATGCCACAGTGCACGTAGTTGCTCTAAAGATTCTGCCTGCTCCAGGGGTGAAATAGCCAAGTTAGAGAATGCTTTCAGAAAACCTGTTCTGTAAGCATAGATCCCCAAATGCCGATAGTAGATAGGAGAGCTGTGGTTGCGATCAAAAGGGATGGTAGATCTGGAAAAATAAAGCGCCTCATTATTTTTGCTGAGAACCACCTTTACAGCATTTGGATTGGTAATCTCACTCTGATCATGAATAGCTACTGCAGCAGTAGCCATCGCACAATGAGGCTTGGATTGCAAAGTATTGGCAACTTGATTAATGAGATCGACCGGAATGAGAGGCTCATCACCTTGCACATTCACAACAATGGCCTCATCGTTTAAGCCTAATTGCAGAGCTACCTCAGCAAGCCGATCAGTACCGCTTGGGTGATCCTCGCGAGTCATCATGACCTCTAGATTGGCAGCTTTGCAAACGGACTCGATTTCTTGGGCGTCGGTTGCGACAATGATTCGGTTGGCTGCCGATTGGGCCGAACGTTCGGCAACCCTTATAACCATGGGCTTGCCCCCTAAGTCTGCAAGTGCTTTGCGCTCGAGCCGAGACGAAGCAAGTCTGGCTGGGATAACAACAGTGAATGAGCCCATCTTCTTTTCCCCTATTTAAGAGGAGAGTGCAATTGCTTCTTCGGGGGTCAAACTTCTAGCCTCATCCACCAACATCACTGGTATGTCATCACGAATGGGGTAGGCTAACTTATCTACTTTGCAGATTAGTTCATGCTTAGCCTCATCCAAGCGCAAATGACTTTTGCAGATGGGGCACACCACAATATCAAGAAGGTTTTTGTTCATGGCTATTGCTAGGTAGTTTGACTGGACTCAAATATCATCATAGCCCATAAGCCTTTAAATGACTATCGCCGATAGGGATCGGGTCTTTGAATCACTTCTTGCACCCAACTGCTTAGTTCATTGGACAAAGGTAAATGCATGGGGACTACCCAGATACGGTGATCCTCGATCGCAGAGCATTTAACTGCATCCTTTTCAGTTATGAAGATGAAATCGGCATCAATCTCAGCAATGGCCGTATTTTTAATGGCCACATGATCGGGTAATGACAAGGTATGCTCAAGATGCATTCCAAGATTACTTAATGCGCTAAAGAATTTCTGGGGATTACCGATGGCCGCAATCGCCGCAATCTTTAAGCCGATTAGCTTAGTGAGTAATTCGGTAAATGATTGAGATTCATTGGGACGATGCAGTGGATACGCGCTATCAATTTTAGGTGTTAGCTGAAAAGACTTTTCTGCAGCAAGGGTATTTTGTAATTCGTCACTAGCGCCAATGGAGATGGTGGCATCACGCTCACGTTTAGCAGACTCTCGTAATGGCCCAGCAGGCAAAAGTCGACCATTACCAATGCCGCGTTCATCTTCAATCACTAACTCAAGATCACGACCGCCTTCTCGTGCGGGCCAACGCACCAATCCAGCATGTTGTAAGCCATCATCACTAATAATGACGTTGACCTCGGGGTGAGCTTTGAGTAGAGCTTTAATGGACTGCGCACGCTTAGGAAAGACCCAAATCGGTATTTGATGGTGAGTGCGCTGCGCCATGAGAACGGGTTCATCGCCGACGGTATTTGGATTGCTAGTTTGTACGACCTCTTGCGGAGCTTCCAGGGTACTTTGCCCATTGGGTTGATAGCCACGGCTGATAATCCCTGGCTTGTATCCCGCCTCGAATAAGGCGTTTGCGAGAGCGATGACAAGAGGGGTTTTACCCGTACCCCCTACCCGAATATTGCCCACAATAATCAGGGGTACCGGCGCAGCACGATGCATTCCAAGAGTCTGAGTAATGCCTGTATCAATCAAGATCTGCTTGAGCCAAACAATCAAACCGTAGAGCCAAGCAAAGGGAAGAAGCGTTGTGCTGATAAGCATACTGATCAGATACGATAAGGGCGCCTGTGTATAGGATGATTTTTCCCAAAAGCGCGGCGCAGACTTGAAGAGCATTATTTCTTGGCTTGACTACTAAAGGCAACGTTGGGAAGACCCGCGTCACGCGCAAGCTCAAGCACTGTCATCACAGCTTGGTGAGGTGCGCGCGCATCGGCATCGATACTGATCCGCAGGTTTTGCTCATTAGCACCAGAGCCCATTTGTTTGAGAGCGCCAGCAAGCTGTGAGCGGCTCATAACTCTGCCATTGAGGGCAAAGCGCCCATCGCTACTGACTGCCACATTAATCTCACGCGCAGACTCTACGGTATCAGCGCCAGATGCGCTAGGCAGAGTAATCGCAATCTCCTGGAACTTTGTAAAGGTGGTTGAGATCATTAAGAAGATCAAGATCACTAACAAGACATCAATAAAAGGAATGAGATTGATTTCGGGTTCAGCATAGGAGAAGGAGCGTGCCGAGCGATTTAGCCGACCGCCGAAAGCGCGAGCATTTTCTGAAGAACGGTTCTGTAGCCAGGACACAGGATTAATGACTATTTGGGTACAACTTTTTAAAGAGCTGACGTGTACATTCTTCGCATTCACGTTGGCGTTGATCGGCTACTGCTCGTAATACTCTCCAACCGGCTAGCGCAGGAATGGCAATTAATAAACCAAATGCGGTGTTGTAAAGTGCAATCGAGATGCCGTGGGCTAATTGCTGTGGATTGGTTGCGCCGACACTCGCGGCATTGACACTGCCCCCCATAGACCCCCCTTGACTGCCAAAGATCTCAATCATGCCAATTACCGTCCCAAAGAGGCCGAGAAGGGGTGCTACGGTCGCAATCGTTGCTAACCCCCCTAGATAGCGATCCAACTTAGCCCACAGATTTTGCGCCAGGATTTGGAGTTCTTCAATAGCTGCTTCGGCTGAGTGCCCCAAGGCTTGCTCGCGCAATACACCTGCAAGCAGGACGCCAATGGGCGAGGAGGCACTGAGATCGCTCAAGAACTCGCTATTGGTGGCATCCCTAGCATTTGCATTAAATGCCAGCTCAATCGTTTCTTTACGGATGATGTGTTTCTTACGTAAATACCAAGCACGTTCAATAAGGATGGCTAAGCCAAGTATCGAGATCGCAAGAAGAGGCCAAATCGGCCAGCCGGCAGCAAGTAAGATGGAGTACATAGGTGGCTATTTTCAATGAAAACGATTTCTGCGTTCAAAATAATGATTAAGATTGGTTTTGAGGCTCAAAATGACTCTCTATAAAGCTATCAGCAATACGCAAAACCTGTGGATAAGTCTGTGCAAAACTTTTTAGATCGGGAGTGCTAAGTCCTTGATGGATGGTGTAAGTCCCTGATTTTGTCTTGAATTACGATACTTAAACAATTTAAAAATATCTATTTAAATCAATTACTTATAATTTAAATCAAGAGCTAATCAGACACTAAACCAAAGCGAGTATTTACTAACATATAGGGCTCCTTATTTATATAGGGATTGTGGATATGTAATGAACCGCAAGCCCATATAGATAAAGAAATAAACAAGGTCAACCATGGATACATCAAGCCCCCTGCTGAGTGTTGGCGATTTAAACCGCGCCATTGCAGAGTCTTTAACCGAGCGTTTTGATGCTGTCTTGGTTAGCGGGGAGATTTCTAACTTCAAGGCTTATGACAGTGGGCATTGGTATTTCTCACTCAAGGACGAAGAAGGGCAGATTCGCTGTGTGATGTTTCGGGGTAGGAACGCCCAGCTTGGATTTATGCCCCAATCTGGTGATCAGGTGGAGGTCGCTGCATCAGTCAGCATGTATGTCCCAAGGGGGGACGTACAGCTTACCATCCATTCTTTACGAAAGGCGGGCTTAGGAGGGCTCTACGAAGCCTTCTTAAAGCTTAAAGAGAAATTAGCGAAAGCAGGGCTCTTTGATGAGAATCGAAAGCGACCCATACCGAGTCATCCTAAATCGTTGGCGATCATTACTTCAGCGCAAGCAGCAGCATTAAAAGATGTGTTGACAACACTCGCTAGGAGAGCGCCCCATATCCCCATCTTCATTTATCCAACCCTAGTGCAAGGACCTGACGCCCCCGCCGGAATCATTCATGCACTCAAGCAAGCCAACCAGGATCGATTGGGCGAGGTCATATTACTCGTTCGTGGTGGCGGATCGATTGAGGATCTCTGGGCCTTTAATGATGAAGCGCTAGCCCATGCCATCGCAAACTCTTCTATACCAGTGATTAGTGGGGTTGGCCACGAAACCGATTTCACCATCGCTGATTTTGTTTCTGATCTAAGAGCACCAACACCGACTGGTGCAGCAGAGCTTGCAACTCCTAAGCGTGAGCAACTATTGCAAGAGTTACGTACATATCAGGAGCAGTTAAGACAAAAGCTGGAGCAACGTATTGAGCGGGAGGCACAAACCCTAGATCAAATCAGTCTGCGCTTAGGGCATGCACTGCCTAACCCTGAGCGTATGCGTGAGCAAATCGGTCAGTGGCAACAGCGCCTCGTGCAAAGTGCCCATGTTTATTTCAATAATCTCAAACACAATCAAGCGCACTGGCTGAGACAGCTCGAAACTCTCAATCCACAGCGAACGCTCGAGAGAGGCTATGCAGTTATTTTGGATAAGGAGAAGAGGGCTGCCAGAAAACCAAATGACATCAAGGCTAACGAGGATTATCTTGTGCGCTTAGCCGACGGGGAAGTAAGTATTCAATTTTCGGTCATCAAGCATTAAAAATGATTGGCTCAACCTGAAGATCAATCTCAAATTGTTCGCTGATCGTTTTTTGAATACGCTCAGCCAATTGCAGTAACTCATTTGCGTTACCACCGCCGTGATGAATTAAGACTAGGGCTTGTTTGTCATGTACACCTACATTGCCAGTGCGCAGCCCCTTAAAGCCACAATGATCAATCAGCCACCCTGCTGCTAATTTGCTGTGATTTGTATCTTCGGGATAGGCGACGATTGCAGGGTGCCTTTGCTTGAGTTTGGCAAGCATGGAGTTTTCCACAATTGGATTTTGAAAGAAGCTGCCCACATTACCAATCTGTTTGGGGTCTGGTAGCTTTTGAGTGCGGATCTCGCAAACAGCCTCAAATATTGCCAGCGGAGTAATGGAGTCATTCTCCTTCCCAGCAAAAAAATGCTGTAAGTCTACATAGCTAATTCTGGGTTGCCATTGTTTGGGTAAATACAAGTTTACCGCTGAAATGATATAACGCAGCGGATTCGCTTTAAAGAGGCTATGACGATAGGAGAACTGACAGTGAGCGCGATCTAGTGTGATCCACTGCATTGCCTGACTATCGAAGGCTTCTACCGAGTTGATGTAGTCGTTAATCTCAACTCCATATGCCCCAATATTTTGAATGGGGGCAGCGCCCACTGTGCCAGGAATGAGGGCTAAGTTCTCAAGACCGGGGTAGGAGTGCTCAAGTGTCCAAATCACCAGCGAATGCCACGAGACACCTGCGCCCACCTTTAGGCTCACCCCATTAGCATCCTCAGAGACTATTTCGATTCCAGCGATATCCATGAGAAGGGTGAGACCAGGTAGGGCGCTAGGAAGCACCACATTACTTCCACCACCCAAGACTTGATAGGGCATATTGTGATCTTTGGCATACACAAGCGTCTCGGCGATTTGCTTAGCTTCGGTAATGTGGATAGCAAACTCGGCCTCAACCTCAAAACCCAAGGTATTGCGCTGGCTTAAGGAATACGCAGGGAGTAGATTGCTGGGCAAGTTCATGCCACAATCTTATTCGGGTTTTGCAAACAGTGGATAAAACAAAGCCAAATTACCTAAAATTCAATTATTACCAAAACCTTGGAAAGCAGGAGAACGAAATGCCCTCATTTGATGCTGTTTGTGAACCCAATGTCGTCGAGTTAAAAAACGCGATTGAGCAAGCCAATAAAGAAATCAGTAATCGCTTTGACTTTAAAGGTTCAGATGCGCGCGTAGAGCAAAAAGAGACCGAGCTCATCTTGTTTGCCGATGATGACTTCAAGTTGGGACAAGTACGTGATGTGCTTTACGGCAAGATGGCTAAGCGCAATGTGGATGTGCGTTATCTCAAGGATGAAAAAAAAGAGACCATGTCGGGTGACAAGCGCAAGCAGACCATGAAATTACAAAAAGGTATCGAGCAAGAGCTAGCCAAAAAAATTGTACGGGTGGTCAAAGACAGCAAGATTAAAGTGCAAGCTAGCATCCAAGGTGATGCCGTACGCATTACTGGCGGCAAGCGCGATGATCTGCAAACTACCATGGCACTTCTCAAAAAAGAAGTGAGTGAAGCGCCGCTAGCGTTCAATAATTTCCGCGACTAAATTGCCCACTCATACTGTTAATCTAGAAGCAATTGATCAATTTTGTGATGCCTGCTGGCTAGAGGATGGTTTATCCAAGAACTCTCTGAGCGCTTATCGAAGAGATCTCACTCTGTTTGCAAAGTGGTTAGAGTTGGATAGTGAGTGCACTAAAAGTATTTATCAGGTTGTTGAGGCTGACTTAACAGCCTATATGGCCAGCAAGCGTGATGACAAGGCAAGTACGGCTAATCGGCGTTTAACGGTATTTAAGCGTTTTTATCGGTACGCATTGCGCCAACACTTGGTAGAGCAAGATCCTTGCTTGAAGTTGCGAGCAGCGAAGCAGGCCCAACGCTTCCCCAAGGTTTTGAGTGAGGAGCAAATCACAACACTCTTAAATACACCCGATACCGGTGAGGCTCTGGGTTTACGCGATCGCACCATGCTCGAGTTGATGTATGCCAGCGGTCTGCGTGTTTCTGAAATCGTTTCTTTAAAAACCGTAGCACTAGGTTTGAACGAAGGGGTGGTTCGTGTGGTTAACGGTAAGGGGGGTAAGGAGCGCTTAGTGCCGTTTGGGGCAGAGGCAGGTGAGTGGTTGCGCCGCTATTTACAAGAGGCAAGACCCGTTCTCTTAGAGGGCAAAACCTGTCAAGAGGTATTTGTAGGGCGACATACGGGATCTGGCCTTACGCGCCAAGCCTTTTGGGCGATTATTAAACGCTATGCCCAATTAGCTGGTATCAAAGTTGCTCTATCGCCACATACCTTGCGTCATGCCTTTGCTACTCATTTACTAAACCATGGCGCAGATCTAAGGGTCGTACAGCTCCTTCTTGGACATGCCGACATCTCAACCACCCAGATCTATACCCATGTAGCTCGCGAGCGTCTCAAATCGATTCATGCGCAACACCATCCTCGCGGTGCTTAATTAAATCGGCTAGTATTTCTGTATGAATAACGCATTGCAGTATTTTTGGTTAATACCTTTGGCTTATTTACTAGGCTCAGTCTCCTTTGCGGTAGTAGTAAGTAAGGCGATGGGCTTGCCCGACCCCTATACCCACGGTTCTAAGAATCCGGGGGCCACTAATGTTTTGCGAACGGGTAATAAAGTGGCCGCCGCTCTTACGCTTTTTGGTGATGCTGCCAAAGGCTGGGTAGCCGTAACCATTGCGCGCGCGGTGCTGGGCGATCCCATAAGTTCTGATAACAATCTCATACTGGGACTGGTAGCGATCGCGGTCTTTTTGGGGCATCTATACCCAATCTTCTATCGCTTTAAAGGTGGCAAGGGGGTTGCCACAGCCGCTGGCATCTTGTTTGCGATTAGTTGGGTGTTGGGCTTAGCAACCTTAGGAACGTGGCTGATTGTGGCGTTTTTCATGCGCTACTCTTCCTTAGCGGCTCTAAGCGCTGCTGCATTTGCTCCGCTGTACTTCACATTTCTCTTTGGACTACAGCCGATGGGTTTAGCGATTTTGGTGATGAGCCTATTATTAATTTATCGGCATCGCAGTAATATTCGTAATCTCATGAACGGAACTGAAACACGTTTAGCTAAAAAAGGTAAGACCTCATGACCATTGCGATCGTCTGTGTGATTCTGGCTGGGTTCTTACCGATTGTGGCAGCAGGGATTGCCAAGTTTGGGCCGCTGGAGCAAAACGCACCCGATGCGTTTGACAACAATAACCCTCGTCAGTGGCTTGCAAGACAAACTGGCCTGCGTGCCCGAGCAAACGCTGCCCAAGCTAATACCTTTGAGTCCTTACCGTTTTTCTATGTAGCCGTTGCGCTTGCTATCTCCTTGGATGCTCCAAAGGCAAACCTTGATCTATTCGCAATCGTCTATCTTTTGGCCCGCATTGCTTACATTATTTGCTACATCTTCGATTGGCCCAATACCCGCACTTTTGTTTGGTTGATTGGCCTCCTTGCGATCATGGCGATCTTCTTTCAGATCTAAGAGCATACTTAACATACCTTATTGCCAATTTAATCAACTATGCCAAAGATCAAAGCTGCCAAACAGTCCGCTCCTAAGAAGCCTAGACCCAAGATCGCCTCCCCCAGAAAAGCACCCAGCAAATCAGGTGCCCTGGCAAGTAAAAAAAGTGACGACGGAGTACCCCTATCGCAAGTGATCCGCCAACGCATTACTGCGAGCAAGGTACGCTTTCATGCAAACGATAATATTGCAGAGTTCATTGAGCCCGGAGAGGTCGATGGCCTAGTTCAAGAGGTTGCGCAAAAGTTACAAGGCGTACTAGAGAGCCTAGTGATAGATACCAAGAGTGATCATAATACCCGCGGCACCGCCCTTCGGGTAGCCAAGATGTATATCAACGAGGTCTTTCATGGCCGCTACACCCCGCAACCTAGCCTCACTAAGTTTCCAAACATTAGCCATCTAAATGAGCTGATGATCATTGGCCCGATTGCGGTTAAGAGCGCTTGTTCTCATCACCTCTGCCCCATCATGGGAAGGGTATGGATTGGGGTCTTGCCCGATAAGCAAACTGCACTCATTGGTTTATCCAAATATGCCCGCATTACCGAGTGGGTAATGTGTCGTCCACAGATCCAAGAAGAAGCAGTGGTGGAGTTAGCCAATATCTTGGAACAGAAGATGAAGCCAACAGGCTTGGCTCTCGTGATGGAAGCAGATCACTTTTGCATGCAATGGCGTGGCGTGAAAGATCTCAACTCTAAGATGGTCAATAGCGTCATGCGCGGATCATTTCTGAAGGACGCCAATCTCAGACGAGAGTTTTTAGCTTTGATGGATAAGAACTAAGGTGAGTAGTTAAGCGATGACCTGACTTAGCGCCTTGGTTGGGTGTATGTCAAACCGGATTTGAGAATCATTCTCATTTAAAAGAGTAATTGAATCAATTACTTATAAGACCACTCTAGGAAAATTGATTTATGTTTTAAGATTCGGACTGCTGTTTTGTACATAACGGAGAATCCATGAAAAACACACGTCGTCAGTTTTTAATTATGTCTGCTGCTGGTGCAGCAACCCTCTCACTCAATAACTTGGCACAAGCACAAGCCATGGTTGCCGAGACGGATCCTCAAGCACAAGCCTTGGGTTACAAAGCCGACACCACTAAGGTGGATACCAAGAAATACCCTAAGCACGCTGCTGCTCAGCGTTGCGACAACTGTGCACTCTGGCAAGCCAAAGGCGCAGCTGCTGCCGGTGGTTGCAGCTTATTTGCTGGTAAGCAAGTCGCCGCTGCTGGATGGTGCTCTGCTTGGGCGAAGAAGGCTGGTTAAGCTCTTAAGGTATACGGAGACTGGCTCTGTAGAAACAAAAAAGCGCTCCGAGGAGCGCTTTTCTTTTACCTAAACAATTAAACGATTAGGAATTTGCCAAGTGAGCTTCTAAAGTCTTGGTGAACTTGTTAGCGTGGCTGCGTTCTGCCTTTGCCAAGGTCTCAAACCAATCGGCGATCTCGTCAAAACCTTCTTCACGAGCTGTTTTTGCCATACCAGGGTACATATCCGTGTACTCATGGGTCTCACCAGCGATCGCCGCTTGCAGAGCTTCTGCAACGGTCTTGGCAGGCATACCAGTTCCTGGCTCGCCAGCACCACCAGTGATCAAATACTCCATATGACCATGCGCGTGACCGGTTTCACCTTCGGCGGTGGAACGAAATACAGCAGCTACATCGTTCGCACCAGCAATATCAGCCTGGTTTGCGAAATACAAATAACGGCGATTTGCTTGGGACTCACCCGCAAATGCTTCTTTTAAAGACTGTTCAGTCTTCGTACCTTTTACAGACTTAGCCATAAAAACTCCTTTAAAAATAAAATGTTATAAATCAAGAGGCGGTAAACAATCAATACATTTGCTCACCAATCCACCACACTATTATCAGAAATTTTGATGACGGTTTAATCGTATTTTTGTATAGATCTAATAGGCAAAAACTAGCGATTTTATTAATAGATAGTTAAAGTTAATCAATTTATACAATAACACCCTCAACATAGCATCTAGAGGGGGCGCGCAATTGCTTAAAGAATAAGCAATAAAACTAGAAATTCAGATAATCCCAGTGTGTTTTGAACACGGATAGAGGCTTTAGACCTCGAAGGCAATAAAATAGCGATGCGGTTGATAAGAAACACTTTGAGTGGATAAACCAGTCAGGAAAAAGGATGGATGCCGAGCAACTGTATAACAAGCTGCAATTAAATCTTCAGAGTAAGCTCTCGACAAAACCAACCATCCGTATTGCCGGACTTGCAATTGGTGGCGCATGGATTGCAGAGCGCTTGGCGAGCGATTTAGGTTTGCCACAGTACGGGGTAATTAATGTGGCTTTTCATCGGGATGACTATGCTGAGAAGGGTCTAGCCGCAATGCGCTCGGCTGAAGGCAAGGCAACCCACCTGCCATTTGAAGTCACAGGCGCTCACATTGTCTTAATTGATGATGTGCTCTTTACTGGCAGAACCGTGCGCGCCGCCCTAAATGAATTATTTGATTTTGGTAGGCCTGCTAGTGTCGAGCTGATGGTCTTGGCTGATCGGGGCAAGCGTGAGTTACCGATCGCTGCTGACTTTGTAGGTGAGCATGTCAGTCTGCCTGATTCGCAAATACTTGCCTTGGAAAAGGTTTCTCGAGGCGGTACTGAAAAATTTCGCTTTGTTCGTGAGGAGCGAGTATGAGCATTCAGCCCAAAGAAACCAATCAGATCTGTCAGACCAATAGTGCGGGCGAACTGACTCATCTACTGACACTAGAGGGCATGCCTAAAGAGCAAATCCTGCATATTCTGGACACGGCGCAGCAGTTTGTGAGCATCACGGACCCTGCAAGGGAGGTAAAAAAAGTGCCGCTACTCAGGGGCAAGAGTGTGTTTAATCTCTTCTTTGAGAACTCCACGCGTACTCGCACCACTTTTGAGATTGCGGCCAAGCGTTTATCGGCCGATGTGATTAATTTAGATATCTCGACTTCCTCAACCACCAAGGGAGAGAGTCTGATTGATACGATTGATAACTTGATCGCGATGCAGGCTGATATTTTTGTGGTGCGCCACAGTGTGTCGCGCGCACCCATTGAGATTGCAAACCATGTGCCGCCATATGTGCATGTGATTAATGCCGGCGACGGTAGTCACCAGCATCCTACGCAAGGTTTGCTGGATATGTTCACCATGCGCCACTTTAAGCAAGACTTTAGCAAGCTCAAAGTAGCGATCGTAGGCGATATCGTCCATAGCCGGGTAGCGAAGTCGAACATCCATGCGCTCACAGCTTTGGGGTGTCAGGATATTCGGGCGATCGGCCCAGAGAGTTTGTTACCAACCGATTTAGATATGCTGGGCGTCAAGGTCTTTCATAGCATGGAAGAGGGCTTGCGCGGCGTAGATGTGGTGATGACTCTGCGCATTCAGAAGGAGCGCATGGAGGCCGGGAAAGTTCCTGAAGGCGCAGCTTTTTTTACCCAGTTTGGTCTAACCCCCGAGCGTTTAGCCCTTGCCAAACCCGATGCCATTGTGATGCACCCAGGCCCCATGAACCGTGGTGTGGAAATTGATTCGAAAGTCGCGGATGGTACGCAGTCAGTCATTCTGAAACAAGTGACCTTTGGGATTGCGGTGCGCATGGCGGTGATGTCAATTGTGGCGGGGAATTAGGTTCCCCACTTTAGAAAATTTATCTTCGCTCTACATTTATTAAAAAAGCAAAGCAAAAAAGATCAGACAGGCAAAGATGACTCAATTTTTTGGATACTGGGGTGGGTCACTTCCCCCCGTTACAAATCTACACTTCAGAAGTTTTATCCATTTTCATCCGAATTCAAAATACGATTTATGGCTTGATGCTGATGTGGGGCAATCCATACCGTCAGACTTAAACTGGCTCAAGACTCATCCACAGATCAATATTCGCGTTTTTTCTTTAAAGCAGCTCGTTAGTCGTTATGTAACTCCGCTGACTCAAACGGCCGAAGGCGGTCTATTTGATGCCCTAAGATTCATTCATCGAAAAAAAATCCTGCGGCATATTAATTTAAAAAATTATTACAGCCCTTTATTTAAGCTGAACTACAAGCATTCCTCACCCTTGTTCACCTACCAGCGTGATTTAGTATATCGTGGCGATCTTGCGCGGTGCATTATCCCAGTGGCCCATTATGATGGACCTTCTTTGTATGCTGACTTGGATGTGTGTTTTTTAAGTGACCTGAATAGCATTTGCATGGATCAGGGTTTTGTCTATCGCTGGGAAGATTATGATTTTGCTAATTCAGCAATACTGTATTTACCAAGTAAGAAAGTGGCGGAACAGGTCCTGGATGTAGGCAATCAGGTGGAATGTTTTCGTCCTTGGTATTTATTCACGGACGTAATTTGTAATCAATTAAATCTAAAGATTTATCCTACAAATCTATTCGACGCAATGTGGAATCCAAAGTCTTTGCTTGCTGGAGATGCCCTCAAGTTTTTCAAAAAAACAGATCAATCAGTTGCAATGGTCGAGGAGTTATTTGAGAAAAAATACATCGTGAATCATTGGCACAATAATTGGAGAACGATTCCAGAGACTGGGTCGCCTTATGAATTATTATTACATCATTTTTCTGAAAAATAATCAGCTAACTACAGCTAGCCATAATTTTTTTGATGCTTCTGGCTGAAAAATAAAAATAGTAAAAGGTTTGACGCACTTAACGGACCCTTATAGTTCCTAATATTTATATAGATCTTTTTCGAATTACTACCAGACTATTGTCACTTAAAGGGAGGTCTGGACGATTCATTAATACATAATCCACTTCGTACTCTGAATTCCTAAAGAATTTCTTATATTCAATTAAATCATTTATGGCCACATCTTCAATGATGTATACGCCATCAATTGATAGCCTATCAATTGATTGTATAAATAGGGTAAGGCCAGCATCAAACGTGTGTAGTCCGTCATCCACGATAAAATCAAAATTTTTTTCATTAATACTAGACCAGCATTCTTTGATTGCTATAGGATCTAATTGATCAATGTAAAACGTTTTAATTCTATCTTCAGTGAAAAGAATGTCCCTATCAATGTCTGCCCCATAAATAACTGCATTAGGAAAGTAGTCACGCCAAACTCGTAATGATGCGCCTGGCTTTCCCATCGAGCCCATTGAGGATAAAAGATTTGGATTGTTTGTTCCAAGGCCACATTCAAAAACTTTTTTGATATGCTGGCGTCGAGAAGAAAATAACAGATGATAGTAGTCAGAATATGTATGTGGCGGCCAGCCATATGGATGGCCTTTTTCCAAAATAGATCCCTTATCGGATCCATATTTGTCGCAGAGTAATGATATGGGATTGGTCGTATTCTTTTGATAAATAGTAGTGTAGTTGTAGTCAAGGCCGATTGAGGCTAACTTGAGTAAATTGGTATTGTTCTTTTGATTTGAATGGCGCTCAAAAAAACCACTAAACACAAAATCATCTAGCTTGCGAAAAAAACGTTTAAACATATTAGATCCAATTAATAGTAGGGTTTATTTCAATGCTGTACTTACCAACTTATGTTAAGCACTATTAATACTTTGATGGAAAATTTTTTGAATTTGCTCTTTAAAGATCCTTGATTCATCTTGTAGCCACTTTCGATAGGGCCCAAAGGCAGTAAAGTGCTTGGGAAAATCGCCCATGATGTCGGCTGCCAAGAGTCCAAATTGTTCAACAAAGCCATTTGCGTTGCTATCCAATTTGTATTGGGGCGGCATTGGCAAGTCCACCGTGTTTCCAGCGGAACCTAATTTTCCGGTAATCAGACAGCAGCCATGCATGGCAGCTTCACGCGGCATCCGATCTCTGCCGGGGTGATGACCAAAATCAATGTATAGCTTGGCTTGATAGAGCTTTTCAGAAAGTTGCTCGCGGTTTAACCCCTTTACAGGCTCAAAGCGCCAGTCTGGATACGCTTTGATCAAGCTCTCCGTCACCTTCCAGCCTTTGGTGGGGTTGTACAGAATGGTGTTTTGTTTATGGTCGATCCGATCAAGAAAGCGATCGGTTAGAAAATCTTCATTGATGGAGTCAATCAGTGGAATGGGCTCAATACCGCAGGATCGCAAATAGCTAGAGGAATGTTCCGTTTGAGAAAAGTGCAGAATTTGCTTGAGACTCTTGGCGCCGCCCCATGGCCTGCGCCCTTGTATTACCCGCTTAAGGTAGCGTACCTTGTCGTGCAAGCCCCAAATATGACGGCGCTCTAAAAAATTCTCGAGCGATAACCACCATAATCCCGCCTGCGCCTTTTTAACCTTAAGTGCTAGCATGGGATACACCTCAGGGAAAATAATCAGATTGCCTGGGGCATCTTCGTAGGGTGCCGATTGGGTCTTGTAGCGTGCATAGGCGGCTGGCGCAATCGCGGACTCTGAAAAGGGGAGGTAGCACATGTAAGCAGGTAGGCCCAGCGCATTCATGTGCGCGGTGAGCTGATGCAGTGCCTCAGGTCCACCAGTCACGGCTCCAGCAGGGCATACCACCAGGATTTTTTTGTAGTGTTGCATTGGTTTATTCCAAAAAATTAGTGCATCGATTAATTACAAGGTGCTGTCACGCGAGCGCTGGTAAAAACGCCAAGTATCCGTACACATGCGGTCTAGATTGTATTGAGCGACCCATCCTAATGTGCGTTTTGCCAATTGGGCATTGGCAAAGTACTCCGCCAGATCCCCGGAGCGGCGACCTACAAACTCATAGGGTACGGTAATGCCGCTGGCACGCTCAAACGCAGCAATGACCTCAAGTACGCTGTGCGGCCGTTCAGTACCTAGGTTCACTGTGAGGATGCCTGGGCGTGTATCAAGGTAGCGTAGTGCTAAGCAATGCCCCTCAGCCAAATCCTCAACATGGATGTAGTCTCGCAAACCGGTGCCGTCGGGGGTGGGGTAATCATTGCCGTAGACCTTCAGGTTGGGTAATTTGCCTAAGGCCACTTGCCCGAGGTAGGGCATTAAGTTGTTTGGAATGCCCAAAGGGTCCTCGCCAATCAGCCCTGAACTATGGGCCCCAACAGGATTGAAGTAGCGCAGGCAAGCGACTCTTAATGCTGGATTTGCGTTCACCAGATCAGTTAGTAAGTTTTCTACCATTAACTTACTTCTGCCGTACACATTAATTGGTTTGGTTGGCAGCGTCTCGTCGTATTGGGTTATGCCTGGTTCGCCGTAAACCGTTGCCGATGAGGAGAAAACAACGGTATGCACATTTGCCTTAAGTGCTTCTTCTAGTAGGGCAATACTTCCAGCCACGTTGTTGTCGTAATACAGCAAGGGCTTGGCTTGTGATTCTGCAACGGCCTTGAGGCCGGCAAAATGAATCACGCCATCAATTGAATGGGATTTAAAAACACCTGCCAAGAGGGCGCGATCTCGCATATCACCTTCATAAAAAAATGGTTTTCGGCCTGTAATGGATTCGATTTGGTGAATGGCATTGACTTTGCTATTGCATAAATTATCAACAATAACCGCGCCATATCCCTGTTCTAGAAGCTTTACGACTGTATGGGAGCCGATGTAACCAGCCCCGCCAGTGACTAAAATAGTCTTCATCGATTAATCTCGGAAGTTCAAAGCTGGGCAGATGGTGGATGGTATTCTGTTATCACTCATTATATAAATTGCATATAAATATGTCATTCTACAAAAGTAAGCTCAATTAAGCCATTTCAATCTGCAATAAACCGCCTATGACGCAATTCAAACGCACTAGCAGTATTTTTTCGATATCGAATTGCATTCTGCTTGCGGTTTTTATGTTCCCCATCACATTTATGACGGTGCGGCATGGTGTGCATGTGTCTCTATTCGCATTATTACTGATTGTGCTTATTGTATTTTTTCAAAATAAGCAGGCGCATTTTCATTTTAAAAATAAAACGGATCTCATTATTGTTCTGTCCTTTTGCGGACTAATCATTGCCGTCTTATTGGGTCAGCTGCTTCGCTCAAAAATGCACATGGCGGCATTCGATGGCCCTTCCCGAATTGCGTTTGCGGGCCTTATTTATTTATTACTTAAAAACCGCCAAATAGCCTATATCAAGACTTTGGATGCAGCGATCCCGGTTGGCCTACTCTGTGTGCTGACAGCGGTGTCACTTAATCCTGGGGCCTATTGGGATGGTCGCTTAGCCACCTATTTTGTTGATCCCAATACCTTAGGGAGCCAAACCTTTATCTTGGCTTTGATTGTATTTTTATCGATTGCTCCTAGTCCAGGCGAATCTCGCTGGCTTCTATTACTCAAGTTGGTGGGCGGCGCGGCAGGTATTTATGTGTCAATATATTCTGGATCACGTGGCGCTTGGCTGGCCGGCCCGTTTATTTTTTTACTATTCTTGTTGATTCGCTTCGGTGACTTTTACCGAGCTCAGGGAGCAGAGCGATTTCGCATTGCCTTGCAAACTAGTCTAATTGTGATTGCTGCGATTTTTTTGTTTTTCCTCGCCTTTTATTTCTCCGATGCAGTATCGAGCCGAGTGATCGGCGGCTATCATGAGATTCGCAATTGGCTTATGAATACTAAGCTGGATACTTCCGCTGGTATTCGCTTAAGTATTTGGAAGTTTTCATTTCAGTTCGCGAGTGAAAGCCTTCTCTTTGGCTATGGAGAAGAAAAAAACATGATGCAGCTCTTGAGTAATAGCCCGCTCAACATACCCGCTAATGAAATTGCAATTAGTACTATGGCTGCGACTGGTCCACATAGCGATATTTTGAGTAAATTACTTTCTTCGGGATTGTTTGGTCTTTTGGCCTACCTCTGCTTACTTTTTTCCCCTTTCTATTTTTTCTATACCCATCAAAATTCATTGATCGCAAACAAGAGGCGCGCAGCGCGTATGGGCATGTATTACATTACGGGCGTTTTTATTGCAGGTCTTTCCAACGAGCAGCTCTCGTTAAAGTACCTCTGTACTTTTTACGGCTTAATGACGGCGACTTTGCTGGCACAAGTGCTGCAAGCTTCATCAATGGGATCCAGCCAGTCCTTCACCCACCCCAGTGCTAAAGTAAATGAAGCGCCTAGGCATGGCTAGCCCTAAGACAATTTTTTTTACTGACTCATCGATGAACATCGGTGGTCAAGAGTTGCAGGCTTTACAGCAAATGCGCGCCTTGCAAGCGGCTGGATTTAAAACCTTGCTATTGTGTAAGCCAAATAGCTCAATACTGCAGCGGGCAAGCGTATTGGGATTGGCGGCGATCCCAATATGCTTTCGCAATGCCTTTCATATCCCTAGCTTTCGGCAGCTACTGCACCTCGTGCGCAGCAAAGACCCGGTAGCGATTGTTTCCCATGGTAGCCATGATGCGTTACTTTCTGTGATGGTGAGTTGGTGGGCCACTCTTTTGGGTGGAAAGAGTGTAGCGGTTTTGAGAGTCAAAACCTTTCAGCACGGCTATCCACTGTCATTTGCGTATAACCACCTCTTTAGTAAAACGCTGACACCCAGCCACCATTTGCGCGAGCTGTTTTTGGTCAATCGGTCGATCAAGCCAAACAAAATTGAAGTACTGTACCCAGGCATTGATTTTTCTGGTTTACGTCAGGCAGATGGCGTATTGCCAGAGCATGTCCGGCAGTGGCTTGATGCTCACCCAGGGCCGGTTATTTCGCACGGAGCGATTCTACGGGGTGAAAAAGGCCATCGCATTATTTTGAATGCCCTAGTGGAAGTAAAAAAATCGTTTCCAACTGTGCGTTACTTAATTGCCGGCGAGGGTCAAGATCGGCCATTACTCGAAGCCGAGATCAAGGCCCTTGGTCTTGAAGGCCACGTTTATCTAGCCGGAATTTTGCATCCGATTGCACCGCTCTTAAATGCCAGTACGCTAGCGGTGCTGCCGTCTTTGATTGAGCCCTTGGGTATGTTTCAGATTGAGGCGCAATATTTGGGTGTACCTACGATTGTCAGCCGTGTGGGTGGGATTCCTGAAACCATCCTTCATGAAGAGACGGGGCTGATGGTGGAACCCGGCAATGTGCCCGCATGGGCTGACGCTATTTGCTGGGTACTTGAAAACCCAATCGAGGCTAAGCAGCTGGCTGACCGAGGCAGGGCATTTGTAACAAACAAATTTTCGATGGAGCGCAATACTGCTGAGTTGATCAGGTTGATCGAAGCTTAGTACGATTTAGCACTGCTTAGTGCGACTACAAGGTAGTGCTGACTCAAAAAGTGTGCCGCACTAAATCCATACAAATTCGTAATTTTCTCGAAGACCGTGTACGGTCATGCCGTACTCGCGCAGCTCGGTCTGATTGCAGGCAATTTGATGTTGTTTTGTTTTGCGTTTATTGAGCTTGCGGGCAATCCAGCTTTGATTTAGTAGCTTGTAGTTATAGCGATTAGCAAGGCCGTCTTTCTGACTTAGACCGCGTTCTAGCTTCATGGCAGTCTGGGTAATCGAGCCAAAGTGGTGTAGCCAGGATGAGCCTGTGATGGCGGTCTGTATGCCTGCCTTCTTTAGCTCATGAAAGAACAGCGTATCTTCGTAACCTAAGAGCTTGGGTACCGGCTGAAAGTAGCCCACATCCATCCAAACCGACTCATGTACGGCAAGGCAAACAGCATGCTTGCTACCTAAGCGGTTGACATTCTTCATGGTTTGGCTGGCTTTGGCACTAAAGGAGTCAAAGTCATAATCCAGAGGCCCTTCAATTAGCGCCGTACTAATTACTCTGAGATTTAATCTCTCGGCAGTTCGAATCAGATTTTCGATCCAATGGGGCGAGACCAGCACATCGTTGTTCATGATGATGCTCCACTCCGACTGCAGAGCGAGGGCGCCTTGGTTCCAGGCTGCGCCACATCCTAAATTGTGTTGATTAAAGATTCGGCCGCCCAGGGGAAGGGTCATCAGGTAATCTCGGGTGGAGTCGGTTGACTGGTTATCCACGACAACCAGGCGATCTAAGGGGGTGCCGTGTGCCACCATGCTGTCAATGCACTTTTTGGTGTACTCAACCGAGTTATAGCAAGCAAACGTCAGGCTGTATTTGGACGGATTCATGGACTAAGTATAAGTCAGGGCTTGCTACCTAAAGCCTGAATCAACCCTTCTGATCGGGTGATAATGTGAGCATTAAAACAAATACCTTATTTCTATGATTTTAGTGACTGGCGGCGCCGGCTTTATTGGCGGCAACTTTGTGCTGGATTGGCTAAAAGAGCCAAAAGCCGAGGGAATTGTCAATCTCGATAAATTAACTTATGCAGGCAATTTGGCTACGCTCGACTCCGTTCGGAATGATCCGCGCCATGTATTTGTTCAGGGCGATATTGGCGACCACGCACTCGTCTCGCGCTTATTAAAAGAGCATCAACCCCGAGCGATTATCAATTTCGCCGCTGAAAGTCATGTTGATCGCTCTATCCACGGCCCAGCCGAGTTTGTGCAAACCAATATCGACGGCACATTTAATCTCCTGGAGTGCGGAAGAGCCTATTGGAATGATTTAGATGAAGTAAAAAAAGCCGCCTTTCGCTTTCATCATGTGTCTACCGATGAGGTGTACGGTTCTTTGTCAGCAAGCGATCCTGCTTTTACGGAGACTAATCCCTATGAGCCCAATAGTCCCTATTCGGCTTCTAAAGCAGCATCAGACCATTTGGTCCGGGCCTGGTTTCATACCTATGGCTTTCCAGTACTAACCAGTAATTGTTCTAACAATTACGGCCCGTACCACTTCCCAGAAAAACTCATACCTCTGGTAATACTGAATGCCTTAAATGGTAAGCCCTTGCCCATTTATGGCGATGGCCAGCAAGTTCGGGATTGGCTCTTTGTGAGCGATCACTGTTCGGCGATTCGTGAAGTTCTGGCTAAAGGTAAGTTGGGCGAGACCTACAACATTGGCGGCTGGAATGAAAAAGCCAATATTGATGTTGTCAAAACCATTTGCCAGATTTTGGATGGGCTACGGCCTCGAGCAGACGGCAAATCCTACGCAGAGCAGATTACGTTTGTAAAAGATCGCCTAGGGCATGATCGTCGCTATGCGATTGACGCCAGCAAGATTGCACGCGAGCTTGACTGGAAACCAAAGGAAACGTTTGATAGCGGCATTCAAAAAACGGTGCAGTGGTATCTCGATAACCCAGTGTGGGTGGAGGGCGTGGTCAGCGGCTCCTACCGTGACTGGTTACAAAAGCAATACAACTAAGCAATGCTTTTTGCGCAACAATAGCCCAGATGAACATACTTGTTTTTGGGAAAGATGGCCAACTGGGCAAAGCGTTCAAAGCCATCTTTGGTGAACGTAAGCCAGAAAAACTGCATCGCATCAGCTACATAGGTCGTACTGAATGTGATCTAGCTAATCCCGATGCCATTACAGTGCCTCTCAATCAAATCAAGCCTGACTTGATTATTAATGCAGCAGCCCATACAGCAGTCGATCGAGCCGAAACAGAAGTCGACTCGGCCTATGCCATCAATACCAAAGCCCCAGAAATCATGGCGCAGTATGCAAAAAACCATGGCGCTACTTTTTTGCACTACTCGACCGACTATGTGTTTGATGGATCTAAAGTAAGTCCATATGAATCAACAGATGTGCGCAACCCATTAGGTGTATATGGCAAAAGTAAAGCAGCCGGGGAGGAAGCAATTGAGCGTGCCTTTCAAGATAAGCAAAAGCATGCTTCGCAGGTGAGTGGTACAGAGTTGAAGGCGCAATACGCGATTCTCCGAACCAGCTGGGTATATGGTGAAGGAGGTAACTTCATTCGTACGATTCTGCGTTTAGCTAAAGAGCGCCAAACGCTTAAGGTAATTGCCGATCAGTATGGCGTGCCAAGCAGCGCAAGGTGGTTGGCCGAAGTCAGTCTCGCTTTAACCCTCGACGAAAATAATCAATTAAGGCAATTCCCCTCTGGGATTTATCACGCAGTACCTTCTGGAGAAACGACCTGGCATGCCTTGGCATGCCATGCGGTGCAGGCGGCGCTGGATGCGGGTGCAGCGCTCCAACTGCACCCCAATGCGATTGAAGCCATCCCTGCCACGGAATACCCCCTGCCAGCACCTCGGCCGATGAACTCCCGTATGGCCCGAGGTTCTTTAGAGGCTGCCCTTGCTGATACGCTAGCCCCCTCGGCCAATGTGCCAAAATTACAGTTATTGCAGCAGTCGTGGGAGCCGCAGGTCGCAGCGTATGTCCAGGACTTGGTACACCGAAAGCTCATTTAACGCATTTAAAGTTACCCAAAGGTATTTAAGGGCATTCATACATGGCAACAAATCAAAGTAACCCGATGAAACGCAAAGGCATCATCCTGGCGGGGGGGTCTGGAACGCGACTCTATCCAGTGACGCAGGCTGTTTCTAAACAGCTCATGCCGGTGTACGACAAGCCCATGGTGTACTACCCATTAAGCACGCTAATGTTAGCCGGCATTCGGGATATTTTGCTGATCTCCACCCCGCATGACACACCACGCTTTACGGATTTATTAGGCGATGGTTCGCAGTGGGGTCTGAGCATCGAGTACTGCGTGCAGCCTTCACCCGATGGCTTAGCGCAAGCGTTTACCCTGGGTAAATCGTTTGTTGGCAGTAGCCCAAGTGCTTTAGTGCTGGGGGATAATATTTTTTATGGCCATGAGCTAGTAGAGCAGCTGCACAGCGCAAATGATCGGAGCAGTGGGGCTACTGTATTTGCCTATCATGTGAACGATCCAGAACGCTATGGTGTCGTAGAATTCGACAAAGATTACAAGGCACTCTCCATAGAAGAAAAGCCCCTCAAGCCTCGCAGCAACTACGCAGTAACGGGTCTCTATTTTTATGACAATGAGGTCTGCGATATTGCGGCATCGATTAAGCCGAGCGCCCGCGGAGAGCTTGAGATAACTGATGTTAATCGCGCCTATCTCGAAAAGAATGAACTGAGTGTTGAAATTATGGGCCGTGGTTTTGCTTGGCTAGATACTGGCACTCATGATTCTTTACTCGATGCGGCAGGCTTTATTGCCACACTGCAAAAACGCCAAGGCCTGATGGTAGCTTGCCCTGAAGAGATCGCCTACCGCCAAAGCTGGATTAGTGCAGAGGCAGTGCAAAAAGTGGCCGATCAGCTCAAGAAAAATAGTTACGGCCAATACCTCAACAAAATCCTGCTTGAGTTAGGTAGCAGCCCTCAACCCATTTCTTTATCGGCCAAGAGGTAAGTAATGGCTGACACTAAATTACAGGCGACACCAACAGCCATCCCCGATGTGCTTGTTTTGGAGCCTAAGGTGTTTGGTGATAACCGGGGTTGGTTTACTGAATCGTTTAATGCCCATGATTTTGCCAAGGCAACAGCCCTTAATGTGGAGTTTGTGCAAGATAACCACTCGCTCTCGCGGCAGTGGACTTTGCGCGGCTTGCATTATCAGCTCAAGCATGCCCAAGGCAAATTGGTTCGAGTCACAGTAGGCTCCGTATTTGATGTGGCAGTCGATTTAAGAAAAGACTACGCAACTTTTGGCAAATGGGTAGGCCTTGAAATCAGCGCTGAAAACCACAAGCAATTATGGATTCCGCCTGGCTTTGCACACGGCTTCTTAGTCCTCTCGGAGACCGCGGAGTTTTTATATAAAACCACCGATTACTATGATCCCCAGAGCGAAGTCTGTTTATCGTGGTGTGACCCAAGCATCAAGATTGATTGGCCGATTCCGCTGGGTAAGCAGGCGCTGCTAAATGCCAAAGATGCTGCCGGCCTAGCGTGGGACGCTGCCCCGAAGTTCTAAAGAAGCAAACCTAAGCAATAAAACCAGAGCAAGGTGAGCGCAAACAATACGATAATGTTCCCATGTCGATTCAGCAGCTAAATCCATTACCCACAGTAAGTCCAGCAGATCAAGCGCCGAAGATTCTGCTCGTCAAACTTTCTTCCCTCGGGGATGTGCTTCATAACTTGCCGATTGTGTGGGATTTGCGTAAGCGTTTGCCTAATGCCCAAATCGATTGGATTGTGGAAGAGGCTTATGTGCATTTGCTAGAGCCCCTTAAAACAACCGATGCATTCAAAGGAATTGATCATATTATTCCGGTCGCCTTTCGGCGCTGGCGCAAGAGCTTATTCTCTATTCGAACGTGGCGTGAATTTTTTGCCATGCGCAAACAATTGCAAGCCACGACTTACGATGTCGTACTCGAGACCCAGGGTTTATTGAAATCTGGTTTAGTGTGCGCACTGGCGAAAAAATCAAATAATGCTGTGGTTGCTGGCCTAGGCAATGCAACCGAGCATTCGGGATATGAGCCACTAGCCAGAATGTTTTATACCCAATCGGTTCATGTGCCCCTAAAGTGCCATGCAATTGATCGCTCGCGTTGGGTGATGTGCTCTGCTTTTGATTGGCCACTCCTTAATCGCAATGAGGAGTCGCCACTGTTTTACCCGAACGATTTTGTTGCGCAGCTACCACCCCTGCTATTGGAGGGGCTTAAGAAAACAGCGCAGGGAGCCCCGGCACCCTATGTGCTTTGTTTTCATGCAACGGCCAGAGCGGCAAAACGTTGGCCCAATGAAAACTGGGTAGAGCTGGGCAAGGCACTATTCAGTCAGGGCTATCAATTGGTTTTTCCATGGGGCAGCCCCGAGGAGATGAAAGTCAGTGCGCTCATCGCCAGTCAAATTCCGGGAGCGATCGTGCCCAGGGCATTTTCGATAGAGGAGGCATATTCCCTAGTAGCCCATGCAGCCCTCACGATTGGGGTAGATACGGGATTAACCCATCTATCAGCAGTATTGGGTAAGCCCACCGTAGAAATCTATTGCGATTCGCCAAGATGGAAGACTGAGGGCTATTGGAGTAAAGCGATTGCAAATGTGGGCGACTATAAAAAGAGTCCTTTCGCCGAGGAGGTTGTGCAAGCGGTGAGAGTTGCTAAAACGGCCTAGTTAATATAAATAAAGTTAGTATTCATTAACAATATATCATTTCGGACATGTCCAATACCAGAGCTTACGGGTGACCCATATAAAATCATTAATTCTTATAAGTAAAAAATGTAAAGACAGTCAACATATTTAAAAAGCATAAAAACATAAGTATTTAATGGTCGAGCAGTCAGTAAAAAATAGCAGCATCTCCCATTCATCAATTAAGGTCGTCAATAAAATTATTATTCAAGCTGGAATGCCCAATCTGTATGCATAAGAGCTAAATCTTTTCGCATGCAAAGCAGTAAATGTTTTTTGGTAAGTATTTTTATATATCATTACTACAAATAATTGAAACAGTTGTAGCAAATTAATCAAAAGGCTTTAGAAGAGTGGATCCCTGCAAAGAAAAAATTGCCATAATTGGACTGGGTTATGTGGGCTTACCACTTGCAGTTGAATTTGGAAAAAAACAGCCAGTATTGGGTTTCGATGTAAATGTGGCGCGTATAAACGAATTAACTGATGGCAGGGATAGCACCCTAGAGGTCTCCGCAGCTAACTTAAAATCTGCAAACCATCTTTCATTTAGTAATGACACAAATTTGCTTAATGACTGTACGATTTTTATTGTGACTGTACCAACCCCCATTGATTCTGCCAATCGCCCTGACTTATCTCCACTCATAAAAGCCAGCAAAACAGTCGGCGGGGCTCTTAAAAAAGGATCAATTGTAATTTACGAATCAACTGTATATCCAGGTTGTACAGAAGAGGTATGTGTACCAATATTGGAATCAACCTCCGGTTTAAAATTTAATATAGATTTTTTTTGTGGCTACAGCCCTGAGCGCATTAATCCCGGTGACAAAGTTAATACCTTAACGACAATAAAAAAGATTACAAGCGGAAGCAATCCAGAAACGGCCGATGTTGTTGATGCACTCTATGCCAAAATTATCAAAGCAGGAACATGGAAGGCTAGTAGCATCAAAGTCGCTGAGGCCGCCAAGGTGATTGAAAATAGCCAGCGTGATTTAAACATTGCCTTTGTAAATGAGTTATCGGTAATTTTTGATAGACTCGAAATTGATACCTTAGAAGTGCTAGAGGCGGCTGGAAGTAAATGGAATTTTATGCCCTTTCGTCCGGGTATGGTTGGCGGTCATTGTATTGGCGTAGACCCTTACTACTTGACCCATAAAGCCGAAGAAGTCGGCTACCATCCTCAAGTTATATTGGCGGGCCGCAGAATTAATGACAATATGGCACGTTATGCCGCTCGAAATATGATCAAGCGAATGTTGCAAAATGGAATTGATGTTTCGCGAAGTACGATTGGGGTGATGGGTGTCACCTTTAAGGAGAATTGCCCTGATATTCGCAATAGTAAAGTCGCAGATTTAATTAAAGAAATTGAGGCTTGGGGTGCAAAAGTACGCGTAATGGATGCCTGGGCCGATGCACTTGAGGTGAATCAGGAGTATGGAATTGAGTTAAGAAACATTGACAGCCAAAATAAAGTTGACAGTCTTATTGTGGCTGTTGGTCACAGTCAATACCGAGAGCTTAGCCCTGAAACTTTAATGTCTTATTGCAATACAAACAAGCAACCTGTAATTGGCGATCTAAAATGCCTCTACGATAGGCATTCACTCATCAAAGCAGGATTTACTGTGTTTCGATTTTAATATGAAGAATTTTGCTCTAATTGGCGCAGCGGGTTATATTGCTCCCCGCCATATGCGTGCCATTAAGGATTTGGGCCATCATTTATCTGTTGCCTATGATATCAATGACTCAGTGGGTATTATTGATAGTATCTCACCTGAGAGTGAATTCTTTACTGAGTTTGAGCGTTTTTATGAGTATGCGCAAAGTCTTAAGCGTGTATCTGATAAAAAACTCGATTACGTCGCTATCTGCAGTCCCAATTATTTGCATCATGCCCATATTGCTACTGGCTTGCGATTGGGTTGTGACGTTATTTGCGAGAAACCCCTTGTGCCAACGCCTGCGCTGATGGATGAGCTGGCGTTACTCGAGCAAGAAACTGGCCAACGTGTTTTTAATATTTTGCAATTGCGCCACCATGATGCAATTTTAAAATTACGCGATCAAGTTTTAGCTGCGCCTAAGGATAAAAAATTTGATGTGGAGTTGACCTACATCACCAGTCGTGGCAAATGGTATATGGAGAGCTGGAAAGGCGATGCACGTAAATCATTTGGTGTTGCAACCAATATCGGCGTTCATTTTTACGACATGCTTCATTTCATATTTGGCAAATTGCAACGTAATGTGGTGCACTATAGGGGGGAAGCTAAAGCTGCTGGCTACCTAGAGTATGAGCGTGCGCGCGTACGTTGGTTTCTGTCAATTGATGCCAATGATTTGCCTGTTGAGGTAAAAGGTAAAAAATCAACATATCGCAATATTGATATCAGCGGTCAGCAATTAGAGTTTAGTGAAGGATTTACCGATTTACATACCACTAGCTATCAAGAGATATTGGCAGGCCGTGGTTATGGATTAGAAGATGCCAGACACTGCATCGAAACCGTTGACGTGATCAGAACGGCATCTATTGCTCAAGGTCAGGGTAGCGAAGTCCACCCATTCGTTGCTAACTTAAGATAATCAATCAGGGTAAGTACTCTTTATGACCTATACTGTTCATCCATCCGCCATTGTCGATGAGGGTGCACAGATTGGGGATGGATCTAGAGTGTGGCATTTTGCGCATGTATGTGCTGGAGCAAAAATTGGTCGAAACGTGTCGCTAGGTCAAAATGTTTTTGTTGGTAATAAAGTATTCATTGGCGATAGTTGCAAAATTCAAAATAATGTTTCTGTGTACGATAACGTTACTTTGGAGGAGGGTGTTTTTTGTGGACCAAGCATGGTCTTTACAAATGTCTATAACCCACGATCACTCATTGAGCGCAAAAGTGAATACCTTAATACCTTGGTAAAAAAAGGTGTGAGTTTAGGTGCGAACAGCACAATTGTTTGTGGAGTCACGATTGGTGAATTCGCTTTTATTGGAGCTGGTGCAGTGGTCAATAGAGACGTTAAACCCTATGCCTTGATGGTTGGCGTCCCAGCCAAACAAATTGGTTGGATGAGTGAGTTTGGCGAGCAACTGCGATTGGAGCTTACTGGAGATGGTGAAGTTCGCTGCAGCCATACGCACGATCTTTATGTCTTAAAAGACTCTCAACTAACAAAGCAACCGTCAGAATCCTCGGCGGCCTCAAGGTAATGGAATTCATTGATCTCAAAAGCCAGTACTCATTTCTCAAAGAGGAAATTGACGCCGGTATTCAACGCGTCCTTGATCATGGCCAATACATCCTAGGCCCGGAAGTTGCTGAGCTAGAGATACAATTAAGTCAATTTACTGGTGCCAAACACTGTATTAGTGTTGCAAATGGTACTGATGCACTCCAAATCGCCCTGATGGCACTGAACATTGGGCCGGGTGACGAAGTGATCACCCCCGGGTTTACCTATATTGCTACAGCAGAAACAGTTGCTGTCCTTGGCGCTAAACCAGTTTATGTCGATATCGATCCTCGTACTTACAATTTAGACCCCCACCTACTTGAAAGAGCAATCAGCCCTAAAACTAAGGCCATTATTCCAGTAAGTCTGTATGGTCAATGCGCAGATTTTGACGCTATTAATGCGATTGCAGCCAGCCATAAGTTACCAGTTATAGAGGATGCCGCACAAAGTTTTGGCGCTACATACAAGGGGAGAAGTAGTTGTAACTTATCGCAAATAGCTTGTACTAGTTTTTTCCCCAGCAAACCTTTGGGTTGCTATGGAGATGGAGGCGCCATCTTTACAAATGATGATGCCATAGCAATAGTGCTCAGACAGATTGCCCGTCACGGGCAAGATCGAAGATATCACCATATCCGAGTTGGAGTAAATAGCCGACTAGATACCTTGCAGGCTGCAATTCTGCTACCAAAGTTAAAAGTTTTTAATGAAGAGCTTGAGAAAAGAAGTGCAGTGGCTAAACGTTATGACAAACTTTTCTTAGCTCAGGGCTTTCAAGAAACTCCTTTTATTGAGCCCTTCAATCAAAGCGCTTGGGCCCAGTACACAATTTGTGTTCCCAGGCGAGATCATGTTCAAGAGTATCTGAAGCGAGCAGGAATACCAACAGCAGTTTATTACCCCATGCCACTGAATAAACAGCCTGCTGTTGCTGATGCAACACTGCTCCCAGAGGGTGATAAGGCAGCTCAGTTCGTGATGAGCTTACCAATGAATCCTTACTTGACTGAGGATGATCAAGTCACGATAGTAGATGCAGTTATTAAAGCTCTATCACAATGAAAATACTAACTGTGGTGGGTGCAAGGCCCCAGTTCATTAAAGCGGCAGCTATATCTCGGGTTATTCGAGATCAATATACGAATTCAATCGAAGAAATTATTGTTCATACCGGACAACATCATGACGAAAATATGTCGCAAATTTTCTTTGATGAATTGGATATCCCAAAGCCTAAATTTAATCTCGAAATATCTGGCGGTGGCCATGGCGCTATGACAGGAAAAATGCTGGAAGGCATTGAACGTGTTTTGCTACAAGAGCGCCCAGATTGTCTATTGATCTATGGCGATACTAATTCCACTCTTGCTGGTGCACTTGCCGCGACTAAGCTGCACATTCCAGTAGCGCACGTTGAGGCTGGATTGCGGTCGTTCAATATGCGCATGCCAGAAGAAATCAATCGTATTCTTTCAGATCGCATTTCTTCCCTTCTTTTTTGCCCCACCAAAACAGCTGTAGAGAACTTAAGTGCTGAAGGCCTTAAAAATGGTGTTTACCAAGTTGGCGATGTGATGTATGACGTTGCGCTTTTCTATCGAGAGAGGGCGCAAAAAAATAGTCTTATTCTTAGCTCGCTTGGACTGACTAGTAAAAACTTTGCGCTAGCAACATGCCATAGAGCGGAGAACACGGATGATCCTCAAAGGCTTGCAAGCATACTGGAGGCTTTTTCAGAAATTGCAAAAGATCTGCCCCTGGTATTGCCCTTACACCCAAGAACTAAAAAGTTGATTACCGAAAATAATCTGAGCTCACTATTAGATTCAATCATCATCACTGATCCCTTGTCATTTTTGGATATGACTGCACTCGAGCAGGGTGCAAAAATCATTTTGACGGATTCGGGTGGCGTGCAAAAAGAGGCGTTTTTTTATAACACCCCATGCATCACCCTTCGCGATGAAACGGAGTGGGTAGAAACAGTGTCGTTGGGGTGGAATCAGCTTGTTGGGGCCAATACAAAAGCCATCATTCAGGCAGTAGAAAAGGTTAAAATGGATCCAAATCAGGTAGTCCAGCACCATCCTTATGGTAATGGAGATGCATCGCAGGCGATTTGCAAGCATTTACTAAAATATCTTAAATAACCTAATTACATTTCGAAGGAAAAAAATGAAAGTATTCGTCACCGGCGGTCTTGGCCAAATCGGCTCACATATTATTGAGATGCTGCTGGAGCGAGGCGACCAGGTTGTCGCGATTGATAATTTAGCCACTGGAAGACGCGAGCATTTAACGGAGCATCCAAATCTTAAGGTGGTTATTGACACCATTGCAGATAAAGCTTTAGTGGATAAATTGGTCGGCGACTTTAAGCCAGATGCGATTGTGCATACAGCAGCCTCTTATAAGGATCCTGATGATTGGTACAACGATACTTTGACGAACTGTGTTGGGGGATCAAATGTTGTTGATGCAGCCAAGAAATTTAATGTGAAGCGTTTGGTGTACTTTCAAACATCGCTTTGCTATGGGCTAAAACCTTTGCATCAACCCATCCGCTTGGATCATCCAAGACTGCCGGGCGGAAGTAGCTATGCAATCACAAAAACAACGAATGAACTTTATCTTGAGCTCTCTGGAGTCGACTTTGTTACATTTAGGCTAGCCAATGTCATCGGCCCCCGCAATGTGGCTGGTCCGCTACCCATTTTTTACCAGCGTCTAAAGGATGGAAAGCAATGTTTTGTAACACAATCCCGTCGCGATTTTGTGTTTGTTAAGGATTTGGCTAAAGTTGCAATCAAGGCTTGCGATGGAATTGGTAGTGGCACTTATCATTTTTCTTCTGGTACAGATGTTGCCATTCAAGAACTTTACGATGCGGTAGTCAAAGCAATGGACGTACCAGGCAAACCAAAAGCTGAGGTAAAAGAGTTGGGGCCAGATGATGTTAAATCGATTCTTTTGGATCCATCACGTACTTTCCAGGACTTTGGAAAAATCGAATTTACATCGATCCAGGATACGGTTTCTGCTGGAATTGAGTACTATAAAAAATATGGAACTCTCGGGGAATATACCCATCTTCAGCTTGATGTTGCGAGACCCCAGCAATGAAGATTTTAATCACTGGGGGCGCTGGCTGCTTAGGGTCAAATCTAATTGAGCATTGGCTTCCAAAGGGTCATGAGATATTTGTTATTGATAACTTCGCCACAGGCAAGCGTGAAGTGGTCCCTAACGTCAAAGGCTTAACTGTAGTAGAAGGCTCGGTTGCCGATGCTAAGTTTGTTAATCAATGTTTTGAGAAGTTTAAGCCCGAGGTTGTTATTCATTCGGCTGCAGCCTATAAAGACCCAGAAAACTGGGTTGAAGATGCAACAACGAATGTGATTGGCAGTGCTATAGTTGCCCGAGCCGCCAAAGCAAACGACGTAGCAAGATTAATTAATTTTCAGACTGCTCTTTGCTATGGAAGGCCGCAAATCCTGCCTATCCCTGTAACGCATCCTACAGCGCCTTTTACTAGCTATGGCATAACTAAGACTGCTGGTGAGCAATTTATGCTTTTGTCAGGAGTGCCTACGCTTTCTTTAAGAATAGCAAACGTGACCGGCCCTCGTTTGGCAATTGGCCCCATCCCAACTTTCTATAAGCGCCTTAAGGCAGAACAAAATTGCTTTTGTTCAGACACTTCTCGTGATTTTTTAGACATGTCTGATTTTTTGAGCTTTATGGATATCGCAATACAGTCTGGCGCTCCTACGGGCGTATATAACGTTTCAAGCGGTGAGGCTCATTCAATTAAAGAAATATTTGATTTGGTTGCTGACTATTTAGGGCTCCCAAAGCAGGACGTACCAATTGTGGCGGTAGAGGCAGATGATGTGCCGGTGGTAGTCTTGGATCCATCTGAGACCTTCAAGTCTTTTGGATGGAAATCAAAAATATCTTTTGCAGACACTATCAATAAACAGCTTGCTTGGTATGACCAATTTGGTATAAGCGATGTATTTTCACATCTAAAATCCTCCGAATTAACTAAATAGCCAATACGGTCGAGAAAAAAATTTTTATCGGATCGGTAAATCGCACAAGGTCTGAAGGGTTAGATGCCATTCGTTTTTTATTGGCAATCTGGGTTTTGGTAGCAAATGGTCTTGGGTGGACGACTTATCTGGGCCGCTTAAATTCAGACTCAATCCTTTGGTATGTCAATGTTGCCTTGCTTAAAATTTTTCAGGCTAGCGGTGAGACTCACCCAGCTGTACTTGGATTTATTGTTCTAAGTGGTTACTGCATTCACAGAAATGGTTTTCGTCTTGGGAATTCATTTAGCCTTAAGTCATACGCTATTAGACGTTCATTTCGAATCTTACCGGTTTATTGGCTAGCATCAATTATCGGAGTAGCCCTTTGGTTTTTGGGGATGCAAAATGATGGAAAGTTGGTAGAGGCTCTGACGGGGACAAGCTCAATTAGCTTGGGGTGTTTTCTTGTAAAGATATCTGGAGTAGCAAGCTTTATTCCTACATTGTTTACGTGCTCTTTTCAGGGTAATGCGCCGTTAGCGACGGCAATTGTTGAGTCTTGGTTATATGTGTTTTATGGAATAGTGGTCTGGAGGCTAATGAGGAATGAGGGCCTTAAAGCAATTTATTGGATCTTTGGAATAGGTTGGGCATGCTCCTTCGTTCTTGTTTTATTTAATCAAGCTTATGTCGGATGGTGGCATAACAGCAGTTTCTTTGCATTTGGAGTTTATTGGTGGATTGGCGCAAAATTTTCTGAAAAAGACTTTATGCCAAATCCCCGCCTGATTATCGTCAGTATTTTGGTCTTGATACCAATTTTTACTCATTCCAACTTAATTCTAATAGAGTTAAAAAAATTAGGGTTTTGCATTATTTTTGCCCACTTAATTAAGTGGGCGGATTATTATTGGAGGGAAAGCAAATACATGGCCATAGGGGGCCAGGCTGGCTATAGCATCTACGCACTACACGCACTAGTCCTGATTGCACTTTTAATGTTTAATATCCCGCTATATTTTGGTATCTGTATTGTTTTAATATTAAGTTTATTATGTCACTTTTTATTTGAATTGCCTATTCTGAATTATGGAAAACGTCTTTCTAGGCAATATCTTTAAAAAAAGGTTTTTATTAATGGATAATAATTTTTTAGGCTCACGAGTTCTTGTAGTTGGCGGGGCTGGCTTTGTTGGAAGCAATTTAGTACATCAAATTCTGGAGCAGAATCCACGTGAAATTATTGTGGTTGATAATTTGCTTTCATCGGATGTTAGTAACATACCAATAGATAGTCGAGTTCACTTTGTATTTGGCAGCATTACCGACGATCAAATTCTGAGAAATTTACCCGATGATCTTGATTACGCTTTTCATCTTGCTTGCTATCACGGAAACCAGTCTTCAATTGCCAATCCCCTAGCCGACCACGATAACAATACATTAACTACCCTAAAGCTTTTTGAGCGACTCAAGGATGTTAAATCCCTTAAGAAGGTGGTTTATGCAGCAGCAGCCTGTGCAGTCGCTGAGAAAACCTACGATACGCCGACAGCAACTACTGAAGATCAGGCGGTTACGCTTTATCACGATAGCCCATATTCGATCTCTAAGATTATTGGCGAACTGTATGGGAATTATTATTTTGAACGTCACCAACTGCCTTTTGTGAAAGCGCGCTTTTCAAACGTTTATGGCCCTCGTGAGATCTTGGGTGCTGGGCAATGGCGCGGAACTGTTCATACTGTTTGGCGCAATGTTACCCCCACCTTCATTTGGCGCTCTCTCAACGGAGAAGCTCTGCCCCTTGATAACGGCGGTAACGCAAGTCGCGACTTTATTTTTGTTGAAGATATGGCGCGGGGGCTTATGGCTTGTGCGCTAAAGGGTCAGCCTGGTGAAATTTACAACCTTGCTACAGGCAAGGAAACCAGCATTTTGGAATTAGCTACCCTGATTAATCAATACACTGGTAATAAAACCCCATTGGACCTTAAGCCGGCCAGAGATTGGGATCGCTCTGGCAAGCGCTTTGCGTCTACTGAAAAAGCAAGAAGTATTCTTGGTTTTGAGGCTAAAGTCTCCATCTCAGATGGTGTTAAGAGAGCCGTAGAGTGGACTAAGATCAATCAAGATCTTATTCAAAGTAATATCAACAGGCATGGCAAATGTATGTCACAAACCCAACTCTCAGCTAAAACATAAGAAAAAGAATGGAATTCCATGGATATTCAAAATAAGAAACTAGTTGTTATCGGTGGTGCTGGATTGATTGGATCGCATACGGTAGATCAATTATTAAAGCATGATGTAAAACAGGTGCTGATTTACGATAACTTTATAAGAGGCAGGGCTGAAAATTTATCTAATGCTCTCAAGGACCCTCGTGTGAAAATTTACGATATTGGCGGAGACATTCTTCAGGCTGATATTTTAGAGTCCGCTATAGATGGTGCCGATGGCGTCTTTCATTTAGCGGCTCTCTGGCTACTGCAGTGCCATGAGTTTCCGCGTAGCGCCTTTGACGTCAATGTGCGAGGCACCTTTAACGTAATGGAGGCCTGTGTAAAGAAGGGCGTTAAACGACTTGTTTATTCCTCGTCAGCATCTGTTTATGGAGATGCAGTAGAGGAGCCAATGACAGAGTCACATCCATTTAATAATCAAAATTTTTATGGCGCAACTAAAATTGCTGGCGAAGCATTCTTGAGATCATTTCATCATCGTTATGGACTTGATTATGTAGGCTTGCGCTACATGAATGTTTATGGCCCACGTCAGGATTATCATGGAGCTTACATCGCCGTGATAATGAAAATGCTTGATGCGATCGATCGGGGCGATAGTCCAACTATCATGGGTGATGGCTCAGAAGCATTTGACTTTGTTGCCGTTGAAGACTGTGGATTGGCGAATGTCTGCGCAATGAAGGCTAATACGACCGACCAGTTTTATAACGTAGGAACCGGAAAGCGAACTTCGCTCAAAGAATTGGCTGAGATGCTGCGTGTATTAACAAAATGCGAAAAACCCATTCAATATGCACCTCGGAGCCAGGCAACTTTGGTCAGAAACAGAATTGGCTCACCTAAAAAAGCAATTGAACAAATTGGGTTCGCTGCAGAAATTGATTTACTAGAGGGTCTAAAAAAATTAATTGACTGGCGTGCCTCACACAAAGCCGAGGTAGCAGCTCGTCGTCAAGCAGTAGGTTTGCCAACATAATTATTAGATACCAAGTTTTAATTGGGTAAATTATGATTGCTCCTAACTGATCTATGTGCGGAATCGCCGGCTTAATTAATTTTGACGGAGCCCCCGTCTCTCCAGTCGTTCTGAAAATGATGACGGACGCCATCTCTCATCGTGGCCCGGACGGTGAGGGTCAATGGATCGATCGAAACATTGGTTTAGGTCATCGTCGTTTGGCAATTATTGACCTTAGTCCCGCAGGCCATCAGCCAATGATTTCATGGGATCAGCGTTACGTCATCACTTATAACGGAGAAATTTATAATTATCGGGAGCTTAAAGCTGATCTCGAGTCTGAGGGTTTCCGATTTCGCTCGCAAAGTGATACTGAAGTACTGCTATATGCTCTCATAGCCTGGGGTCCAAAAGCGCTCGATAAGCTGAATGGAATGTTCGCATTTGCCTTGTGGGATAAACAAGAGCAAAAGCTTTTATTGGCCCGTGACCGCTATGGTATCAAGCCACTTTACTACGCGCTTACCAGTAATACTCTAGTCTTTGGATCCGAACAAAAAGCCATCCTCGCGCAACCAGGGTTTACTCGAAAATTAGATAAAGACGCTTTATTGGAATACTTCACATTCCAGAATATCTTTACTGATAAAACGCTTATTCAAGGCGTGAAGATGTGTCCAGCTGGATACTATGGCATCCTTGATTTGTCTAAACCAAATAAAGGTTTACAACTGACCCAATACTGGGACTTTAATTTTCGCGAACCTACCGGCAAAATCGACAAGCGAGCCTATCATGAAGAGCTAGATCGACTTTTTCGTCAAGCGGTAAATCGCCAACTCGTGACGGATGTAGAGTTGGGGAGCTACTTAAGCGGAGGAATGGATTCAGGCTCTATTACTGCCATAGCAGCGCAGTCAATCCCCTTCATGAAGACATTTACTTGTGGATTCGACCTTACCTCGGCTTCTGGGCTGGAATTGGGCTTTGACGAACGCCGGAAGGCTGAGTATATGTCGTACTGTTTTAAGACCGAACACTATGAAATTGTGTTGAAGTCGGGTGATATGGAGCGTGTTTTACCTAAATTAGCCTGGCATCTGGAAGAGCCGCGTGTAGGCCAGAGTTATCCGAACTATTATGCCGCTAAACTCGCCTCTAAGTTTGTCAAAGTGGTATTGTCTGGCGCTGGTGGTGATGAATTATTTGGGGGATACCCTTGGCGCTACTATCGCGCTGTTGTTAATGATGACTTTGAGCATTACGTAGATAAGTACTATCAGTTCTGGCAACGTTTACTCCCCAACAGCGAGATCAAGCAAGTGTTTTCGCCCATCTGGAAGGATGTAGAACACCTCTGGACTCGAGACATCTTTAGAGATGTATTCCGACATCATGCGGATCAGCTTAATACTCCAGAGGACTACATTAATCATTCTCTATATTTCGAAGCTAAGACGTTCTTGCACGGGCTGCTCGTCGTAGAGGACAAGCTGAGTATGGCGCATGGTCTAGAGAGTCGGGTGCCATTTCTGGACAACGACTTAGTTGATTTTGCCATGCGCTGCCCTGTTTCACTGAAGCTCAATAATCTAGTCGAGGTGGTTCGCATGAATGAGAATGAGTCTGGGGGAAAAGGAGCAAAATATTTCTCTCGAACCCGCGATGGTAAACAAATTTTGCGCGATGTAATGAATCTAAATATTCCCAGCGATATAGTAATAGCAGAAAAACAGGGCTTTTCGGGGCCTGATGCAAGCTGGTTCAAGGGCGAGAGCATCGACTTTGTGCGCCGCACCTTGCTAAGTGACAATGCGCTTATCTACGAAGTTTTAGATCGACAAGTTGTTGAGCAGCTTATTGAACAACATCTGAGCGGCGTACAAAACCGACGACTTTTAATCTGGTCTCTGCTGAACGTAGAAAATTATCTAGCCCAAAATAACCTAGGATTATAAAAAATGCTTTATCAATTGATTAAAGAAGAGGGGCAGTTTCTTCCCTCTGAAGGTAGTTCGATCCACCCCTTATCCCTTGCTGACTGTCTTGAGCGGCAATTACTCATAAGCCCTGATAATAAAAAAGAGTTGATTTCATCAATAGCTGGTGATTCTCTAGAAGATAACTTAAATAGCTATGATATTAAAAATGGGTGTCCTGTGCTTTACCCTAAAGAAATTTCAAATGCATGGTTAGACGGTAGTATACCTTTGAGTTATTCTGTAAGTCCCATGCAGCAGTATGTTTTACTCAGTCAAATCAAACAATCAAAAGAAATTAATGCTCCTTTGGACAGTGTTCCAGCACGTAAGCACCAGTTTCGCTTTAAAGATTTTTGTAAAGGATTAACTGGCTTAATACTTGATGTTGGCTCGGACAAGCCAAGCCATTCAATGCAATTTTTGCCGTCAGATTGTGAATATTTGGGATTAGACCCGTATGCTGGAGATGGGGAATTCCGCCTAATTGGGCTAGGTGAGATATTGCCGATTAATCATTCCTCCGTAGATGCCGTACTTTTTAATACAAGCTTAGATCATATGCTTGATTATCACACCGCAATTGAAGAGGCGTACCGCGTATTGAGACCAGGAGGTCGAATTGTAATTGCAACTTATGCATGGATTGAAGCTGCAACTTTGCTCACTGACTCTGTTCATTTTCACCACTTTCGAGAGTTTGAAATTTTTGGCGCTATGGAAAAATATTTTGAAATTGAGGACGTCCGCCGTTATGAAGATCCTAAACATGCAACACACCGCTATGGACTCTATGTCATGGGTACGCGACGCAAGGATTAAGGTTAATCCGAAAATTATTGATCGTTAAAATGAGCGACATGAAAATACTTATAACGGGAGCTAGCGGTCATCTCGGGACGCGAGCTGTTGAAGAGTTAAGCATAAAGAATGAAGTTTACGCTGTTGTGCGGAGTACTCCAAAAGCCACAAAGCGCAATGTCGTCTACCAAGCTATAGATTTTTCTAGTGATTGGTCCAGTGAAGTATTGCCCAATCAAATAGATGCAGTGATTCACCTGGCGCAGTCTCGACATTATCGAGAATTTCCACAACAAGCTCTGGAGGTCTTTGATGTCAACCTTGCATCGACCGCGAAACTGCTAGAGTATGCATCGCGAGCAGGAGCTAAGCGGTTTGTTCTTGCATCAACTGGTGGGCTCCATCGTCCATCCTCATCCGTGATCGGAGAACATTCACAAATTGATCCGCCGGACGGTCCGCTTGCGCATTATTTTAGGTGCAAGCAGGCCGCTGAATTACTAACCACTTCATACGAGTCCTTAATGGATATCTCAATTCTTCGTCCTTTTTTCATGTATGGGCCTGGCCAACAAGCTGATAAACTGATTATGCGATTGGTAGAATCTATTCGCAAGGACCAGCCCATCAAGCTTACGGGCAGCGACGGCTTGATAATTAACCCTATATTCGTGGATGATGTCGTGAATCTGTTAATAGCCATTCTAGATGCACCGGGAAGCCGAACTGTTATAACGGCCGGCCCCGATATCGTATCAATACGCACAATTGCTGAGGTGATTGGAGCACAATTAGGTCGCTCACCGATTTTTGAGAAAATAGACGGTGATGAAGGCAGGTTGATTGCAGATCATCGAGCAGTGGAGGCTCTGCTTGGCCGCGGGCTTACCGGGTTTGCAGAAGGAATTTCTCAATTACTCCAATGACAACCGAAGCGAGTCGATTTTATTTTACACGCGACAACTACTTAGCTTTGCTAAAAAAGCTTAGGGAGTCTGGTTACCAGTTTTCCACATTTTCTAAAGAGATGGATGCATCTCCCAAGAATGCATTCGGTCAACGGTGTCTTCTGCGTCACGACATCGATATCAGCATGGACTATGCATTGGATATGGCAATATTAGAGCGAGAGATCGGTGTGTGCTCTACGTATTTTCTTATGCTGCGCTCACCCATGTATAACTTGATGAGTCGCCACTCAACGACAGTGCTGAGGCGTCTGATCGATCTTGGCCATGATATTGGGTTGCACTTTGATGCAGGATGCTTGCGTCGACAGGGTGTGACTCTTGAAAATGACATTCGTTTTGAGTTAGATATTTTATCTAGTCTTCTAGGTCAGCATGTGAAAGCATTTTCATTTCATCAGCCGAACGAAAAGGAAATTTCCTCTCGAGTTGAAATTCCGGGGGTTATCAACACATACCATCCAGACCAGCTTGTAGGATACAAATACATTTCTGATTCTAATCGCGTTTGGCGGGAAATGAATCCATTCGAGATCGCAGCGCATGGATTTGACCGACTACACATACTTATTCATCCAATATGGTGGATGTGTGAGGAAGCTCAAACTATGGATTGTTGGGATAGGGCCATTGAGCGCAATTTTCACTCTTCCCAACAACAGCTGCTGGAAACAGAACGCGCATACGGATCGACTCGGAGTATAAACATTTCGAAAGGATTGGTCGACGAGGATTCTTCAAGGTGATATCTAAGTCTAAAGTTATCAGATTATTTAGCGCTTATATCCTCATGTACGCCGGGATTGTAATAAAACAATTGCATACTAGCCAGGCCGAGTCATGATTCAGTTAATAAACTTGCGACCCGCCCTCGATTCAGATTCAGATGTTTTGTTCGAGTGGATTAACAATCGTGACTTAGTAGTTTTTAATGCGCCATTTCGTACAATTTCTAGTGCTGAGCACGATGCATGGTTTGCTCGCATTCGAACTGAAGAAAGCGCTACTTTTTTCATTATTGAGGATGTGAAAACTGGCATTGCGATAGGCTCGTGTCAACTTCTCAATATCCATCCCACTCATCGCTCCGCTGAGCTTCAAATACGCATTGGCGCAATCGACTTTCAGAATCTTGGCGCTGGCAGTGAAGCGGTAGGTAAGTTAACTGATTACGGATTTAAGGTGCTGAACTTACGTCGAATCTCACTTCATGTTTTTGCAACAAATACACGGGCAATTAGAACCTATGAAAAGAATGGTTATATTCACGAAGGTCGACTTAGGCAGGCAATACGAATCAATGAATGCTGGGTAGATGTGATTTGTATGGCAAAAATACGAGGGGTTGATGACTAGGATTATTGCCATTCACCAGCCCAACTTTTTTCCTTGGTTGGGCTATTTCGACAAGATTCGTCGTGCCGATATTTTTATATTTCTAGATGATTCTCAGTACCAGAAAACGGGGGGTAACTGGTCTAATCGAGTCAAATTGCTCATTAATAATGAGGCGCGATGGCTAACGGCACCAGTTGAGCGTAGTTTCAATGGCATGCGAAATATCAACGAGATGGTTTTCTCCTCCAGAGAGGAGTGGCGCAGCAAGACACTCAAGACTTTACTCTTTGCATATAGGGGGGCACCGTTTTTTGATGAGACATATTCAATTATTGAGCCGCTAGTTAAAAACCCTCAAGATAATGTTGCCGAATACAATATTTATGCAATTAAGGCTCTTGTGAGCGCATTGGGTTATTCGACAAATTCATTAATTTGTAGCTCTGATTTGCCAACATCTTCATTTGCTACCGAGAGGCTAGTTGAGCTAATAAGGCATGTTTCTGGAACAGGCTACCTTTGCGGTGGTGGTGCTAGCAATTATCAAGAGGATGAGATTTTTGAAAGGGTTGGAATAAAATTAACATATCAAAACTTTTTACATCCAACCTATTCACAATTTGGAAATAAAGAATTTTTTGCTGGTCTTTCAATAGTGGATGCGCTGATGAATCTTGGGTTTAACGGGGTGCAACAATTGTTGCAAAATAATGGTGAATAAAATTACAAATAAGCTTAACGCTTTTATCACTGGAAGCGCTTCGTTACAAAGTTTGCTTAGATGGATTCTCTCGTATATATTGGCACCAATATTGAGATTGACTGGCTGGGGGAACCAAAACCGTAAAAGCGTTCTTTATGTTGGACAGGCTTATTACAATAATTGGTATCTATCACGAGCTCTTCGGAAACTGGATTGGACTGCCGATCTGCTGAATTGGGACCTTAACCAAGGGTCTCAGATTTATTATCATGGTGAAGATTTTCGTATTGAGTATAAATCTCATAATGATGTTTTGAATTTCTTTAAATTCTATTTAAAATCCTTATCAAAATATGATGTGTTCCATTTTGCAAATAAAGGTGGCTTGCAATTTGGGCAGCCCATGAGTAGTGCTATCAAAAAAATTCTAAATGAAGAAGGATTTGAAATCAGATTTTTGAAGGCCCTGGGCAAAAAAATTGTTTATTCAAATAATGGATGTTTAGATGGTGTTTCTCAGACAGCCTTTAGTCAGTGGGGGTCTGAATCAGTGTGCTCAATTTGTCGATGGCAGAATGAGCCAGCCGTGTGTAGTGACGAACGAAATCTGGCTTGGGGCAAGTTCCGTAACGAGGTAGCTGATTATCAATGCTTATTAGGTGGCAATAGAGTTGACTACAACGATGATCCGCGGGTTCATGAGGTGCCTGAATTTTATTGTTTAGACAAAGAATTTTGGCATCCAAATATTGAAATTCCGGAAAAATATCGCCTACCAGCTTTGCCCTTCGATAGGGTGCGTCTTTATCATGCAGTTGGACATCGTGCTGAGCGTACGAGTAGCGATGGTGTGAATATTAAGTCATCCCATATTTACTTGCCCCTTATAAATCAATTGCGTAACGAAGGTCACCATTTGGATTTAATTGAGCCTAGCGGCATTCCGAATCGTGAAGTTGTATTTCTTCAGGCGCAGGCTGATATCTTTTTGGACATGTTGACCTATGGCTGGTTCGGCGCTAATGCACGTGAAGCGATGATGCTGGGTAAACCGGTAATCTGTTTTTTACGCCCTGAATGGCTAGAAAGTGCTCGCAAAGAAATACCAAATTATATTGATGAGTTGCCAGTCGTTAGTGCCACGCCGCAAACTGTTAAAGCCGTTCTGCTGGACCTAATTATGAATAAGGAAAAGCGTTTAAAAATTGGTCGTGATAGTAGGCTGTTTGCTGAAAAGTGGCATTCAGCTGAGGCTGGCGCACGTCGCTTCGATCGAATTTATAGTGAATTGTTGGGTTTAAATTCGTGAGCACTAAATCAAATGCCCCAGTGTTAGTGAGCAAAAATGTCAGTGTGCGTTTTCCCTTGAACTCATCAGCCAGCAGGTGGAGGTTATTGTTTGGGAGGGGAATTGATAGCTGGCACGATGCTTTAACCAATGTTTCGCTTAGCGTTCCACGTGGCAAGATTATTGGGGTGATTGGCCGAAATGGCGCCGGTAAAAGTACGCTTTTGCGCACTTTGGCTGGCGTTTACCCTTTGGCAGCTGGGCGAGTGATTCGCCTAGGCCCCATCAGTGCACTTTTCGAATTGGGCGGAATGGGTGGGCTGCTGATGACTGGGCAGCAGTATGTAATTCGATGGCTGCGCTTAAATGGCGTTCCTCGAGGCGACTGGGTAGATTTGATTGAGGAAATCAGAAACTTTTCGGAGTTGGGTGATCGCCTTGATGACCGCATTTACACCTACTCTGCTGGTATGGCTGCTCGCCTTTATTTTTCAACAGCAACAAGCATTGGGAATGAGATTTACTTAATTGATGAAGTGCTCTCGGTTGGTGATGAGCATTTTCAAGCAAAGTGCTGGAAGCGTGTTCGTGAACGCCTAGCAAAAGGTGTTTCTGGTGTCTTAGTAACGCATGACTGGTCGGCAATTATGCGCCTTTGCGAATTTACCTGCGAGCTTGAAGGTGGGCAAATCGTAGCAGAGGGGGACTCTGAGGCAGTTATCTGCGGATACCTTAAGTTGTCTGACCAATTAGATCCGAATCGTTTAGCTCGTTTCTCGGATGAGTGTCCAATATCGGTAAGCGGAATTAGCGGTAAAAATTGGGATTTTGAAGTGCCTATCGTTGTTGCCGCTGATAGTTTGGTTTTTTTTAACTATTCGATTGAAAAATTAATCCTCGGGGAAGATTGGCAAATCTTGTTCATTGGATCTGAAACTTTAGTTGCGTCATCTCGGGGAGACTACTCTGTAAAAATACAGGTGCCAAATCTTCCGTTACCTAGTGGCCAATATCGGCTCAATTTATTTTTGAGCGGCACAAAGCCAGAAGATGGTGGGATAAAGCAAAACTTTGATATTCGTAGTTGGACAACTGGCAATAGCATCAAGCTACATGTTGACGGTATTAAGGAATCTGCCTTAGTGAAGCTACCTTTTATCACGGAGTTTGTATGACCCAGCCTCTTGGTATTGAATTAAAAAAACTACGTAAGGTGTATCCGCGTCAACTTGGAGAGCAGATTGCGGCTGTAACTATGGCCGCTCTTGGTCGCCCAAGGGAAAGTTCGGGCGGCGGTGTAGCGTTGTCAGATCTAACCTTGGCTATTCGTGAAGGGGAGCGCGTCGGAATCATTGGACGTAACGGTGCGGGGAAATCAACACTTTTGCAAATGCTTGCAGGTATCAGCGAGCCCACCTCTGGGCAGTTAAAAATATCTGGAAAGGTTACCGCTGTGTTGACCCTCGGCGTTGGCCTACGAGAAGATCTTTCGGGCAGGGAAAATATTTATCTCGATGGGGAAGCGCAGGGAAAGACACATGAGGAAATAGATGCCCATGTTAGTGCTATCGTTGAATTTGCAGAACTCGGTAAGTTTATTGATTTGCCATTACGCACATATTCGACTGGAATGAAGGCCCGACTAGCTTTTTCGATAATTACCCAGATCGATCCAGAAATATTGATTATTGATGAAGCGCTATCAGTCGGTGATGCAGCATTTTCTATAAAGGCTGGAAAACGAATTTCACAACTCTGTGGGCAGGGTGCTATTGTGCTGGTTGTCTCGCATAGCATGCAGAGCATTAGGGATCTTTGTAATCGTTGCTTATGGCTTGATGCGGGAAATTTATTAATGGACGGATCGCCCCAGGTGGTAACTGAAGCGTATGTAGAATCCGTTCGAAAAACTGATGAAGGTGATCACTTGACCCGTTTTCGCGAGCTAGTAGGGGCCCAATCATTTATCCCTGAATATGGGCTTGACGAAATTAACCTATCATCAGATAGTCAGCGGTTTAGCCAGTTTTTGAGTGGTAAGCCGCTTCAGATTGATTGTAAGTTGAATATGCCTGATTCGAAACCACTAGGGCAATTTATTCTTCGTTGTATTCGACTTGACGGCGCATTAATTAGCGAGGAAAAAATTCTTCTAGATCAAAGGCCGCAAAAATTAAATCTAAGAGTCATCTACCCCCGCTTTAACTTAGCGCCGGGACTCTACAGGCTTCAGTTGGAGTGGGTTGGACCTCAGGGCGAAAAGCGTGCTGAATGTAGCGCCATAATTGAAGTTGTTGCTAATGACGTCCCAACTGGCGGTCGACCCATTCTGCTTGATGTCGGAAACATTCAAAGCATTGAGGTCAAAAAGGAAATCTAATGGAAATACTTGGGCTTGATCGTCACGATCTGCGCTTTACATTGAATGTTTGGCGAATGAATCTGGCTGACCGTTATCTGGGGTCTGCACTAGGTGGTGCCTGGGCAATTCTCAATCCCTTATTAATGTTTGCATTGTTTACTTTCGTTTTTGGGTTTGTATTTAAGGCCAGGTTGCCTGGCGCGGAATCTACTTTGGAATATTCAATTTGGCTTATTTGTGGATACGGTACCTGGATGGCAAATACTGAGGCCTTAACATCGGCATCTAATTCTATTATCGGCAATGCTGGACTAGTTAAAAATATGTCTTTCAAGACTGAAGTGCTCCCAATCGCAGCAACTTTGCTTGGTTTGATTCCGCTTGCAGTTAGCATCGTATTTATATTGATACTCCAAGCATTCAATGGGGATAGTTTAAGTTTTACATTGTTGTGGTTGCCTGTAATTATTGCTGTACAGTTTATATTTCTTATTGCCATGGGAATATTCTTGGCGGCATTAACAACATTTGTACGAGACTTTGGAGTCGTACTACCAAACCTATTAATGATTATTTTATTTGCAACGCCAATTTTTTATCCTTTAGAGGCAGTCCCAAGCGCATTAGCGAAATTTATGATGTTCAATCCTGCTTATATTATTGCGCTTGCCTATAGATCAGTCTTGGTTGAACATCAAATGCCTCCTATCCTACCCCTCTTAATTTTGAGTATTGTAAGTTTGGGTTTATTGACGGTAACTCTTGGAATTTTTCGGAGAGTTAAGGGTTTCTTTCCAGCAGTTGTTTGAAGGCATTTTTGTGATTGAATTTATTAATCCTATGTATGTAGAAGTGTTAGGTAGACTCAAATTATTAACTTCTTTGGTTATTCTCAAATTTATTGATTATTAGTTATATAATTTAATGATAAAAAATTTTGATAGGCAACATATGACTAATTCATCAATATCTTCAGCAAATGAAAGTTTTTGGAATGAGCTGTGTGGAACTCAGCTAGCAAATTCAATCGGTGTTACAGACTCAAGTCCAGCTTCGCTTAAGAAATTTGATGACTGGTATTTTGATTTTTATCCCTATCTTTTTGATCATATCCCCTTTAATGACTTAAAAGATAAGAATGTCCTTGAGGTTGGACTTGGATATGGAACTGTCTCTCAAAGATTGGCAGAAAGTGGTACAAAATATCAGGGGTTAGATATTGCTATCGGCCCTGTAAGTATGGTTGCCCATCGTCTCCAGCAGAGTGGAGTTGCCGGTAAAGCAATTCAGGGCAGTATTCTTGCGCCATCATTTCAACTAGAATCATTTGATGCGATTATTGCTATAGGCTGCTTGCATCACACGGGCGATCTTCAAAAGGCAATTGATGAATGCTATTCACTTTTACGTGAAGGTGGTCAATTTATATTTATGGTGTACTACGCATATTCATATCGCCGCTGGACTAGATCTCCTCTGGCAACCCTTAAATATGCTTTTAGGGAATTTAAAGGATACCGAGGGGTTGTTGGCCTATCCGCTTCAAGGGATCGAGTTGCGTACGATAAAAACTCAAGCGGTGATGGCGCCCCTCATACTGACTGGATTTCAAAGAAATCACTGGCTAGCCTTTGTTCAAAATTTTCCAAATTTCAACCTAAAATAGAAAACATTGATCGCGATCCACCATTTATTTTTTGGAAAAGAAGGTCATTACTTAAAACTAATATACCCAATAGTATGGGTCTCGATTTATATGTTTCCTGTATAAAATAGCAAAATTGAAAATATTAATTCTCTACAACGAATCTCAAACCTACACTCAAACGGTTTTTGAGCATCTCGATGCGTTTAGAAAGTTTTCTCAAAATAAATTTTACTATCTTCACTATGAAAATCTTGCTAAAGAAAAAGAATCTCTAGAATATTTTCAAATTATTTTTTTGCATTACTCGGTTAGGTTGCCTGCTGATCAGATTTCTGAGGCTATGGGAGAAACCCTTTCCCAATATCGAGGTGCCAAGGTTTTATTTATTCAGGATGAGTATGATAAGGTAGCGCGTACTAAATACTGGATTAAAAAAATTAAGTTCGATATTGTATTCAGCGTCGTGCCTAAAATTTCAATTTCAATTATTTATCCAAAAGAAGAATTTTCGAATACGAAGTTCGTTAATAACTTAACTGGATATGTGCCAGAAAATTTAAATTCTTTTTCCAAGTGGGTGAAGGTGCCACCCTCTAGTCGTAGTATAGAGATTGGATATCGCGGCAGACATTTACCTATTAAGTATGGTGATTTAGCTAGGGAAAAAGTTAGAATTGGGGTGTCTGTAAAGCAATATTGCAAATTAAATAATATCGTCCATGACATTGAATGGGATGAGCAGTCCCGTATTTATGGCGACAATTGGTATAAATTTATAGCAAATTGCAAATCAATGCTTGGATCAGAGAGTGGTAGCAATGTATTTGATTGGGATGGTAATCTGGATCAGGCGATAAAAAAATATCGTAAGCTAAACTCCTCCATGTCTGAAGATGAGATATACGAGAATTTTATTCAGACTTTAGAGCGACCCGGACTCATGAATCAAATATCTCCACGTATATTTGAAATGGCAGCAGCCGGTACTATTATGATTCTTTATGAAGGGACTTACAGTAATGTTATTGAGCCAAATCGCCACTTTCTTTCTTTAAAAAAGGATCACAGCAATCTGCCTGAGATTATTGCCAAGTTGAGGGACGGCGATTTCATTGACGAAATGGCCTCTAGGGTAAAAACTGACATCATCGAAACAGGCAAATATAGTTACCAGCAATTTGTTAGCATGATTGATCTAGAGTTAAGTGAGCTATCTACTAAGGATTCATTAAGCCCTATTACTTCCTCAGTAACTCTAAGCGGTAACTTTTCAAAGGATCCCGTTAGGGTGCCAGCACTTTTTCATGGAAGTGCTGATTCATGGATTATGGGAAATTTGTCCTTTGCTCTTAAAATATGGCCATATATTCCCCTTCTTGCAAGAACTCCCATTAAGAAGATTATTCGCAAAATGTATTTCTAGCCCAATTTATATGAATTTGCCCTTAAAATATGGCCTTATCTCCTCCCTCTAGTCAGAAGTCTCGTTAAAAAAGATTCTTGGCAGATCTTAAGCAGTGATCTTTATTAGCGCTAATTTAATATGTGCGGAATCTTTTCAATAATCTCTCCTCTACCTCTTATTAAAGAGGAATTGCAAAATAGTATTCAGGCGGGTGTCAAGCAAATTCATCATCGTGGTCCAGATGCTAATGGTGTTTGGATTGACCCTCAGTCTCGGATAGGATTTGGCCATGTTCGCTTGACTATTGTTGATCTAGATAGCGGTGCTCAACCCATGTCTTTGGATAATGGCACTACTATTATCTTTAATGGTGAGATCTATAACTATATTGAGTTACGTGAGGAGCTGGGTTTAGATTTATTTAAGACCCATTCTGATACCGAAGTCATTTTGTATGCTTATCAGAAGTGGGGTGAGGATTGCGTCCAGCATTTACGCGGCATGTTTGCTTTTTTAATTTGGGATGCAAAAAAGGATGCCATCTTTTTTGCCCGAGATCGTTTTGGCATAAAGCCGCTTTACTGGCTTCAAGGGCCTGATGGGGTGATTTATTTTGCCTCCGAAATTAAGGCCTTACTGCCATTTATTAATACTAGATCTGTCGATACGCATGCCCTCAGTGACTATTTCAGTTTTCAATTCTGCCTTGGATCCAAAACGCTGTTGGAGGGCGTGAAGCAAATTGAGCCTGCTCATTGCGGCTGGGTCACTAAGGATGGCGCAATTAGCATTAAGCGCTATTGGGAGGTGCACTACAACCTGGATTTTGAACATGCCGATAAGTACTTTATCGAAAAGATTCAGGGACTGATGGATGACTCCACAAAAATGCATATGCGTGCTGATGTTGAAATTGGCGCCTATGTTAGTGGTGGGGTAGACTCTAGCCTTTTAGCAATCTTAGGCTCTAAATATCAGGACTCAAATTCTCGATTTAAGATTTTCAATGGCAGATTTACGGATAGTGACGCATTTGATGAATCTAGATATGCTCGTGCGGTTGCAGAAGATCACGATATGGATTTATATATTGCTTCTATTACCGAGCAAGACTTTGTAGATAACATTGCGGAAGTTATTTATCATCTTGATAGTCCTATTGCAGGGCCCGGCTCATTTCCTCAGTACATGGTTTCAAAAGTTGCAAGCAAGCATCTAAAAGTGGTTCTTGGGGGGCAGGGCGGCGATGAGATTTTTGGTGGCTACGCAAGATATTTGATTGCTTATTTTGAGCAGTGTATTCAAGGAGCAATTGATGGCACCTTGAATAATGGACACTTTGTTGTGACCTATGAGTCAATCATTCCTAATTTAAGAACTTTGCGGGAATATAAGCCATTAATGAAGGAATTTTTTTCAGCCGGCTTATTTGAGCCTAAGGATCAGCGTTATTTCAGGCTAATTAATCGATCAAATACGATAGAGCCAATGTTGCGCCCTGGGATCATCCAAAGAGAAAAAGCGTTTGAGGAGTTTAGATCAATTTTTTGGGGAAATAATGTTGGTCATGAATCCTATTTTGACTTGATGACCCATTTTGACTTTAAAACTCTTTTACCCGCATTGCTACAGGTAGAGGATCGAATGAGCATGGCGCATGGGCTCGAGTCACGCGTCCCATTTCTGGATCATCCTTTAGTTGAATTAGCTGCAACTATCCCAGCAAATGTGAAATTCCTGAATGGCGAGTTAAAACGCTTACTCAAAGAATCCTTTTCCCACAAACTCCCCAAGGCTATTCGAGAACGCAAAGACAAGATGGGCTTTCCCGTACCTTTAAATCTTTGGCTTAGACAGGGAGGTCCTGCGCGTGATTTTATTGGCGATACATTTTCTTCTCATAAGGCAAGAACAAGGCCTTATTTGCGGGATGGAGTCACCCTTGATTCAATTCTTGATACCCAAAGTATTTATGGCAGAAATTTATGGGCCTTGCTCAGTTTAGAACTTTGGCATCAGCAATTTATTGACAGTAAATCCTGATGGAAATACTGTTTTTAACAAATCGCCCAACAGCTAATACGCAAGCAGCAACGGTTACGGAGTATTTAGATGCGCTACATAAATATTCCGAACACAATGTTTACGAAATTTCGATGTTGCATCATTTTCCAGCCCGCATTGATTTAGATCGTTTTGATGTAGTAATTTCCCATTATTCTCTTTCGATTGGACCATTGTTAAAGCACTACTTTGGTGAAGATCTGGTTAGGAAACTCAGGCAATTCAAAGGGCTCAAAGCCGCCTTCTTGCAGGATGAGTACCGTGAAATTAAGACCTATTGGAAGCACATTAACGAATTAGGAATTAATGTCCTTTTCTCATGCGTTCCAGAGGGCGAAATACCAAAAGTTTATCCTGCTGAAAAAGTACCAAATTTAAGGGTAATCAATGTTTTGACTGGCTATGTTCCTGAAGCATTGCTAAAGCTTGAGGTCGTACCGGTAGCAAAAAGACCAATTGATGTTGGATATAGAACTAGGAAGATGTGGTACTGGCTTGGTGCGCTTGCCTATGAAAAATGGTTCATATCTGAAGAGTTTAAGCGGCGCGCAAAAGCAAAATCTCTTGGCTTGAATCTAGACTTGTCAACGCGCGAATATGAACGCTTATATGGTCACGCTTGGACTAATTTCGTAGCATCTTGCAAAACTGTAATTGGAGTAGAGAGCGGGGCTAGTATTATTGATTTTGATGGTCAGCTCGAGCGAAGAGTTGATCAGTACGTTTCCGAACATCCTCAAGCTACATTTGAAGAGGTTTCTGAACTCTTTTTAAAAGAATATGAGGGCTCATTAAGACTGCATCAGATTTCACCTCGGTGTTTTGAGGCTGCAGCACTCAGGACGCCTATGGTTTTATTTGAAGGTGAATATTCAAATGTTTTAGAGCCAGGCCGCCATTTCGTAGTTCTAAAGAAAGATTTTTCAAACTTTGAAGAGGTTGTTGAAAAAATAAAAGACCATGAATATCTACAAAAAATGGCAGATCGAACATACCTAGAGGTAGCACTAAACCCCCGCTGGAGTTATCGAGAGTTTATCAGGGTGATTGATCAAGCAATTGATGTGGAGGTTGATAAACTGGGTACAGTAAGGTCTAAGCATCCATACTCTCCTCAAGAGTTTAAGTGGGCCATGATGATGAGTTTTGGATATATTCTTCGCAGAAGAAGTGCATTAGCTATGCAGTCTATATTGCTCGGATTTCCTTTAGCAAGAAAGGCTCTTTTTGGGCTTTGGAACGCTCTTCCATATCCTTTACAAAAAATAGCACGGCCATTCGCCCGAATTATATCTAGATAATCCACCAATAATTTGAGGATATTTTTCTGTTAACCCTTTGGCTCTTAAGTTACCAGTGGGTAGCAACGGCAATCCAGGCTCTGATTAGCTTTGGCTTGAGCATCTTAGTTGCTCGTCATTTAGGCGTGGATCAATTTGGAGTGTACGCAATTGCAATGTCTGCAGGTTTTTTTATCACAATACTGCTTGACGGCGGTTTTATTGCATTGCTCCAGCGGGAGTCAGCTCTAGCCTCTTTGGATATTGCGATTGAAGATCAAACGCTGAGTCGTTACGCATTTGGATATACACTTTTGCTCGTAGCAATTCTAATTCTAATGGCAATTATCAACCCGTTTGAACAAGATCTAACCACTTTATTCGCTATCATTTTTGCTTTTTGTCCGGTTGTTTTAATTGCGCAATCAATGTCAGTCTTGCGTGGCCAAGGGAGATTGGCGCGAGATGCATTTTTGCAGGTTATGACTCGATTTTTAACAGCCTTTTTTGTTGTAACTTTTATATTGTATGGTTTTGATAGTCCTTCTTCAGTCTTATTTGCCCAAGGTATCGGAGGCTATGTAGTTTGTTTTGTATTGATGTTTAGATCTAAGATAAAGCCAATATTTTTGATCCCATGGAAAATTTTTAGGGTTACCATTCCTTTGGCTGCTTGGGCCATTGCATGTGGCTTGTATGCTAGGTCTGATCTTTTGCTTTGTAGGTTATTTGATATCCCACGTTCTGATGTTGGTGAATATGGTGTTGCCTGTCGATTGGTTGAGGCCCTACAAGTTTTTGGGGGACCAGTTGCAATCGTCTTGTTACGTAAATTTCGCATGTCTCAGCTATCTATAGAGGTTTCCACTGGAAAAATTTTGAATGCCCTTTACTTAGCACTATTTATTGGATCGATAATATGTGTTTGCGCATTTTTATTTTCATCAACTATTATTCCCTTTTTTTTTGGTGAGCAATATAGTGCTTCAGTTCAGTTATTTGAGGTTTTAACGATTGGATTTATATTTTTTTTAGGCAACACGGTTTTATTTCAAGCCTTTCTGGCACTTGAGCTGCAGCGTTTGCTAATGAGTATCACAGTCGTAGCTGCGATTTTTAATGTAACTCTGAATGCGATAGCGCTGCCTATTTATGGAATTGAAGTCTGTGCTTGGATATCGGTTTTGACCCAGCTTCTATTATTATTACTATTACGCTTCTATTTTCTAAAACATAAAAATAAGTGATTAGTTTCATTTCTATGAATTTTTATTTTTATAATGCTGTTTAATTTTTCTGGATTCGTATGTCTACTTTAGTACTTGCTTTTATTTCATCACTAGTCACTAATTTATTCATAGTGCAATCGAAGAAATTGCATTTAGCTTTTACGGCAGATTCTGATTTATCTGGGGTCCAAAAATTTCATGCAGTACCGGTGCCTCGTGTTGGGGGGATTGCTATTTTCTTTGGATCGTTAGTAGCGCTTTTCGCGCGCTATTTTGAAAATGCTGAAGTAGGGTTATTTGGCTTGCTTTTGGTGATGTGCTCCTTGCCAGCCTTTCTTTCTGGGTTGACTGAGGATTTAACCAAAAAGGTAGGTGTTAAGGTTAGATTGCTCGCCACCATGGTCTCGGCAGGGCTGGCGGGCTATTTTTTAAATGCTTGGCTGGGTAGTGTGCAGATTTTAGGTATTGATAACCTGATGATGGCTTATCCCTTTGTGGCTATAGCCATTACTTGCTTTGCTGTTGGTGGGGTAGCCAACGCTTTTAACATTATTGATGGCTATAACGGCTTATCGTCGATGGTAGCCGTCATTATTTTGTCTGGCATTACTTATGTTGCCTTTCAGGTAAATGACTATCCCATCATGATTGCTGCGCTAGCAATGATCGGTGCTTTACTGGGTTTCCTCGTTTTTAATTACCCGCGCGGGGCTATCTTTTTGGGTGATGGCGGGGCTTATTTTGTGGGTTTTTGGATTGCTGAGCTCTCGGTGTTGTTAACGGCTCGTCATCCAGAAGTTTCAAAATGGTTTCCCTTACTACTTTGCCTGTACCCAATCTTTGAGACAGTGTTTACGATCTATCGCCGCGTTTTACTACAAAAAGCACACCCCGGCATGCCTGACGCATTGCATTTACATCAGTTAATTTATATGCGGATTGTTCGACCCTCGGTTGGCGGTCATTCAGATGCCGCTAAGGCTCAATGCAATGCCTTGACTTCACCTTATTTGTGGATCCTGACTGCATTAGCGGTCATTCCAGCCATTTTGTTTTGGCAATATCACCTGGTACTCAAAGGCTTTGCTGTTTTATTTGCAGTGACTTACGTCTGGTTGTACTGGGCTATTGTGCGCTTTAAGTCACCCAGGTGGATGCACTTAAAAAGCATTTAAAGTACGGTCCTCCTAATTTAGGTAGATTGTATTAGTCAATTACTAGCCTTTGCATTATTGTAGTTCTCGATTGCATAACATTCGGTGGGGCATCTTTCCCCAAATCGACTTTTCGGCCTGTATCTCAATCAAATATTTACGCACAGTCATAGGCATTTCCCGTTCTCGCCGATATATGGTGCGCTTAATCAACCCCGGTATGCCTGCAATGCAAGTACCTGACTAAAAGTAAGACCATTGAATTAGGGGTGCCGGTTAAGTAAGGTAGAGCATCACTCGATAGTGACGTGAGCCTGCCAATGGCCATCCTCATACTACATCAGACTTAGATCGTCGCAAAAAAAGGTCTAGCTACACAAATGGCGCATGGTGCGTAATAACCCCAACGGCTGCAATTGTTGCTGACTGTTGAAGATGGAGCTAAGCTCTTAATTTTACTTCATCCAGATCCAAGCCAGTTGACGATTTGATGTTTTCTTTATTTAATAATGTAGCCATCGCCGTAATTGACTGCTTTGGTTCCGGCGAGCATAGTGGCGCCTAGTTGGTATCAAGCTGATTAGCCTTTGGATCGAAATTGGATTCGATTGCTTGAGGCGTAGTCTGCAGTTGAGAATGCGGTAGTGACTCTGAGGCCCCTAAATCATCTTGCATATGAAGCAGTGCAGGTCTTTGGTGCACGATCTCTTTTCCAGTAGCTCTTTGAGTTCAAGGATGCGTTAATCTGTAGATTTTTTCATACTACACTCCCCCGAATGTCTTTGATCAGGAAGCGCCGGCTATTTTTTGACTGGCATCATGAAGAAAACTTTGTGGATTGCGATATGGCGTACTTTGATACGGAACCTTCTCGGGCACAGGCTCTTGAAAATCCATTTCCCCCCAAAGTGCTTAGAGTGTGTGCGGCAAAGTGCAAACCATGTGACTGGTTTACACCATTAATTCTTGGTAGGACGGGCGAGATTCGAACTCGCGACCAACGGATTAAAAGTCCGCTGCTCTACCGACTGAGCTACCGTCCCATTTTCATGGTGCTGCCAAAAATGATCCAAGGGCTTATTGGATTGTTTGCTGTCAAAAAGAGACTTTTTGTAATATTAAGTCCAGCAAACCCCAAATTATAGCAAGATGTAGAACCCCCTCCCCTAAGCTCTTTTTAGGAGTCTAGGAATCTCTATTAGCCACGCCTTGCTACGGGGGGATTCTTAGAAAAATAGTCCTTAATGCCCGCTAGGATGGCTTCGGCAATCCTCTCTTGGTAACCCTCGTCATTAAGCCTTTTTTCTTCTTGGGGATTGCTGATAAATGCTGTTTCTATGAGGATGGAAGGTATATCTGGGGCTTTGAGGACCGCAAAGCCAGCCTGCTCGACCTTATTCTTGTGTAAGGGGGCAAAATCACCAATGTTGCGCAGTACAGAGTTGCCTACCCGTAGAGAATCATTAATCTGGGCAGTGGTCGACATATCCAGGAGCAGGTGAGCAACCTGCTTGTCCTTGACCTTGATGTTGATACCTCCAATTAAGTCTGAGGAATTCTCTTTATTGGCCATCCAGCGCGCCGTTGAACTCGTTGCTCCCTGTTGCGAGAGGGCAAAGACCGATGCCCCCCTGGCATGGGGCTGAATGAAAGCATCGGCATGAATCGAGATAAAGAGATCAGCCTCCACTTGGCGGGCTTTGGAGACCCGACGGTGCAGTGGTACAAAGTAATCACCCTCGCGGGTTAGAAACGGGCGCATTGACGCTTCTTGATCGATCTTGCTCTTTAGGCGTTTAGCAATGGACAAAACAATATTTTTCTCATAAGAACCTCGGGCACCAATCGCTCCCGGATCTTCACCGCCATGACCGGGGTCTAGTGCAATGGTCACAAGGCGTTTAAACGGAATGCGCTGTTGGGCTCCCGATAGATCATTTGCTTTGCCAGCGCTGGCTTGAGGCACAGAGGGCTTGATCCCCTTTTCAGATTTAAGCTCAGGAAGGTTGCCTGACTTAGCAAAAGCAGCAATGGGGTCATCATCCTTCTTACCCTGTGCCTCGAGCAACAATTTCTCTTTCTTGGCACTCTCCTTGACCAACTGCATGAGAGGGTCTGTGGGATTGGTGGGGTAGAGATCAAACACCAAGCGGTATTGGTATTCCGCGACGGGGTCTAAGGAAAAGAGTTGGGGCTTTACAGCCTCTTTGAGATCAAAGACTAAGCGTACCACCGTCGGTTGAAACTGCCCAACCCGAATTTGGGACACATAGGGATCATTGGGTTTGACCTTGGCCACCAGATCTTTCAGGGTGGGGTTGAGCTGCAGACCCTCAATATCCACTACCAAGCGATCGGGCCCCGTTAAGAGTTGATGGCTAATAGGTAAGACTTGATCAGACTCTAAGGCAATGCGGGTGTATTCTTCCGAAGGCCAAATGCGCACGCCAATTAACTTCGCGCTAGTGTTGGCGCCTACTAACTCACTCTCGGTCAGTAATAAAACGAGCACCCCCAAAGACCCCATAGACTTCAGACCGTGCTCTAGGACTAAGCGGCGTTTTGGATCCATGGATATTGATAAAGACTCTAGAACTAATTGAGGGTTGTAGTCTTGGAGACTAGATTGTTCAGGAGCTCTAGACCAATAGAGGTATTGGCATGAAATGCAATCAGGCGCTCATACTCTTTGTGATGATCGAGGGGGTCGCTTGCTTTAATCCTAATACTAAGATCCATTAACGGTAGAGTATTGTCTGCTTTCTCGGACCACTCGACGATGCAAATCGTGGGCTCATGACTAGTGAAGTGTTCTTGTAAGCCTGCCTCGGTCCATTCAGATGGCGATTGCATGCGATAGAAATCAAAATGATAGAGTTGGATGGGGTATTGATTGATCTGCAAAATATGGGGCTCACATAAACTATAGGTAGGACTCTTCACCTTACCGGTGTAGCCCAGTTCCTTCAAGAGATAACGTACTGCTGTGGTCTTCCCAGAGCCTAAATCACCCTGCAGACTGATATAAAGGTGGGCCGATGCAGGGCTTTGGCTTACTTGCGAATTCATGGAAGTGGAGAGTGCCTGGGCTAGTGCTTGAACTAAGGCGGCAGTAGCGGCTTCATCGTTACAATGAAGTTCATAGAAGGAGTTTTTATTTAATTGCTCAGCTGGGTTGCCAGTCAGCTTACTGGTGGGCGAAGTACTCACATCAAGCCTTTATAGTGAAGATTAAATAAAGTATTTTAGACAGGACATTTCTCTCAATTTATATGCATTCTCAGGCATTTTCATCTGAATTGCACAACCAATTGGAAGGCATTCGGAGCTGGTTGGATATCCGAGCCTATGAGTTGGGCTTTGGCCAATTACGGATTAGCGATACCGATGTGAGCGAGGCAGTTCCTAAGCTTGCAAGTTGGTTGGCAGAAGGTCGTCACGGTGAGATGGGCTATATGGAGCGCCATGCCAGTTTGCGCGCACAACCTGAGCAGTTACAAGCAGGCGCCATTCGCTCGATCTGCGTGACCATGCCCTATTTACCCCAAAACTCTTCGAAAACAATAGAAGAGCAGTTTTCTGCAGAGTTAGCTCGTCTAGAACAGTCCCAGGAAGCAGTGATTTCTCTCTATGCCCGGGGCCGTGATTACCACAAGATCTTAAGAGCGAAGCTACAAATCTTAGTCACTGAACTCGAGGAAAAGATCGCGCACTTGCAATCGAATGAGGGTGGATTGCAATACCGCGTGTTTACCGATTCTGCTCCGATCATGGAAGTAGAGCTAGCCAGAAAAGCAGGTCTTGGTTGGCGAGGTAAACATACTTTGCTGCTACACCGCGAGTTTGGCTCCTTCTTTTTCTTGGGGGAGATTCTGATTAATCTACCCCTGGCAGTGGATGAGCCCGTGGAGCCCCATTGCGGCTCTTGTCAGGCTTGTATCGATATTTGCCCCACTCAGGCTATTACCGCCCCATACGCATTGGATGCAAGGCGCTGTATTTCCTATCTGACGATTGAACATCCTGGATCGATACCGGTGGAGTTTCGAAGAGCAATTGGCAATCGTGTGTATGGATGCGATGATTGCCAATTGGTCTGTCCATGGAATAAATATGCCCAGCATACGAGCGTGCCGGATTTTGCGGAGCGCCATCAGCTAGGCAGCTCTACTCTTTTAGAGCTGTGGTCATGGAGTGAAATGCACTTTAATCAGCGCCATGAGGGTAGTGCGATTCGGCGTATTGGCTACTCACGCTGGCGTCGCAATCTAGCGATTGCTCTGGGAAATACGCTTGCCTCTGATCTGGATATACAGAGTAAAGAAGATATTACGAATCAGTTGCGGGATGGATTGCAAAACGCAGACCTGCTAGTTACAGAACATATCACTTGGGCTTTGGAGCAGTCTCAGCGCTAAGCAAGTAACCCCACAAGTAGACAAATGAGCATGACCTCCTTTACGAGGCTCGTATTCCTCTAAAATAAGCTTTATCTTCTATGAGTATTTCCGATCCATCTCCAGACCCTTCTTCAGATAATCTGGAGAGGGTGAGTCCGCGCTTTCAGGATCGCAAAGATGCCTTCTGGAGTGGGGTGCGCGATGGTCGTGGGGCCCCAGCCATGGTGCTTTTTGCTGGAATGGTGGGCTTTGGGGCGATGGGGCGTACCAATGGCTTTGATCTCTGGTTTACGACAGCCACGAGTTTTTTGATGTTTGCCCTTCCTGGGCAGATTGTGATGCTCGAGATGATTTTGCTGGGTGCCTCATCGGTCACAATTGCTCTAGCTACATCTCTGACTGCAACGCGTTTTGTGACCATGACCGCGACCCTCTTCCCGCTCTTGCACGAGCGTGATCGCAATAAACAACTGTATGCCAAGGTGCATTTACTTGCCATGACCGCATGGGCCGTTTCTTTAAAAGAGTTTCAGACAATTGAGCCTAAGCATCGCTTGAGCTATTTTGTTGGTTTGGGTATTTTGTGTTGGTTGATTTCTGTACCGGGGACTATTGTCGGGTTCTTGATTGCGGGTAGTGTACCCATGCCCATTACCTTGGGCTTGATATTTATAAACCCACTATTTTTCTTACTTACCTTTACCGAGATCAAGGTGGCAGGCTACCGCCTAGCTATTTTCATGGGCTGTATTGCTGGTCCGATTTTTTATTTGATTGATCGCGACACTAGTTTGTTAACCGCCGGACTCGTTGGTGGCACGCTGGCGTATTGGGTTGATCGCAAATGGATTAGGCGCTATGACCAAAAGAGGTCTGCATGACTATCCTCGATTCTCTCTATCAAAATCTAGATACAGCCTTTGTCTTCAAACAAGGTTGGGAAGCATGGCTCGCTCTAATGGCTGCTTCTCTGGGTACCTATATATGTAGAGCCATTGGTGTGAAACTCTCGGGTCAAGTGAACCAAGATAGTGAGTTCTTTCGCTGGCTCTCGGCGGTTACCTATGCGATGGTGGCAGCACTCACAATTCGTCTTATCTTTTTACCCATCGGCCTACTATCAACCGTGCCGCTCTACCTAAGAGTATTGCTATGTCTTCTAGCGCTGGGAGTAATGATCTGTAACCCCAGCCGACGCTTGGTGCCTGCATTGCTAACTGGAACGCTCTTGATGGTGACGATCGGAATTTTTCTCTAGTAAAAAAACAATATTCGTTTTATGTGCCACATCTCAGCTATCTAGGTGGCCTTCTAAAACTCTGACAATATGTAACACATCTCGCTGTGTTCCATCCGCAATTTGGTGACGACAGCTCGTGCCATCGGCCACCACAAGCGCATCAGGATGCTTGCGGATGGTTGGTAATAAACTGAGCTCTGCCATTTGCTTGGATGCCTCAATGTGTTCAACTTCATAACCAAAGCTACCAGCCATCCCGCAACAGGACGATTCAATGAGTTGTGGATTGGCATTCGGAATTAGCCTAAGAAGCTCTAATGCGGGGCTGACAGCAGCAAAGGCTTTTTGATGACAATGCCCATGAACCAGTATTGGTTGAGCCGATTCTTTAAAGCGTGGGGTAAAGCGTCCAGCTTTTTGTTCTTTGGCCAAAAACTCTTCGAGCAACTGCGCTTGCTGGCTTACCAGTTCTGCCTTTGGCCCTAAGCCCATTTGCAAGGCTTCATCGCGTAATGTAAATAAGCAGGAGGGCTCTAGACCAACAATCGCGATCCCTTGCTCAGCATACGGCGCTAAATGCCCAATGAGAGCTGCAAGTCGAGACTTTGCTTCATCCACCATGCCAGCGGCAAGATAAGTGCGACCACAGCAAAACGGATTTGGATTGCTTGTACTAGAGGATGGTCTGGCTACATGCACTATGTATCCGGACTTATGCAACACGGAGAGTGCTGCTTGCAAGTTTTCATTCTCGAAGTAAGCATTAAAGGTGTCCGCAAAGAGCACGACGCGTTTATTCGATTTAGCCAATTCCTGGGGTGTGGCAAACGGCAAATCACCTTGATTCCAAAAATGCTTACCCTGCCAAACCGGCAAGGAGCGTTTGGCACTAATACTTGTTAACCACTCTTGTGCCTTGGCAATGAGTGGAATGTGATTGCGTAGATTCAGTAGGGGCGGTAAGCCAGGTACTTTGCTAATCATGGGTGCATAGCGAGGCAAGTGAGCAACCAAGCGATCGCGCAGCGTATGTCCAAAACGTTCTTTATATTGTGCCAAGAACTCAATTTTCATTTTGGCCATATCAACGCCAGTGGGGCACTCACGTTTACATCCTTTGCAACTAACACACAGATCCATTACCTCTTTTACTGCTTGCGTAGCCAGTGGAAGATGGGCTGGTGGAACGTCATTACCGTTCATGACCAGTTGCCCAGACATTGCAAGTCGTAAGGTGTTGGCTCGGCCCCGGGTAAGATCTTTCTCATTACGGGTAATGCGATAACTGGGGCACATGACATCGGCATCAAACTTACGGCAATGCCCATTGTTATTACACATCTCAATCGCTTTGGCTAAGCCTTGGGCGGGATCGCCCCCAGTGCCCGCTGCCGTAATTGCTTCGGTCACAGGATTATTTTGGACGTTCCAAGCGGACCAGTCGAGCTTGGGGCGCACTGGAATGACAGTATAGCTAGGTGGGTAGCGAAAGTAACTCGCATCATCCATCTTGGGCGGGTTCACAATCTTGCCAGGATTAAAGAGATTGCTTGGATCAAATTGGTGTTTGATCTGCGCTAGCGCTTCGGTGATCTTTGGCCCAAATTGCCAAGAGATCCACTCACCACGACACAGACCATCACCATGCTCCCCACTGAAGGCGCCTTTGTATTTACGTACCAACTCAGAGGCCTCTTCTGCAATAGTACGCATCTTTGTTGCGCCATCGCGACGCATATCCAAAATAGGACGAACATGTAAGGTGCCTACCGAGGCATGAGCGTACCAAGTGCCGCGTGAGCCGTATTTACTAAATACCTCAGTGAGGGCTTGGGTGTAATTAGCGAGATGCTCAAGTGGTACTGCGCAATCCTCAATGAAACTCACCGGCTTGCCATCACCCTTGAGACTCATCATGATGTTAAGGCCTGCCTTACGGACTTCCCATAAGTTCTTTTGCATCGCCGGATCGGGCATCATCACAACCGAGTTCGGTGAGCCTAGATCACTGATGAGGGTATCGAGATCCTTGAGTTTTTGTAAGAGGGGCGCATGCTCTTCACCCGAGAACTCAACGAGCAAAATGGCATCAACTGTCTTCGCCTGCGCATCAACCAGTGCGGTTTCAATGGTCTTCCGAAAGGCCGGGTTATTGCGCGAGAGATCAATCATGGTGCGATCGACTAACTCCACAGCTGTCGGACCTAACTTAACAATGTGCTGCGCACTATCCATTGCTTTGTAAAAGCTTGCAAAGTTGACCACACCTAACACTTTATGTTTTGGTAATCGTGCAAGCTTGAGTTTCAGGGATTTAAAGTAAGCGAGCGTCCCTTCGCTACCAACAAGCAGATGAGAAAGATTAACGCTGTTATCGAGTGTATAGGGTAGCTCACTTTGTGGATGAAAGACATCCAAGTTGTAACCCGCAACACGGCGCATGACCTTAGGCCAATGAGCCTCAATTTCAGGCTTTAAGTGATCAACCAAACCCTTGACAAAATTACCCAAGACCTTTGCTTCGCCCACACTACTGTCATAGGAGCCAAAGTGAGCGAGTTGACCATTAGCTAGCCAAGCATTAATACCCAAGACGTTATGAACCATATTGCCATAGGCAATCGAGCGGCTTCCGCAAGAGTTATTGCCGGCCATACCGCCAATGGTGGCTTGAGCCCCTGTAGATACATCCACCGGATACCACAGACCATGGGGTTTGAGAAAAGCATTAAGGTGATCCAAAACGATGCCAGGTTCTACCTCAATCGTGGCCTTATCGGCATTAGCCAGATCAGAACTCAAAATATTACGAAAGTACTTACTGTTATCAATTACCAGTGCGGCGCCGGTCGTTTGGCCGCATTGACTGGTACCACCACCCCGAGGCAAAACGGGAATACCAGACTCTTTTGCAATCGATAGACCTGCCTCAATATCCTGCGCAGACTCTGGTACCAAAACTGCTAATGGAAACTGCTGGTAGATCGAGGCATCCGTGGAATACCGACCTCGGCTAGCACTATCGACCATGACCTGACCTTTAACCTCTTTTTGAAGCTTAGAGGTAATTTCTGGGGGCAGGCTTTTTAGGGTAAAACTTGGATCGGCAGGTATTTTGGTCATGAAACATGTGTTTTAAATCAAATGAGAATTCGATTGTATTGATTTAGTCAAAAATCGGGGTGAGCTACCATTCCGTGGCAGAATCTCCCTAAAGAGCACATCAAAATACCAAGGAGACTGCGATGCTAGCCAATAAACCCTTTTTACGCCAAGAGGATGTCCAAAAAATTCTGGATGCGGCTAATGCCCATGCCGAGAAATACAATTGGGCGGTAACCATTGCGGTATGTGATGATGGCGGTCATCTTTTGGGCTTGATTCGCAGAGATGGCTGCGCCCCTGTTTCGTCCTACATAGCCCAAGATAAAGCACGTGCTTCCGCAATGGGTAAGCGTGAGAGCAAAGTCTATGAAGATATTATTAATAACGGCAGAACAGCGTTTGCCACCGTGCCTCATATCAAAGGAATGCTCGAAGGTGGAGTCAATATTGATGTGGATGGGCACACGATTGGAGCGGTTGGCGTATCAGGTGTTAAATCTGCAGATGATGCTGGCATTGCACGCGCTGGAATTGCTGCCATTCTTTAATTACCACTTTAACTTAAGTGATGTCCAAGCCCTGTAAAATGAATGGGTGTCTACACTAACTGATCAAATCACTCCAAATTCTGATATTTCGTCTGAGTTAGCAAACTTTGCTGACTTCCATTTAGACCCCAAGATTCTCAAGGCGGTAGCTGAGCAAGGTTATACACAAGCTACCCCCATCCAAGCGAAAGCCATTCCAATTGTTTTGGAAGGTCGTGATGTAATGGGGGCTGCTCAGACTGGCACAGGGAAGACAGCTGCATTCACGCTGCCAATCATTCAGAAGTTATTGCCTAATTCCAATGCAAGTACATCGCCAGCCCGCCACCCCATTCGAGCCCTGATTCTTACCCCCACTCGAGAGTTGAGTGACCAAGTTGCTGATAACGCTAGTTTGTATGCCAAACACACCGATTTACGAACAGCAGTTGTTTTTGGTGGGGTAGATATCAAACCTCAAGCCATGACCCTGCGTGCTGGTGTAGAGATTTTGATTGCGACCCCAGGACGCTTACTCGATCACCTGGGCTCTAAGACTGCAGATCTCTCACAAGTCCAAATCTTAGTGCTTGATGAGGCTGACCGAATGCTTGATATGGGATTCTTGCCAGATCTGCAGCGCATCATTAATCTTATTCCGGCGCAACGCCAAACTCTTTTATTCTCGGCCACCTTCTCGCCCGAGATCAAGAAATTAGCCCAGACCTATTTGCGTAATCCTGTGACCATCGAAGTGGCAAGACAAAATGCGGCTGCTGATACAGTCAATCAAGTCGTGCATTTTGTAAAGTCAGAGAATAAACGTGCAGCTATTGTGGCAATTTTGCAAAATCGAGTGAAGGCAGGACATACTAAACAATGCATCATCTTTACCAACAGTCGACTAGGGTGCGCGCGACTGGCCAATGCATTAGAGCGCGATGGTATTAAAGCATCGGCAATTCATGGTGATAAGAGTCAGACTGAACGAATGCTGACCCTTGAGGCTTTTAAGAGTGGCAGCATCGATGCCTTAGTGGCGACCGATGTGGCTGCCAGAGGTTTGGATATTCCTGACATGCCCTGCGTGATTAATCACGAACTGCCCTTTAATGCTGAGGACTTTATCCATCGTATCGGTAGAACCGGCAGAGCTGGCAGTAAAGGCGATGCGATTGCACTGGTGGACGATAGTGAGAAACGTTTACTTGAGGATATTGAGAAGCTCATAAAGCGCAAACTACCAGTTTCTGCTTTACCCATTGCTAGTAGCGGCATCAAAGCGGCGGGAACAACTAAACCAATCGCAGCAGACCCATTCTTCTTCATGCCATACGAGCCAAATAAAGAAGGTAAGGATGTAATTGCAGAAACTGCTTCGTCAGTTAACAAGCCAAAACTGGCTGATGGTAAAAATAAGAAGCCTGTCTTGGGAGCCCTCTTGGGCGGAGCGAAGAAGTAAATTGCCAACCATCACTTCGCTTTAGATCTGTGGCGGTCTAAAGTCTAGAGATTTACATTCTTAGCCAATTCTCTAGCTTAAGAGTTTTAAGGTGTTTAAAAGCTAGATCATCACTTACAAGGGTCATATTGTTCGAGACAGCATGACTGGCAATGAGAAGATCCAAAGTATCAATAGATTTACCTTGCTGCTCCAAACTCGCCCTTAACTTTCCATAGACTTCAGCGGTAGAGAGATCCCAGCTCAGAACATCAATATGTTTAAGTAGTTCATTTATTGTGTTTTTAAGTGTCTTAGCCCCAGGCCTTTTTGCTAAGCCATATTGAATCTCCGCATACGTAATCGACGAGATATAAATTGCTGACATTGGGATAGATACCAGTCGTTTAATCACTTTTTGTTGATTTTTTACAATATGACTGATCGTATTAGTATCGAGCAAGTAACATTTCATTCTGCCAATCCCTTAAATGGATCCCGAGACGATAATTTTTGCTTGCGCTCTTTCTTGCTAAGAAAATCTTTGGGAGTTTTTAATGTGTCGAGCATTGCTGTGAAACCAGACCAATCAGCCGGTTTAGCAGAAATAATTAAATTACCTGTATCTAGATCTTTATCCAAAAATACTTCGGTTGAGTTAAAGCGAAACTCTTTAGGTAGTCGGATTGCTTGACTACGTCCATTGGTAAACAATTTTGCAGTTTGCTTCATATTGGGACTCCCCTATATGTTTGGTATATATCATAGTATATACCAAAATACAGTTCATCAGAGCGGCCCTTTTTTGTTTAATTGGGCAATACATTCATCAATCAAAACAATGATAGGTTTTGAATCACCATCCTTTATGTTGCCAAATTTTAATTGCTATGGATAGCCATTCATCAATAGTGGAAAGAGGCTTTAAGGCATCCCCCCAAATATCTAGATGACTGGCAGCTG